>JADGRJ010000191.1 GCA_017881025.1 Rhizobacter sp. | reverse complement strand
GACTTCTTGGCTGACTTCTTGGCCGACTTCTTGGCGGACTTTTTCGCCGACTTTTTCGCCGACTTTTTCGCCGACTTCTTGGCGGACTTCTTGGCGCCAGACTTCTTGGCGGCCCTCTTGACGCCGGTCTTCTTGGCGGCCGACTTCTTGGCGCCGGACTTCTTCGCCGTCGACTTCTTCGCCGTTGACTTCTTGGCCGATGATTTCTTAGCGGCCTTTTTCGCAGTTGCCATCACGTTTCTCCTTGATCAAGTTGACATGGAACCACCGGCTTTCGACGCGTCGTCGGCCAGTGGCTATTCACCGCCCACGGACTGCCCAGGAGGGGCGCCCCAGTACGATGAATCGGGGGGCAGGCTGGCAGCGCTCGTTGTCGCCACTCTGTGGGGCCTGCGAATCTTGATCTCTCACTTGCCGACGCGAAACGCGCGCGCCGGCCACTACTCCCACGTCAGCGCACCACCGGTCTGGTAGTCGATGACGCGGGTCTCGAAAAAATTGCGCTCCTTCTTCAGATCGATCATCTCGCTCATCCACGGGAACGGGTTTTCCTCGTTCGGGAAGAGCTCCGCGAGGCCGATCTGCACCGCGCGCCGGTTGGCGATGTAGCGCAGATAGCCCTTGAACATGGAAGCGTTCATGCCGAGCACGCCGCGCGGCATGGTGTCTTCGGCATAGCGGTACTCGAGCGCCACCGCCTTCTCGAACAGCGCCTTGATCTCGGCCTTGAACTCCGGCGTCCAGAGTTGGGGGTTCTCGGCCTTGATCTGGTTGATCAGGTCGATGCCGAAGTTGCAGTGCATCGACTCGTCGCGCAGGATGTATTGGTACTGCTCGGCGGCGCCGGTCATCTTGTTCTGCCGGCCGAGCGCCAGGATCTGGGTGAAGCCGACGTAGAAGAACAGGCCTTCCATCAGGCAGGCGAAGACGATCAGCGACTTCAACAGGGTGCGGTCGTTCTCGACCGTGCCGGTGTGGAAGTGCGGATCCATGATCGCCGTGATGAACGGGATCAGGAACTCGTCCTTGTCGCGGATCGAGTCGATCTCGTTGTAGGCGTTGAAGATCTCGCTCTCGTCGAGGCCCAGCGACTCGACGATGTACTGGTAGGCGTGGGTGTGGATCGCTTCCTCGAACGCCTGGCGCAGCAGGAACTGGCGGCACTCCGGCGCCGTGATGTGGCGGTAGGTGCCGAGGACGATGTTGTTGGCGGCGAGCGAATCGGCGGTGACGAAGAAGCCGAGGTTTCGCTTGACGATGCGGCGCTCGTCGTCGGTCAGGCCGTTCGGATCCTTCCAGGTCGCGATGTCGCGCGACATGTTCACTTCCTGCGGCATCCAATGATTGGCGCAGGTAGCGAGGTACTTCTCCCACGCCCACTTGTACTTGAACGGCACCAACTGGTTGACGTCGGTGGCGCCGTTGATGATCCGCTTGTCGGACGCCTTGACGCGGCGCGCGATCGGTGCCGAGGGCGTGGCGGCGGCAGAAGCCGGACGCTGCGGAGGAAAGGCGACCGGTTCGGCGCTGAAGGAGGGCGCCGCAACCAGCGACGGCAAGGCGGAGACCGCGCGGGGCGCGGTGCTTGCGGCGTGAACGTTCTCGGTGGTTCTGTCTTCTTCCCAAACCAGCATTGCGGATATTTCCTCTGCGTCCGGATTATCGGAACAATGAGTGCGAAGCCCAAGACATATCAATCCTGCCGCTTCGATTTTGTTGCTCTGTTGCATCGCGAACCGTGATTCGCGGTACTCGTTCACACGCCGCGAAGACGACGCGCTTGCTCACTGACACGCTTCGCACTCCGGGTTGTCGAGCGCACAGAACTTGACGTCGCTCGCGAGCTCGTCGCTCGCCGGCTCGGCCGTCGCGGTGCTGCTCGCACCGGCCGCCGCGCCGCTGCGCGCGCCGTTCGACACCGCGTTGAGCTGGCTCGACTTGACGGTCGACTTCTCGGCGTTCGTGGCGCTCTGCGTGCGCAGGTAGTACGTCGTCTTCAGGCCGCGCAGCCAGGCGAGCTTGTAGGTCTCGTCGAGCTTCTTGCCCGAGGCGCCGGCCATGTAGATGTTGAGCGACTGCGCCTGGTCGATCCACTTCTGGCGCCGCGCCGCGGCCTCGACCAGCCACTGCGTCTCGATCTCGAAGGCGGTCGCGTAGAGCTGCTTCAGGTCCTCGGGAACGCGGTCGATCCGCTTCAGCGAGCCGTCGAAGTGCTTCAGGTCCATGACCATGACCTCGTCCCAGAGGCCGGCGCGCTTCAGGTCGCGCACCAGGTACTCGTTGACGATCGTGAACTCGCCCGACAGGTTCGACTTCACCGAGAGGTTGCCGAACGAGGGCTCGATCGAGGCGCTGACGCCGACGATGTTGGAGATCGTCGCCGTCGGCGCGATCGCGACGCAGTTCGAGTTGCGCATGCCGTGCTCGCCGATGCGGGCGCGAAGCGTCGTCCAGTCGAGCGTCGAGCTGCGGTCGATCTCGACAAGCGAGGTCCCCGCGGCGGCGCCTTTCAGGGTGCCGCGCTGCTCGGCGAGCAGGTCGAGCGAGTCGACCGGCAGGATGCCGCGGTCCCACAGCGACCCGCGATAGCTCGAGTAGCGCCCCCGCTCCTGGGCGAGCTCGGTCGAGGCCCAGTAGGCGTGATAGCAGACGGCTTCCATCGAGCGGTCGGCGAACTCGACCGCCGCGTCCGACGCGTACGGCACCTTGATCTCGTAGAGCGCGTCCTGGAAGCCCATGATGCCGAGGCCGACCGGCCGGTGGCGCAGGTTCGAGTCGCGCGCCTTCTTGACCGCGTAGTAATTGATGTCGATGACGTTGTCGAGCATCCGCATCGCCGTCGCGACCGTCTTCTTGAGCTTGGTCTGGTCGAGCTTGCCGTCGGCGATGTGCTGGGCCAGGTTGACCGAGCCCAGGTTGCAGACCGCGATCTCGGTCGGCCCGGTGTTGAGGGTGATCTCGGTGCACAGGTTGCTCGAGTGGACGACGCCGACGTGCTGCTGCGGCGAGCGCACGTTGCAGGCGTCCTTGAACGTGATCCAGGGGTGGCCGGTCTCGAACAGCATGGTGAGCATGCGCCGCCACAGGTCGGCCGCCTTCACCTTCTTGAACAGCTTGATCTCGCCGCGCGCCGCCTTGTCCTCGTACGCCGTGTAGGCGCCCTCGAAGGCGCGGCCGAACTTGTCGTGCAGGTCGGGGCAGGTCGAAGGCGAGAAGAGCGTCCAGTCGCCGCCTTCCATCACCCGCTTCATCAGCAGGTCGGGCACCCAGTTGGCGGTGTTCATGTCATGCGTGCGCCGGCGATCGTCGCCGGTGTTCTTGCGCAGCTCGAGGAACTCCTCGATGTCGAGGTGCCAGCTTTCCAGGTAGGCGCAGACGGCGCCTTTCCTCTTGCCGCCCTGGTTGACCGCGACCGCGGTGTCGTTGACGACCTTCAGGAACGGCACGACGCCCTGGCTCTTGCCGTTGGTGCCCTTGATGTAGCTGCCGAGCGCGCGCACGTTGGTCCAGTCGTTGCCGAGGCCGCCGGCGAACTTCGAGAGCAGCGCGTTTTCCTTGAGCGCCTCGTAGATGCCGTCGAGGTCGTCGGAGACGGTCGTCAGGTAGCAGCTCGACAGCTGCGAGCGGCGCGTTCCGGCGTTGAAGAGCGTCGGCGTCGAGCTCATGAAGTCGAACGTCGAGAGCACCTCGTAGAACTCGATCGCCCGCTCCTCGCGGTCGATCTCGTTCAGCGCCAGGCCCATCGCCACGCGCATGAAGAACGCCTGCGGCAGCTCGATGCGCGCTTCGTCGATGTGCAGGAAGTAGCGGTCGTAAAGGGTCTGCAGGCCGAGGTAGTCGAACTGCAGGTCGCGGTCGGCCTTGAGCGCGGCGCCGAGGCGGGCGAGGTCGTAGTGGAGGAGCTTCTCGTCGAGCAGCTCGGCGGCGACGCCCTTCTTGACGAACTGGGGGAAGTACTCGGCGTAGCGCGTCTCCATGTCCGACTGGAGCAGCTCCTCGCCGAGGATCTCGCGCCGGATCGTGTGCAGCAGGAGGCGCGCCGTCGCCCGCGTGTAGCCGGGGTCCTTCTCGATCAGCGTGCGCGCGGCCAGGATCGCCGCCTTGTGCACTTCGTCGATCGGCACGCCGTCGTAGAGGTTGCGCTTGGTCTCGGTCAGGATCGGCTCGGGTCGCACGTCGGCGCCGAGGCCGGCGCAGGCCGACTCGATCAGCGTCTGCATGCGCGCGGAATCGAACGGCACCCGAACACCGCGGTCGGTGACCATCAACGCCGGCGCGGCGACGACCGGTGCCGAGCCCTGCTTGGCGCGCTCCTGGGCGCGCCGCTCGCGGTAGAGCACGTAGGCGCGGGCGACCTCGTGGTGGCCGCCGCGCATCAGGCCGAGCTCGACCTGATCCTGAACGTCCTCGATGTGGAACGTGCCGCCGCCCGGTCGCGATCGCAGCAGGCCGCGCACGACCGATTCGGTCAGGCCGTCGACGGTCTCGCGCACGCTCGCCGAGGCCGCGCCCTGGGTGCCGTGGACGGCGAGAAACGCCTTCATCAGCGCGACCGCGACCTTGTTCGGCTCGAACGAGACGACGGCGCCGTTGCGGCGAAGAATCTGGTAACCCTGGTAGGCCGACGCGGCCGGGGCGGGCCGGGCCGCGGCCCGGGTGGATGCCGCGGCGACGGAACTCGCCTGAGCGGTGGTTGCTTGCATGGAGTCCCCTGTGGAGCCCTGGCTTCTCGGTGCTGCCAGGACGCTTTGTGTGATGCGCCGGAGCCCTGCCGACGTTCGAAAAAACTCGCCGGGGACGCGCTTCGCGACGCTTGGCCGCGACCCCCTCGAGGCAAATTCAGGATACCGCGAGGAACACTATATCTGGGGTCTCGACGCGCAACAACCACTACCTATAGCGTCTAACCCGTAGATTTGTCACGAACCGATTGTCGCCGATTTCGTCGTCAAGCGGGCCGAAACGGCCTCTGCGGGAAAGCGGTCGATCAGGCCGCGAAGGCGAGCTTCGCGGAAGGCGCCAGGCGGCGCAGGCGCGACCACTCGAAGCCGGCGCCGGGATCGTTCTTGCGGCCCGGCGCGACGTGCTCGTGGCCGGCCACGGCGGCGATCGGATAGCGCAGCGCGAGGCTGCCGAGGAGGCCGGCGAGCGCCGGATACTGCGCGTCGTCGAAGGCCTCGCCTTCGAGCCCCTCGAGCTCGATGCCGACCGAGAAATCGTTGCAGTCGTCGCGCCCCTTCCAGTGCGACGCGCCGGCATGCCAGGCACGGTCGTCGCAGGACACGAACTGGACCAGCTCGCCGTCGCGGCGGATCAGGAAATGCGCTGAGACCGTCATGCCGCGGATCGTCTCGAAGTACGGATGCGCGCTCCAGTCGAGCTCGTTGGCAAACAGGCGCTCGATCGCGCTGCCGCCATACTCGCCCGGCGGCAGGCTGATCGAATGCAGCACGACGAGGTCGACCTGAGTCGCCGCCGGGCGCGGCCCGAAGTTGGGCGACGGCACGCGGCGCGCGCGCCGCAGCCAGCCGCGGCGCCAGTCGAACTCCCTCACTCGCCGCGGTCCACGCCACCGGAATCACCGCCGACGTGGACGTTGAGCCGCGCCATCCGGTAGCGCATCTGGCGCAGCGACAGGCCCAGGCTGATGCCGGCGGCGGTGCGATTGAAGCGATGGTGCTCGAGGGCGCGGACGAGGATGTCGCGCTCGACGTCGTCGAGGTACTTCGCCAGGTCGTTCGGCAACGGCTCCTCGACCGGCGCCATCCGCACCGGGTGACGCGTCGCCTCGCCCGCGCTTTCGACGGCGGCGCCGATCTGGTCGAGCTCCTGCGCCGCGCTGTCGGTGAAGACCGACTCGGGCAGGCCGAGGTCGTAGACGTCGAGCTCTTCGGCGCCCGAAAGCGCGACCGCGCGATGGAGCAGGTTCTCGAGCTCGCGCACGTTGCCGGGGAACGGGTAGCGCGAGAGGTGCACGAGCGCGTCGCGCGTCAGCCGCGGCGCCGGCCAGACGCCGGCATCGCGCGCGAGCCGCTCGAGGACGCGCTCGCTGATCCCCATCAGGTCCTCGAGGCGGTCGCGCAGCGGCGGCACCCGGATCTGGATGACGTTGAGCCGGTAGTAGAGGTCCTGGCGAAACTGGCCGGCCTGGACCTCGGCGCCGAGGTCCTTGTGCGTCGCGCTCAGGAGCCGAACGTCGACCGGCACTTCGGTGACCGCGCCGACCGGTCGCACCGAGCGCTCCTGGATCGCGCGCAAGAGCTTCGACTGCATCGACAGCGGCAGGTCGCCGATCTCGTCGAGGAAGAGCGTGCCGCCGTTGGCGGCCTGGAAGAAGCCTTCGCGATCGTCGTTGGCGCCGGTGAACGCGCCCTTGCGGTAGCCGAAGAACTCGGCCTCGAGCAGGTTCTCCGGAATCGCGCTGCAGTTGACCGGAACGAACGGCATCGCGCTGCGCACGCTCACCTCGTGGATCGCGCGCGCGACCAGCTCCTTGCCGGTGCCGGACTCGCCGGCGATGACCACAGGCGCCATGCTGCGCGCGACCTTTTCGACCAGCGAGCGCACCTGTTGCATCGCCATCGACTGGCCGGCCATCCGGAGGAGCGCGGCGCTCACCGGCGCCGGCGTCGGCGTCGGGGTCGGGCGCGGCGTGCGCGGCGCCGCCGCGCTGCGGTGCTCCGAGGGCAGCGTCGTCGGGTCGACCGTCGGCGCGCCGCTGCCGCCGCGGCCGAGCGCGGAGGCGACGACGCCGCGGAGTTGCTTCAGGTCGACCGGCTTCGTCAGGTAGTCGTAGGCGCCGGCCTTCAGCGCCTCGACCGCGTTCTCCGACGAGCCGTAGGCGGTGATGACGATCGCCTTCTCGCGCCGGTTGTTCTCCTCGAGCCAGCGCAGCACGTCGAGGCCGCTGCCGTCGGGCAGGCGCATGTCGGTGATGACGGCGCTGTAGGTGCGGTCCTTGAGATGGAGCAGCGCTTCCTGCACCGTGCCGGCGGTGTCGAGGTCGTAGCCTTCGCGCAGGAGCGTCAGCTCGTAGAGCGTCCTGAGGTCGGGCTCGTCGTCGACGACGAGCAGGCTGAAATGCGAGGCAGTGGTCATGAGGTGAGCGTCGGTCGGTCCGTCGTCGTCTGGACGACGGCGCGCCGCATGTCGACGAAGAAGTCGTTGCGGCGCGGCTCTTCGGGCGGCAGCAGCCGGTAGTCGATGCGGGCGCCGTATCGTTCGCAGAGCTCCCTGCAAATGTAAAGGCCGAGACCGGCGCCGCGGCTGCGAGTCGAGAAAAAGGGCTCGAACAAATAGGCCTCGACGTCGGCCGCGATCGGCGCGCCCTCGCTCAGGACGCTGAAGACGGCGCGCGTGCCGTCCTCGGCCGCCGGCGCGAGCCGGACCCGGATCGCGCCCGGCTTGTCGCTGACGTGGCGACGCGCGTTGTCGAGCAGGTTGACGAGGACGCGGCGCAGGTGCTCGGCGTCGAACATCACGCCGAGCGGCTCGTCGGGAAGATCGAGCTGCAGCATGCCGGCGCCGCCGATCCCGACGCCCGAGGCCTGCGCCCACTCGGCGCAGATGACGGCGATCTGCGCGCTGGCGTCGATCGCGCCGACCTCCTGCATCTGCCCGGGCGCGACCTCCATGACGTCGTCGACGATGCGCTTGAGCCGCTCGACGTTCTCGGTGACCATCTTCATCAGCTGGCGCTGCGCCGGATCGGTGGCGTCTTCGGCGAGCAGGGCGTTGGCTTGCGAGATCGCCGCGAGCGG
>JADGRJ010000190.1 GCA_017881025.1 Rhizobacter sp. | reverse complement strand
TGGCCTTGTTGCGATCGACGAAGTCGTTGACGGCCTTCTCCAACTCCGCCTGCGCAGGCCGCATCGCGACGCCCATCACCTGCTGGCGCAGGACGAACTTGTCCTCGTAGGTGCCCGGCGGCGCGCGCTTCTCGATTTGCGCCGCCACCGTCGTCGAGCAGCCGAGCGCGTCGACCTGGCCCGACATCAGCGCCTGCATTCCCGAGGCGTCGTCGTCGAAGCGGCGGATCTCGGTGCCGGGCGGCGCGACGGCCGTGAGCGCGATGTCCTGCGTGCTCGCGCGGGCGACGCCAACCTTCAGGCCCTTGAGGTCGGCCGGCCCCTTGACGTTGGTCTTCTTCGCAGCGAGCAGCACGATCGTCGCTGCCGCGTAGGGCTTCGAGAACTGGACCTGCTTGGCGCGCTCGGGCGTGATCGCGAGCGAGGCGATGAGCACGTCGACCTTGTTGGTGAGCAGGAACGGGATCCGGTTCGGGCCGGTGACCGGAACGAGCTTGAGCTTGACGCCCCAGTCCTTGGCGAGCAGGCGGGCGACGTCGGCGTCGTAGCCGTCGGGCTCGTTGGCGCTGTTGACCGTGCCGTAGGGCGGGAAGTCGACCAGCAGGCCGACCGCGATCTCGCCCTTCTTCTTGATCTCGTCGACGCTCTGCGCCCGGGCCGTCGCCAGCCACGCGGGCAAGGCGGCGGCGAGGCCGAGGCCGGCCGCGCCGATCGCGAAGCGGCGCCGTTGGGGGGATCGGATCATGACGTTGTCTCCTGTCTTGGTGGTGAAGCGATGATGCGGCAATCGGGCCTCCCGCGACGGCTCAGCGGGCAAGCGCCTTGCGGTGGCGGCGCTCGATGCCCGCCGCGAGCAGCGAGAGCGGCCAGCAGATCGCGAAGTAGATCGCCGCGACGGCGCTGAAGACGACCAGCGGCTGGAAGGTGGCGTTGTTGATGATCTGGCCGGCACGCGTGATCTCGGTGAAGCCGATGATCGCCGCCAGCGACGTGCCCTTGATGATCTGCACCATGTAGCCGACCGTCGGCGCGACGGCGATTCGCACCGCCTGCGGCAGGATGATGTCGCGCATGCGGTCGCGGTACGAGAGGCTGAGCGAATCGGCAGCCTCCCACTGGCCGCGCGGGATCGCCTCGATGCAGCCGCGCCAGATCTGGCCGAGGAAGGCGCTGCTGTTGAGGACAAGGGCGATGCCGGCAGCGAGCCATGGGTTGATGTCGAAGCCGAGCACCGGCGCGCCGAAGAAGATGAGAAAGAGCTGCAGCAGCAGCGGCGTGCCCTGGAAGAGCTGGATGAAGGCCGCGGAGGCGCTGCGCAGCCAGCCGATGTCGCTGGTCCGGCTGAGGGCGACGACGAGGCCGCCGATCGCGCCGCCGATGAAGGCGATCAGCGACAGCGCCAGCGTCCAGCGCGCCGCCGCGAGGATGAACAGGAAATCGCCGGGGCCGAAGGTGCGCATTCGCGTCAGTCCCGCCGGGCCGCCCCAAGGGACTGACACGCCCCCTCGGGGGGCAGCGAACGAAGAGAGGCGCCATCAGGCTGTTTCATGCCTAGCGCCGGTCGGGGTAGTTGAACGTGCGCCGGTAGACGACGCGGAACAGGGTCGAGAACGACAGCGCGAGCGCCAGGTAGATCGCCGCCACGACGATGTAGATCTCGAAGCTGCGGAAGGTCTGCGACTGCAGGTTCGAGGCGACCGACGTCAGGTCGTCGGCCGAGATCACCGAGACGACGCTCGAGCTCAGCATGAGGAGGATGAACTGGCTTGTCAGTGCCGGATAGATCGCCTTCAGGGCCGGCTTGAGGACGACGAACCGGAAGATCTCGTGCGCCTTCAGGTTGAGCGCCAGGCCGGCTTCGATCTGGCCTTTCGGGATCGCCTCGATGCCGGCGCGGATGATCTCGGTGGCGTAGGCGCCGAGGTTGACGACCATCGCCGTCAGCGCTGCCGTGTGTGCCGACCAGCGCAGGCCGATCGCCGGCAGCGCGAAGAAAAAGAAGAACAGCTGGACCAGGAATGGCGTGTTGCGGATGAGCTCGATGTAGGCGTTGACGAGCCCCCTTAGCGGCGCCGGCCCGCCCGTCTTCGCCCAGGCGCAGACGATCGCCACCGCGAGGCCGCCGAGCATGGCGAGGAACGAGAGCTCGATCGTCTTCCAGGTGCCCTCGAGCAGGAGCGGCCAGGCGGCGAAGACGGCGCCGAACTGGAACGAGTAGTTCATTCGACGGCGCGCTGGCGACTCATCCAACGATGGTAGCCCGGGCGGACGGGTCACCCCGGCCGCCGGGTTGAAGGGCCGGATTCGCCCGGCTACGATTCCCGGCTACGAACGTCACCGAACGCCCCGACCCGTCGATCCAGCGTCGATGGATCGTCAGCCGCATCGTCTTCGGCGTCGGCGTCGCCTTGCTGGTCGTCCTGTCGGCGGGCCTGGCGGGGACGGCCTTCCTCTTCTGGGCGTTCGAAGGCGGAATCTTCGGTGGTGGCGGCGCGACGCCGCTGTGGGTGTATCCGGCGCTCGTCTACCTCACTTACTTCGTCGTCCGACGCGTGAAATCGTGTCGGGTCGGCGGCGAACGCATGGCCCACGCCTGGCGACGATCTCTACGACCTGGAGCGCGCCTGCATGGCCAAGGCTGTCGACGGCACCCCTGGGTTCATCTCCGGAGGGTGCGTTTCACCGACCGAGCTCCTGACCGCGCCATCATCGCAACGAGGCTCATCAACAGCGCGCCGGTGGCCGCCGCGATCAAGACCGCCCGGACCGGATCCTCTTTCGTGTACGTCGTCACGGCCGTCGTCGCCCGCTCGCGAACCTGCCCGGCGGCTGACTGAAGCGTTTCCTTCGCCTTGCCCATGGCCCGGTTCGCGGCGTCACCGATCTTGCTGCTTACGGCGGAAACGCCGCGGCTGGCATCGTCAGCCATGGCGGCCGCCATGTTCACGGTCTCCTGGCTTTGCGTACCCATGTATTTCAGAGGGCTCGGATCGTTGCTCATGCTGGTGCTCCTATGACTGCGCCAGGGCGCGGTGGTCGTCAGAGGAATGTAGGGACTTCGCGGCGAGGGCCCCACCATCCGTTCGTCCGATTCGCTGTAGGACCGAGCCGTCTCGCGACTGCTCGAGATCACTGCGCGGCGTCCCGCGCGCAGCGAAAACCGAGATCGTCGGCACGGTTGTCCGGTGATGCATGGAAGCGCTTGGCGGACCTGAGTCGCTCGGCCGGCTCTTGCCATCCCCCACCACGAATGCCCTTGCCCGTTCCGCTCTCGGGACCCTTGGGGTTTCGCACGTCGCTGGTCGCGAAACTTTCCGAGTACCAGTCGGCCACCCACTCGCTCGCGTTGCCCGCGAGGTCTTGAATGCCGTCGCTGCTCTGCCCGGCGCCATGGCTTCCCACCGGCGCCAGCCCTCCCTGGTACGGGCCGGCTGCGCTGGTCGCGAATCGGGCACGCTCGGCCACAGGGTCCTCGTTGCCCCAGGGATAGGTCCGCGCCTCCGTGCCGCGAGCCGCGCGTTCCCATTCCGCTTCGGTCGGCAGACGCTTGCCGGCCCAGCGACAGTACGCTTCGGCCTCGCGCCAATCGACGCCGACGACCGGCAGCTCGCGCGCCGCGGCCGATTTGGCTTCGTCCCAGCCCTCGGGCGGGTCGACCGCCCCCGTCGCAGCGAGAAACTTGCCGAAGCGCTGCGTCGTGACCTCGAATCGGTCGAGATAGAAAGCGCCGACATAGACGGTGCGCAACGGCGAGTCTTCGCCGTCGCCCATCGTGAAGCTTGCCCCCGGGATGAGCACGGAAGGCGCGCCATCCTTGCCGGCGATGACCGTCTTTGTCCGATCGGTCGAGAAGAACCAGGCCGCGATCGCGAGGGCGAGAACCACGACGGCCGACACGATCAACGCCACCCGCTTCGGCCCTTGCCGTGTCATCGCGAGGCGGTGCACGGCATCGACCACGGCTGCCGCCAGGTTTCCGGTCGGCTCGAGAATGGTGACGGACTTGAGGTAGGCGGGAATGTGATCGAAGGCGACGCGCTCCACGGCGACCGGCAGCACCCGCCCGGAGGGATTCGCCCACTTCTTCTGCGCCAGATTCAGCTCGGTGAGCGCGTAGCTGCCCGGTTTGGTCGAGTCGGGGCTGAGCATGAAGACAAAGAGATCGCTGCCGTCGACCGCCTCGCTGATCCTCTGGTCGTATTCGGTTCCCGCCGGCAGGTCGTCGCGGTCGAAGAACACATCGTGGCCCTGCGCGGCCAGCGCGAAGTTGACCGGCTCGACCA
Source organism: Rhizobacter sp. (assembly GCA_017881025.1). Lineage (GTDB taxonomy): Bacteria > Pseudomonadota > Gammaproteobacteria > Burkholderiales > Burkholderiaceae_C > Schlegelella_A. The sequence continues at coordinate 3,503 of JADGRJ010000190.1, read as the reverse complement.
GGGCGCGGTTCTGTGAGGAGTAGCTCAGAAATATCTTCATCGCCCAGCGGCCGCCTTCCTGGCGCATGCTACGGCCGTCTGAGCGGCGCTTTCGAATTGCTCGACGCGGCCGGGCTGCTGTGGGCACCGACACGTCGCTAGGCGGCCTGGAGCACCTTCCTAGCCAAGGCGAACTCGCTCGACGAGGCATGAGAAGCAGCCGCGCTTGGCATTGTGGAGATGGATGTAGCTGACGCGCGGGTCGGCGAACTGGCGCTCGATCTCGACGCCGACCTCGTCTCCGGCACAGACTTCGGCGCCGACGATCATGTGCTCGCCGTCGTACGCACGCAGCGAGATCTGCCGCAGGCGGACGTAGTCGGGAATCTCGCCCACGCCGAGAACCCGCGGGCTCGCGCCCGCCTTCACATAGATCGGGCCGGATGACCGATACGGCGAGTTCTGCGGCTGGTGCTCGAACGGCAGGAGCAGGAGTTCCTCGCCCGGCTCGGCATCGGCCAGGCCGACACGGCACGGGAAGCCCGGCTTGGCGGTCGCGGTGACGCGCCGCGCCCCGCGCGAGGCGAGCGCTTCGGGAGCGAGCGCGAACAAGGGCGCGAAGCGGTCGGGCGACAAGCCGACCAGTCGGAACGAGGGCATGACGGAATCTCACGGAAGCGACGAGGCGCCCATTCTCGAAGGCGCCCCTGCTTCCGGCTCGCCATAAACGGACCTTCGATTCGCTGTCGCGGCCCGTCAGCGATGCCCGTCTTCCATTTCCATTCGCTGCGAGGCCATGAGCAACCGGCTCAGCGCTTCCACGTCGTAGAGGGAGCCGCCGGTCGTCGTCGATGTGAACGCCGCCGGCCGCGTCGCCAGGCCCGACCAGAAATCGGTCGACGCAGGCACCCTGGTGACGCGCTCGGTCCGGGGCCGTTCCGTTCGCAGGCGCCGCAACGCGCTTCGAAATCCGCTCTGGGTCATCTCGAACCCCAGCGTGCGCAGCTCCTCGAGAATGACGACCTGCGAGACCCCGGCGCGAACGGCCGTCTCGATCTCGGGAAGCACCTCGCGCAGCACCGCGGTTCCGGACCGACTTGCGGGGTCCGAGGCGAGCGATCGAAGCCGGCTGGCTGCTAGGGCGGTGTCCACGAGGGGCTGCACGAACTCCGTATGGCGGCGGCGAGCAATCTACGCCTTCATCGCGTCGTCAAGGTCGTTTCACACGATTCATTACCGTTGTTGCCGAGCTACCATCCGCGCCGGCTTCCACCTCACGACGCATGGAACTACAGATCCGCGACCTCGCCAAGACCTACGGCAACGGCGTGCGCGCGCTCGATCGCGTCTCGCTGACGATCCCGACCGGCATGTTCGGACTGCTCGGCCCGAACGGCGCGGGCAAGTCGACCCTGATGCGCACGCTGGCGACGCTGCAGGACGCCGATGCCGGCAGCGCGGTGCTGAAGGGCCTGCCCGGCGGTGACATCGACGTGCTGCGCGACAAGGACGCGGTGCGCCGCGTGCTCGGCTACCTGCCGCAGGACTTCGGCGTCTACGCCAAGGTGTCGGCGCTGGACCTGCTCGACCATTTCGCGCGCCTGAAGGGCCTGGTCGACGCGCCGTCGCGGCGGCAGACGGTCGAGGCGCTCCTGCATCGCGTCAACCTGCACGCCGTTCGCAAGCAGAAGCTCGGCGGCTTTTCCGGCGGCATGCGGCAGCGCTTCGGCATCGCCCAGGCGCTGCTGTGCAACCCCAAGCTCGTCATCGTCGACGAGCCGACCGCCGGCCTCGATCCGGAGGAGCGCGTCCGCTTCCACAACCTGCTCGCCGACATCGCCGCCGACGTGATCGTGATCCTGTCGACCCACATCGTCAGCGACGTCGCCGACCTGTGCGGCCAGCTCGCCGTCATCGACGCCGGCCGCGTCCTCCTCACCGGCAGGCCCGACGCGCTCGTCGCCGGCATGCAGGGGCGCATCTGGAGGAAGGCCGCGGGCAAGGGCGAGATCGAGGCGTTGAAGGCGCGCCTGCAGCTCGTCTCGACGCGCCTGCAGGCCGGGCAGACGATCGTTCGCGCCTATGCCGAGGGCGGCGTGCCGGAGCCCGGCTTCGAGCCGGTCGAGAGCGAGCTCGAGGACGTCTACTTCTGCAGCATCGCCGGCTACCTGCGCGACCCGGTCGCCGCCGCGGCCTGAGATGAGCTCGCCGTTCTGGACCATCGCCGGGTTCGACTTCGTCCGCCGCCTGCGGATGGTCTCGACCTGGGTCTACCTCGTGCTCTACGCCGCCGTCGCCGGCCTCTGGATGGCGGCGGCGGGCGGCGCCGTTTCCGGGGCGAGGGTCAGCTTCGGCGGCGACAAGATCCTCATCAACGGCCCGTACGCGCTGGCGATCGGCATCGGCGTCCTCGGCTTCACCGGCATCACCGTGATCGGCTCGGTCGCCGGCCGCGCGGTGCAGCAGGACTTCGAGGTCGGCATCCACCCGTTCTTCTTCAGCGCGCCGATCACGAAGCGCGCCTATTTCTTCGGCCGCCTGTGCGGCGCCTGGCTGACGCTGGTGATGATCTTCCTCGGCATCGTCGTCGGCGTGCTGATCGGCACGCACTGGCCCGGCGTCGACGCGGCGCGCGTGGCCGCCTCGCCGGCCTGGCAGAGCTTCGCGCGGCCCTACCTCTTCGTGCTGATCCCGAACGTGCTCTGGCTCGGCGGCTGCTTCTTCGTTCTCGCCGCGCTGACGCGGCAGATGGCGCCGGTCTACGTCGCCGGCGTGATCGCGCTGGTCGGCTACCTGTTCGCCGAGAACCTGCTGAGCGACATGGAGAACAAGACGCTCGCGGCACTGATCGATCCCTCGGGAGCGACGGCCGTCGACGTGCTCATGCGCTACTGGAGCATCGCCCAGAAGAACGCGCAGCAGGTGCCGCTCGAGGGCGTGCTGCTCTGGAACCGCGTTCTCTGGGTCGGCGTCGGCGTCGTCGTCACGCTGCTCGGCTATCGCGCCTTCCGGATGCAGTCGGTGGCATCGACGGGGCGGCGCAAGGCGGCGGTGGCCGACGTCGAAGGCGACGGCGTCGCCGTCGCTGCGCCGCGCGCCGCGCCCCTGCCGGCCGTGCTGCCCGACCGCAGCGCTGCCGCGTTCGCGCGCATGCTTCCCGGCCTGGCGCGCCTCTACCTCGGCGAGATCCTGCGCAGCCCGCGCTTCCTCACCATCGTCCTCGGCGGCGTGCTGCTCGTGATCGGCAACGCGCTGACGCTCGGCTCGTTCTACGGCACCAACACCTATCCGCTCACCTACAAGGTGCTCGACCTCGTCTCCGGCCTGTTCGGCCTGTTCGTGCTGATCGTCACCGCGATCTACACCGGCGAGCTGGTCTGGCGCGAGCGCGACGCGCGTATGGACGACATCGGCGACAGCATGCCGGCGCCGACCTGGCTCGGCTTTCTAGCCAAGTTCATCACCGTGCTCGTCCTGCAGCTGCTGCTGCTCTGCGTGGTGATGGTCTGCAGCATCGGCGTGCA
>JADGRJ010000036.1 GCA_017881025.1 Rhizobacter sp. | reverse complement strand
GTCGACGAACGTTTCGCCGGGCACGGCGGGCAGGCCGGTGTGGCTCGTGACGACGGCGCTCGAGAGCGGGTCGGGCTGCAGGCGCCAGATCCACGGCGCCGCCTCGAGCTCGACGTAGACGCGCTGCGGCCCGTTCTGGAAGAACCAGGCGCCGCTCGCATCGGCGGCATAGTTGCGGGCGATGAACTCGCGCAGCTTCTCGTGGTCGATGCGGCTGCCCTTGACGCGCGGGAACGGGCCGGCCGCCTGGATCCGGTCGTCGCGCATGTACCAGTCGCCGCGCGCGTCGAGCGCGAGCCAGGCGTAGCAATGCGGCACGTTGGGCCACTTCTTGAGGGCGGCGGCGACGATGGCGTCCATGCGCCGATTTTGCGCGCCGGAAGGCGCTAGAGGTGGTCGCCGAGCCAGCCGGCGACCCGGCCCGGCAGGGTCTGGAGGTGCCCCGGCCAGCGCCCGTCCGCGAAGCCGACGTGGCCGCCGTGCGCCGGCTGCCAGAGCGTCACGCACGGACCCACCTCTCCCGGGCGCGGCAACGCCGACGCCGGCAGGAAGGGATCGTTGCGCGCGTTCAGCACCAGCGCCGGAATGCGGATGCGATGGAGCTGCGCCTTCGCCGAGCTGCGCGCGTAGTAGTCGTCGGCGCCGGCGAAGCCGTGCAACGGGCCGGTGAAGATCTCGTCGAAGTCGCGCAGGTCGCGTGCTGCGCGCATCGCCCGCACGTCGAACAGGCCCGGATGCTGGCCGAGCTTGACGAGCGCCTTCTTCTTCATCGACCGCATGAACATTCGCGTGTAGACCTGGCGGCCGAAGCCGCGGCCGATCGCGCGGCCGCCGGCGGCGAGGTCGAGCGGCGCCGAGACCGCGGCGACGGCGCGAACCCGCTCGGCCGCGCTCGCGCCGGCTTCCTCGACGAAGCGCAGCAAGGCGTTGCCGCCGAGCGAGACGCCGACGGCGACGATCGGCCCGAAGTGCAGCGCGCGGAAGCGCGCCAGCATCCAGCCGACTTCCTCGTGGTCGCCCGAGTGATAGGCGCGCGGCGCGAGATTGATCTCGCCCGAGCAGCCGCGGAAGTGCGGCACGGCGAAGCGCCAGCCGCGCCGCCTCGCCTCGGCGGCGAACGCCTGCGCGTAGTGGCTCGACGACGAGCCCTCGAGACCGTGGAAGAGAACGAGCAGCGGCCCGGCGTCTCCTTGCGCGTCTTCGCCCTGCCAGTCGACATCGACGAAATCGCCGTCGGGCGTGGTCCAGCGCTCGCGCCGGTAGACCGGCCGGGTGCCGTCGAAGCGGCGGCTGAAGAGGACCGGCCAGATCGTCTGCACATGGCCGCCGGGCAGCCAGCGCGGCGCGCGGAAGTCATTCATCGTTGACGACGGCATCAGTGCAGCGTCGACACGGCCTCGGGGCTGTCCTGCGCCTCCACCTCGGTGCCCGGGCTCGCGTGGTGCGCGACCAGGCGCCAGCCCTGCGACGACTTCAGGTACACGTTGGTCGCGACCACCCAGGCGAAGCGCTCGCCGTCGGGCGTCATGACGCGAACGCGCTCGAGCACGCTGTGCACCGCGCTCGAGTGCGATTCGAGCCGGCGCACGCGGTGCGGCTCGGCGTCGATCGCGCCGTTGCCGAACATCACCTCGAACGACGCGCGGATCGCCGCCGCGCCGAGCAGGCGCGCGCCGCCGGGGTGGATGCAGCAGATCTCGTCGTCGTCGGACCACAGCGCCATGAGGCGTTCGACGTCGCCGCGCCGCATCGCCTCGTAGAGCGCGAGCTCGATGTCGTCGGCTGAGACGGGGGTCGGGGCGGGTGGCTTGGGACGGGCCATGGGATCTTCTTCGGTTAACCTTCCGGGCGCTGGAATTGTAGGAAGGCACGCGAGCCCTCCCACAGCGTCAACAGGTCCTCGCCCGCATTCATGGTCAGACCTCCCGCCGACTGGACCGAGCGCAACCACGATCTGTCGCGCCTGCTCGCCCGCGCTGGCCTCGGCGATCGTGCGGCCTTTGCCACGCTCTACGAGCGGACGAGCTCGCATCTGCTCGCCATCGTGCTGCGTATCAACCGGGACCGAGCCCAGGCCGAAGACATCGTGCAGGAGGTGTACGTCAACGTCTGGCGGGCGGCGAGCAGCTTCGACGCGGCGCAAAGCCAGCCCCTCACGTGGCTCACGAGCATCGCGCGCAACCGCGCCATCGACAGCCTGCGCCGCCTGCAGACCCAGCCCCAGATCCGCGCCACCGGTCCTTCGACCGACGGCCGCGACCCCGAGGACGACGACGTGTACGACACCGTGGCAGACGAATCGCCCGGCCCGCTCGATCTCCTGAGCCGGGCGTCCGAAGCGCGTTCGCTCGCCACCTGCATGGACAAGCTCTCGGCGACGCAGCGGCAAAGCGTCGCGCTCGCGTTCTTCCAGGGCCTCAGCCACGCCGAGGTCGCGGCGCAGATGCACCAGCCGCTCGGCACGGTGAAATCGTGGGTGCGCCGCTCGCTGGCCACACTGAAGAGCTGCCTCGACGTCGCCCTGCACGGCGACGCCGCGCGGCGCGGCGAATAAGATGAAGTGCCCGATGGCGCCTCTCTTCGTTCGCTGCCCCCCGAGGGGGCGGTCAGTGCCCTTCGGGCGGCCGGGCGGGCACTGACATGGACTACGGCCGCAGCGACCTCGCCGACGCGCTCGCCGCCGAGTACGTGATCGGCACGCTGCGCGGCGGCGCGCGGCGCCGCTTCGAGTCGCTGCTGCCGGCGCACGCCGTCCTGCGCGAGGCGACGCTCGCCTGGCACGAGCGGCTGATGCCGCTCACCGCCGTGCTCGAACCCGTGCAGCCGTCCGGCGAGGTCTGGCGGCGCATCTCGGATCGACTCGACCGCAGGAAGAGCGTCGTCGCTGGTGCCTGGCAGCGGCTCTCGTTCTGGCGCGGCCTCACGGGCTTCGCGAGCGTGGCGGCAATCGGCCTCGCCGTCCTGCTCGCCAACCCGCGCGCGGTGGCGCCGCCGGTCGTCGTCGTCCTCGCCGCGACCGGCGCGGCGGCGAGTGGCGCCGCGACCGCGCCGATCGTCGCCAGCATCAGCGGCGACGGCACGACGCTCGTCGCGCGGCCGATCGCGCCGGTCGCGCTGCGCGCCGATCGCTCGCTCGAGCTGTGGGCGGTGCCGGCGCAGGGCGCGCCGCGCTCGCTCGGTGTCCTGCCCGGCGGCAGCGGCGTCGTCGCCTTGCGCGGCAAGGTGCTCGCCGGTGCCGACACGCTCGCCGTCACGGTCGAGCCCGCGGGCGGCTCGCCGACCGGCGCGCCGACCGGGCCGATCGTCTACGCCGGGAAGTTCACGCTGTAAGCGTGAACTTCCCGAGCGTTGCCGGGTCAGGGTGGCTCCCTCCCCAACCCCTCCCTTGCTCCGCAAGGGAGCTTTCAGGGTTGCTCCCTCCCCAGCCCCTCCCTCCGGGAGGGAGGGGTGGGCGACGTTGTCGCCCCGCTGGCGCTTGCCGTTTGCCGGAGCGCTGACTCGACGCGTTCGGGGGTGACGCTTGTCAGGCAGAGGTAGTGGCCGAAGCGGCAGGTGCGGTCGAAGCAGGGCATGCAGTCGAGCTGCAGCTCTTCCTTGAGCCAGAGGACGCGGGCCCGCGCGTTGAGCGGCGGCGTGTGCGTCGGGCTGGTCGAGCCGAAGACGGCGACCTGGGGAACGCCGAACGCCGCGGCGACGTGCATCAGGCCGGAGTCGTTGCTCGCCAGGCCGCGCGATGCGGCGATCAGCGCCATCGCGTCGAGCAACGACGTGCGGCCGGCGAGGACACGACACGCGTCGCCGGCTTCTGCCGCGATCTCGGCGCAGAGCGCGGCTTCGCCCGGAGAACCGAGCAAGGCGACCGGCGCGCCGTCGGCGTGGTGGAGCGAGCGTGCCAGCGCAGCGTAGTGCGTCGCCGGCCAACGCTTGGCGGGGCCGTATTCGGCGCCCGGCGCGAAGGTCCAGTAGCGGCCTCGCTCAAGGCCGTGCGCTGCGGCGGTCGCCACGAGCACCGCGTCATCGAGATGCAGACGCGGCCGCCGGCTCCTGTCGAACGAGGCACCGGCGATCGCGCCGTAGAAGGCGACCATCGGCGACCGTCCGACCGGATTGGGGAGGCGCCGGTTGAGGAGCAGGAACCGGCCCTCGCCCCGATGGCCGACGCGCAGCGGAACCCGCGCCAGCCACGGCAGCAGCGCCGACTTGATCGAGTTGGGCAGCACGTAGGCGACGTCGAAGCGGCCGCGCAGCGTCGCCGCGATGCGGCGCCGCGCCGCCCAGTCGAGGCGGCCGTGCGCGAACGGCAGATCGATCGTCTCGGCGACCTCGGGCATCGCCTGGAAGACCGGCGCGACCCACGGCAAGGCCGCGACCGTCAGCCGCTCGCCGCGCTCGGCCAGCGTCGCGAGCAGCGGCTCGGCCATGACGGCGTCGCCGATCCACTGCGGAGCGACGACGAGCGCGCGCGTCACGGCCCGCTCGTTTCGATCAATGCGCGTGAACCTTCTCGCCCGGCTTCAGGCGGTACTCGGTGCCGCAGTACGGGCACTTGCCGACGCCGGCGGTGGCGACGTCGATGAAGACGCGCGGGTGGTTGCTCCAGAGCGGCATCTTCGGGTTCGGGCAGAACACCACCCCGGGGCCTTGCAGCTCGGCGGCGCTGAGCTCGACGGTGGCGCGCGATCCATCGGTGGCCATTCGCTTCAGACCTTGGTCAGCCACTCGGCGTACTTCGGATTGCGGCCATTGACGATGTCGAAAAACGCGCTCTGGATCTTCTCGGTGATCGGCCCGCGCGAGCCGGCGCCGAGCTCGATGCGGTCGAGCTCGCGGATCGGCGTCACCTCGGCGGCGGTGCCGGTGAAGAAGGCCTCGTCGCAGATGTAGACCTCGTCGCGCGTGATCCGCTTTTCGACCAGCTTCAGGCCGAGGTCGTCGCAGATCGCGAGGATGGTGTTGCGGGTGATGCCGTCGAGCGCGCCGGCCGAGAGGTCGGGCGTGTAGACCACGCCCTTCTTGATCATGAACAGGTTCTCGCCCGCGCCTTCGCTGACGAAGCCGCTCGCGTCGAGGAGCAGCGCTTCGTCGTAGCCGTCGTCGAGCGCCTCCATGTTGGCGAGGATCGAGTTGGTGTAGTTCGACACCGCCTTGGCCTGCGTCATCGTGATGTTGACGTGGTGGCGCGTGTAGCTCGAGGTCTTGACGCGAATGCCGCGCTTCATGCCCTCTTCGCCGAGATACGCGCCCCACGGCCACGCGGCGACCATCAGGTGCACCGTGTTGCCTTTCGGCGAGACGCCGAGCTTCTCGGCGCCGATCCAGGTGAGCGGGCGCAGATAGCACGACTCGAGCTTGTTCTCGCGCACCACCGTTCGCTGCGCCTCGACAACCTCGTCGAACGAGAACGGGATCTTCATGCGCAGGATCTTGGCGCTGTTGAAGAGGCGCTGGGTGTGTTCGTAGAGGCGGAAGATGGCGGTGCCGTTCACCGTGTTGTAGGCGCGCACGCCCTCGAACGCACCGCAGCCGTAGTGCAGCGTGTGCGTGAGGACGTGGATCTTCGCGTCGCGCCACTCGACGAGCGTTCCATCCATCCAGATCTTGCCGTCGCGGTCGGCCATCGACATGAGGCGCTCCATCGCTGTGATCGGGGCGCTGATTCTAGGCGGCCGGGTCGGCTGCGCCGCCTTCGGTCTCCGGCGCCCGCTCGATCTGCCAGCGCACCAGCCGGCCGCGCTCGAAGTGGAGGACCACGCCCGCGCCGCCGTCGTCGCTCCAGCGCCAGTCGTCGTCGCCGCCTTCGATCTTCCTGCCCAGGCTCTTCGTCTTCGTGACGATCTGCAGCATCGTCATGCCACCGGCGAGGCCGGCCTGGAACATCACCGCGCTGGCGACGTGGCCGACCGGCGAATCGGCGGCGTTCTTCATCACCCGCACGGCGCGGTTGAACTGCAGCAGCAGCCAGAAGACGGTCGCGCTCGCCGCAAAGGCGAGGCCGGCGACGTCGTAGGCGCGCCAGGCGGCGAAGGCGAACAGCGCCGCCAGCAGCCAGCCGAGGCGCGAGTTCACCGCGGGCTCACAGGCTGCGGACGAGATCGATCGCTTCCTCGATCCGCTCGACCGGATGAATCGTCAGACCCTCGAACGCCTTCGCTGCGGCGCCCCGGGGAACGTTCGCCTTCGGCACGATCGCGATCGAAAAGCCGAGCTTGGCGGCCTCGCGCAGGCGCTCCTGGCCGCGCGGCGCCGGCCGCACCTCGCCGGCCAGGCCGACCTCGCCGAAGGCGATGAAGCCGCGCGGCAGCGGCTTGCCGCGCAGGCTGCTCTGGATCGCCAGCATCACCGCGAGGTCGGCCGCAGGCTCGCTGATGCGAACCCCGCCGACGGCGTTGACGAAGACGTCCTGGTCGAGCGCGGCGATGCCGGCGTGGCGATGCAGCACCGCCAGCATCATCGCCAAGCGGTCGCGCTCGAGGCCGACCGAGAGGCGCCGCGGGCTCGGCCCGCCGGCATCGACGAGCGCCTGCACCTCGACCAGCATCGGCCGGGTGCCCTCGAGCGTGACGAGGACGCACGACCCCGGCACCGGCTCGCCGTGCGTCGACAGGAAGATCGCGCTCGGGTTGCTGACGCCCTTCAGGCCTTTCTCGGTCATCGCGAAGACGCCGATCTCGTTGACCGCGCCGAAGCGGTTCTTGATCGCCCGGACGAGGCGAAAGCTCGAGTGCGTGTCGCCCTCGAAATAGAGCACGGTGTCGACGATGTGCTCCATCACGCGCGGCCCGGCCAAGGCGCCGTCCTTGGTGACGTGGCCGACGAGGATGATCGTGATCCCGCTCGCCTTGGCCAGCCGCGTCAGCTGCGCCGCGCACTCGCGCACCTGCGCCACCGAGCCCGGCGCCGACGTCAGCGCCTCGCTGTAGACGGTCTGGATCGAATCGATCACCGCGACCGCCGGCTGCTCGACCTCGAGCGTCGCCAGGATCTTCTCGAGCTGGATCTCGGCGAGGACGCGCACCGGGCTCGCGCCGAGGCCGAGCCGGCGCGAGCGCAGCGCGACCTGGGCGCCGCTTTCCTCGCCGGTGACGTAGAGCACCTTCATCGTCCGCGCCAGCGCGTCGAGCGCCTGCAGCAGCAACGTCGACTTGCCGATCCCCGGATCGCCGCCGATCAGGACGACGCCGCCGGCGACGATTCCGCCGCCCAGCGCCCGGTCGAACTCCTCGATGCCGGTCGGCTGGCGCTCGGCGTCGGTGGCGTCGATCTCGGCGAGCGTCGCCACCGCCGCGGCTGGCAGCAGGCCGCGGCCGGCGGCATAGCGTGGCCTGGCGCCGGTCTCGGCGACCGACTCGACGAGCGTGTTCCAGGCGCCGCAGCCGGGGCACTTGCCGAGCCACTTCGGGCTCGTCGCACCGCATTCGGTGCAGCTGTAGATCGATTTCTCCTTGGCCATCGCCAATTGTCGGCGCGCCCCGCGGCGAACCGGCAGGTCCCACATCGGGTTTACCCCACCCCTGACCAGGGGTAGCGGACGGTCCACCCGAAGCCTAAATTCACTGCGCCAGCTCCCGCCAGTGGAGCCGCGTTTCAGTTCGAAGCTCCAGGAGGTTCCCATGTTGAAGAGACTTGCCATCGCCGCGGCGTTAGCCGCGTCGGCGAGCGCCGGATTCGCCCAGACGGTCATCGGCGGCGCGACGCTGATCGACACCGCGACGGTGATCAGCGGCACCGTGACGCCGACCACCTATCTGACCTTCGACCACGGCAGCAACGGAACGACAGGCAACGCCGACGGCACGACCTACAGCATCCTGTCGCCTGGGCTCACCCCCAGCGTCGCCATGTCGACGGCAGACCACCAGTGGGCTCAGTTCGACGATCCCATCGTCATGCACAGCGTGGCCGCCCTCTCGGGCGTGATCGCCATCCCGGCGATCGACCACGGCTGGACGCTGACGAACTCGGGACCGGGCTCGGAGCCGTTCGAGCCGTTCGAGTTCCGGATCTGGGGCTGCGCCACGTCGACGTTCTCGAGCACCGCCTGCGAGCTGGGTCACATCACCAAGGTCTGGACCAAGGGCGTCGACGATGTCGGCGCGATGAAGAACGCCGACGACTGGACGTCGCAGTGGAACTTCACGGGCTCCTACAACTACTTCGCCATCACGTCGGGTGACCGACTCGTCGACGGCCCGTTCTCGCCCGGCGAAGGCGAGATCGACGCGCTCGCCGCGGCGCCGATCCCGGAGCCGGAGACGTACGCGCTGTTCGCCGCCGGCCTCGCCGCGCTGGGCTTCATGACCCGGCGCCGGAGAGAGCGCCGCTGATCGACGCGGGACACCCCCGCACCTCCTGAACATGGCCGCTCCTGCGGCCATGTTCGTTCTTGGCGTCGCCGCGCATCGGCGGGCGAGAATCGGCAGATGACAGCGTCGCTCTGGCTCGCCTTCTTCGCCGCGTCGTGGGCGATCAGCTTCTCGCCCGGTCCCGGGGCCGTCGCCGTGATGAGCGCGTCGCTCCGGCACGGCTTCGCGCGCGGCTACTTCGCGACCTTCGGGCTGATCCTCGGCCTCTGGACCCAGCTCGCCGTCGTCGCCGTCGGCCTCGGCGCGGTGATCGTGACTTCGGCGCTCGCCTTCGCCGTCGTCAAGTGGCTCGGCGTCGCCTACCTCGTCTACCTCGGCGTCCGCCAGTGGCGCGCCCCGCCGCTCGCCGTGCCGGTCGGCGATCACCCGCTGCTGCCGGTCGCGCGCCGCCGCATCGTCGCCGAGGCGTGGCTGCTCAACGCCGTCAACCCGAAGGGCACCGCGTTCATGCTCGCCGTCGTGCCGCAGTTCCTGACACCGGGAGAGCCGCTGCTCGCGCAGTACCTCATCATCGCCGCGACGCTGACGCTGACCGACCTCGTCGCCAACGCCTTCTACGCGGCGCTCGCCGCGCGCATCCTCGGCGCGCTGCGAACGCCGGCGCGTCGGCGCACGATCAACCGCGTCTTCGGCAGCCTCTTCGTCGCCCTCGGCGTCCTGCTCGCGACCTTCAAGCGCGCCTGAGCGACGCGCTCAGTCGACGATCTTGGCGCGCCCGGCCTTGATCTGCGCGCGCACGCTCTTGCCTTCGAGGCGGCGCTCGCGCGACGCCCGCGTCGGCCGCGTCGGCCTGCGCACGGCCGGCACTTCGGCGGCGCGCGCGACGAGCTCGTTGAGCCGGGCCAGCGCGTCGCGCCGGTTCAGGTCCTGGCTGCGATGGCGCTGCGCCTTGATGACGATGACGCCTTCGTCGCTCAGGCGCCGGTCGGCGCGACCGAGCAGGCGCTCCTTCACCGCGTCCGGGAGCGATGAGGCGGCGACGTCGAAGCGCAGGTGGATCGCGCTCGACACCTTGTTGACGTTCTGGCCGCCGGCACCCTGGGCACGGACCGCCGTGATCTCGACCTCGGCCTCGTCGACGGCGATGGCGGGCGGCGTCATCGGAAGAAGTCGACCGGCGACACGGCGCCCGGTCGCAACAGAACCAGCATCGCGTCCATGGCTGCGCCGTCAGGCCGCGACCGTGACCGGGACGCGCGGCGCGCGCGCACACATCAGCTCGTAGCCGACGGTGCCTGCCGCGCTCGCGACCTCGTCGATCGACAGCATCGTGCCGGCGTCGGCGCGGCCCCAGAGGACGACCTCGCTGCCGATCGTCGCCGTCGGCACCGGGCCGAGGTCGACGGTGATCATGTCCATCGAGACGCGGCCGACGGTGCGCGTGCGAACGCCATCGACGAGGACCGGCGTGCCAAGGGCGTTGCCGCCCGGCGCGAGGCGCGGATAGCCGTCGGCGTAGCCGCACGCGGCGACGCCGATCCGCATCGGCCCGGCGGCGGTGAAGCTGCTGCCGTAGCCGATGCTCGCTCCGGCGGCGAGCTCCTGGACTGCGATCAGCCGGGTCCGCAAGGTCATCGCCGGCGCGAGGCCCCAAGCGTCGGCGCTGTGCACCGACGCGTCGGGCGACGAGCCGTAGAGCAGGATGCCCGGGCGCACCCAGGCCGCGCCGCCGGCCGCGAGGCGCTCGCCGAAGCGAAGCGTCGCCGCGCTGTTGCAGACCGATCGCTCGCCGGGCAGGTCGTGCGTCGCGGCTTCGAACGCGGCGAGCGCGGGCAGGGTCGCCGCGGCATCGTCGGCATCGGCATTGGCGAGGTGCGTCATCAGCACGATCTGTTCGACCTGCGCCAGCGCATCGAGTCGCAACCACGCGGCGCGATAGCGGTCGGGCGCGAAGCCGAGGCGGTTCATGCCGCTGTTCATCTTCAGGAAGACGCGGTGCGGCCGGTCGGTCTTGAGCGCGGCGAGGCGGTCGATCTGGCGCGAGTCGTGGACGACGTGCCACAAGTGCAGGCGCGAGCACGTCTCGAGGTCGCGCCCGTCGAAGCAGCCTTCGAGCAGGAGGATTGGGCCGCGCCAGCCGAGATCGCGCAACAGCTCGGCCTCGGCGAGGTCGAGCAGCGCGAAGCCGTCGGCGCGCTGCAGCGCGGGAAATGCGTTGGCGATGCCGTGGCCGTAGGCGTCGGCCTTGACCACGGCCCAGACGCGCGCGCCGGCCGCGGCCTGGCGCGCGACCTCGAGATTGGCCGCGAGGGCGTCGCGATGAACGATCGCTTCGATCGGCCGAGGCATGGCGGAATTCTGCCAGCCGCTCGTCGCGAAGCCGCGTTCACCTCACGAATCGTCGAAAACCGCGTGCTATAAACCCCGCCGCAGGGAGACAAGTCGGGCATCAGTTCCGACGTGCGGTAGCGCCGGGAAGCGAATGAAAAAAGGCTTCTACACCATCATGTCGGCGCAGTTCTTCAGCTCGCTGGCCGACAACGCGCTGCTGGTGGCGGCGATCGAGATGCTCCGAACCAGCGGGGCCCCTTCGTGGCACGTGCCGGCGTTGACGCCGATGTTCGCGCTCTTCTACGTCATCCTGGCGCCGGGGGTCGGCGCTTTCGCCGACGCCGTTCCCAAGGGCACGGTGATGCTGATCTCGAACACGATCAAGATCGTCGGCTGCCTGCTGATGCTGTTCGGGGCCAACCCCTTGCTCTCGTACGCGATCGTCGGCCTCGGCGCGGCCGCGTATTCGCCCGCCAAGTACGGCATCCTCACCGAGCTGCTGCCGAACTCGCAGCTGGTCAAGGCCAACGGCTGGATCGAGGGCCTGACGATCCTGTCGATCATCTTCGGCGTCCTGCTCGGCGGCCAGCTGCTCGGCCGCGTCGTCTCGCAGCACCTGCTCGCCTTCGACGTGCCGATGATCGATACCGGAATCGCCACCGCGCCGGAGGCGGCGATCGCGGTGATCGTCACGCTCTACATCATCGCCGCGCTCTTCAACCTGCGCATTCCGCGCACCGAGGCGCCGCTGCAGCCGCTCGCGCACAGCGTCGCGGTGCTGGTGCGCGACTTCTCCAACTGCAACGCGCGCCTGTGGAACGACAAGCTCGGTCAGATCTCGCTGGCGACGACGACGCTGTTCTGGGGCGTCTCGAGCAACCTGCGCGTAATCGTCTTCGCCTGGGCGGCGGCGGCGCTCGGCTACACGACGACGCAGGCGTCGTCGCTGGTCGGCGTGGTCGCGATCGGCACCGCCGCCGGCGCGATCGTCGCCTCGCTGCGCATGCGGCTCGACCAGGCGACGCAGGTGATCCCGTACGGCATCGCCATGGGCGTGCTCGTGGTCGGCCTCAACGTCATCACCAACGTCTGGATCGCGGCGCCGTTCCTGGTCATGCTCGGCGCGATCGGCGGCTACCTGGTCGTGCCGATGAACGCGCTCCTGCAGCACCGAGGCGCCAACCTGATGGGCGCCGGCCGCTCGATCGCGGTGCAGAACTTCAACGAGCAGGCGTGCATCCTCGGCCTCGGCGCGTTCTACACCGGCATGACGCGCTTCGGCCTCACCGCGTTCACCTCGATCGCCCTGTTCGGCGTCCTCGTCACCGGGACGATGTGGCTGATCCGGCGCTGGCACAGGACGAACTGCATCCGCCATCGCGGCGAGGTCGAGCACCTGCTCGCGATCGCCCGCCTCGACAAGCATTGAGCGCCGGGCCGACGCAGCGCGCGATCCGGCGCGCGGCCTGGGCGCTGGTCTTCAACGCCTTCGTCTGGGGCACCTCGTGGTGGCCGCTGCGCCGGCTGCAGGACGCGGGTCTCCATCCGCTCTGGGCGACGGCGATCATCTTCACGCTCGCCTCGCTGGCGATCGCGATCGCCAGGCCGCGCGCGTGCATGCAGGTGCTGCGCACGCCGGCGCTCTGGCTCCTCGTCGCCGCCGCCGGGCTCACCAACGCGGCGTTCAACTGGGCGATCGTCATCGGCGACGTCGTCCGCGTCGTCCTGCTCTTCTATCTGATGCCGCTCTGGACCGTGCTGCTCGCGCGCGCGGTCCTCGGCGAGCGGCTGACCGCCGCGGCGGCCCTGCGCATCGTCCTCGGCGCGATCGGCGCGGCGATCGTCCTCTGGCCGCCGGCATCGAGCGCAGCGGCGGCGACGGGCCTTGCCGCGCTGCTGCCGCTGCCGCGCTCGCTCGCGGACTGGCTCGGCGTTCTCGGCGGCTTCTCGTTCGCCTTCAACAACGTGATGCTGCGGCGCGAGGCCAGCCGGCCCGAGGAAGGCCGGTCGCTGGCGATGTTCGTCGGCGGCGCGCTCGTCGCCGGCGCGCTGGCGGCGCTCCTGACGACGAGCGGCGCGGCGCCGGCACCGCCGCCGCCCGCGTGGCCCTGGCTGGCGCTGACCGGCGCGCTCACGCTCGTCTTCCTCGCCGGCAACCTGTCGCTGCAGTACGGCGCGGCGCGCCTGCCCGCGAACCGGACCGCGGTGGTCATGCTCACCGAGGTGGTGTTCGCGTCGCTGTCGGCGGTCGCGCTCGGCGGCGGCGCGCTCACCGCGCGCCTGGCCATCGGCGGCGCCTTCATCGTCGCTGGTGCGGTGCTCGCCGCGCGCGAACCCGGCCACTGATCGCGGCGCCCACGCGCCGGCGAGCGCGCAGCGCTACCATGCATGCGAACGATCATCCTCATCGAGAACGCCATGGCCACCACCGCACCGGACATCTACGCCTTCGAAGCCGAATCGATCACCGGCAAGCCGGCGCACTTCGCGACCCAGCGCGGCAAGGTTCTCCTGGTCGTCAACACCGCGAGCAAGTGCGGCTTCACGCCGCAGTTCGCCGGTCTCGAGAAGCTCTGGCAGACCTACCGCGACCGCGGCCTGGTCGTGATCGGCTTTCCGAGCAACCAGTTCGGCGCCCAGGATCCGGGCGCGAACGAGGAGATCGCCTCGTTCTGCGAGACGAACTACGGCGTCACGTTCCCGATGATGAGCAAGGTCGACGTCAACGGCGACGGCGCGGCGCCGGTCTGGAAGTGGCTCGCCGCCGAGGCGCCGGGCGTCCTCGGCACCAAGACGATCAAGTGGAACTTCACCAAGTTCCTGGTCGGCAAGGACGGCAAGGTGATCAAGCGCTTCGCGCCGAACGATTCGCCGGAATCGCTGAAGGGCGACATCGAGGCGGCGCTCGCGGCCTGAGCACCGGTCGCAGCATGTTCGAGCACGTCGAGCCCTTCGCGGGCGATCCCATCCTGAGCCTGAACGAGGATTTCCAGAAGGATCCGCGGCCGGGCAAGATCAACCTGTCGATCGGCATCTACTTCGACGACGCCGGCCGCATCCCGGTGCTCGACTCGGTGCGCCGCGCCGAGCAGCAGGTGGTGGCGCGCGACGCGCCCAAGCCCTACCTGCCGATCGAGGGCGCGGCGAACTTTCGCGCCGCGGTGCAGGCGCTTCTCTTCGGCGCCGAACACGAGGCGATCGCTGCCGGCCGCGTCGCGACAATCCAGTCGGTCGGCTCGAGCGGCGGCCTCAAGGTCGGCGCCGACTTCATCGCCCGGTGGCTGCCCGGCAGCGAGGTCTGGGTCAGCGACCCGAGCTGGGAGAACCACCGCTCGATGTTCGAGGGCGCGGGCCTCGCCGTCCACGACTACCCGTACTACGACGGCGCGAGCGGCGGCCTCGCCTTCGATGCGATGTGCAAGGCGCTGCGCGGCCTGCCGGCGAAGAGCGTCGTCCTCCTGCACGCGTGCTGCCACAACCCGACCGGCGTCGACCTGACGCCGGCGCAGTGGGACGCGCTCGTGCCGATCCTGGTCGAGGGCGAGTTGCTGCCCTACCTCGACCTCGCGTACCAGGGCTTCGGCGACAGCATCGTCGAGGACGCGTACGCGCTGCGGGCGCTGGCCGCGGCACGCGACCGCGCCGGCCGGTCGCTCTCGTTCTTCGTCGCCAACTCGTTCTCGAAGAGCATGAGCCTGTACGGCGAGCGCTGCGGCGCGCTCAGCGTCGTCTGCGCCGACGCCGGCGAGGCGACCAACGTCCTCGGCCAGCTCAAGTTCACGGTGCGCCGCAACTACTCGAGCCCGCCGATCCACGGCGGCCAGATCGTCGCCGCCGTCCTCACCGAGCCTGCCCTGCGGCGCGACTGGGAAGCCGAGCTCGCGGCGATGCGCGAGCGCATCCAGGCGATGCGCCGCTCGCTGCACGGCGTCCTCGCCGCCAAGATGCCGGACCGCGACTTCGGCTACTTCCTCCACCAGCGCGGCATGTTCAGCTACACCGGCCTCTCGCCGCGCCAGGTCGATCGACTGCGCGAGGAATTCGCGGTGTACCTGGTCCGCTCCGGACGGATGTGCGTCGCCGGCCTGAACCGCAGCAACGTCGAGGCGACCGCGCGGGCGATGGCGGCCGTGCTCGCCGACTGACGACAATCGCTCAGTGCCGGGCGCTATGCTTTGCGACGCCTGTGCATCACGTCCGGAGACCTCGCCATGAACCTCGCCTCCCTGCGCCTCGCCGCCCTCTCGCTGCTGCTCGCTGCCGGCGCCTCGTTCGCCCACGACGCTGCGCCGACGAACGACAAGTTCACCCCGGCGCGCACCCGGATCACCGAGAAGAACTGGGCGGCCGCGGTCGAAGAATTGAAGAAGGTCAACGACCCGGCGAGCGCCGACTGGAACAACCTCATGGGCTACAGCCTGCGCCATGCCGACCCCGCCAACGCCGGCGAAGCCGAGAAGTTCTACAACGAGGCGTTGCGCATCGAGCCGCGCCACCGCGGCGCGCTCGAGTACTCGGGCGAGCTCTACCTCATCGCGGGCAACCTGGCGATGGCCGAGCAGCGCCTCGCCACGCTCGACAAGGCGTGCTTCCTGCCGTGCGAGGAGTACACCGACCTCAAGCGCGCAGTGGCTCGCTACAAAGCCGCGGGCAACAAGTACGTCGCGCAGTAGACGTGGCGGCGTTACGACGCGTTGCGCATGCAACGCCAATTGCGACCGCTCCGCCCCTCGTTTGCGGGATGCTTCTTTCGACGCCGCCGCCGATACTGGGATCGCGAACCGTCGCCCCGGAGAAATCGATGAACCTGATCGCCCGCGCCCGCCGCTACCTGTCGACCTCGCGTCGCGCGGCGCGGCGCCTGGACGACGATCCGGCCGACATGGGAACGGCCTTCGGCCTCGACGCGATCACGACGATCCAGCCCGAATCGCCCGCCGAGATCGCTGCGCGCGAGCGCGCAGCGCCGGCGAGCCGCATCGACTACCGGCTGCACCGCCGCTCGACCTTCTAGTCCTCGCGCGGCGCCGCCGCGCCTTCATACGTCGATCACGAGCCGGGGCCGATGCGCTTCGGTCTCGCCGCGCCGCTCGTGTCCCCGCGAATTGCAGACGACGCGCGTCGGCCCGCCGGCGCGGGCGACCGCGTAATCCTGGACGCAGTGCAGGTGGCCGTGCAGCCAGGTGTCGGCGAACGGCAGCAGGTCGTCGTCGGCGTTGCAGAAGCTCGCCGTGCCGCTGCGCGCGCCGTAGCGCGGGTCGGCGCTCTTCACGCTCGGCGCGAAGTGCGTGACGACGACGGTGCGGTCCCAGCCGTCGCGCGGCCGCTTCAGCTCGGCTTCGAGCCAGGCGCGGCAGGCGAGCGCCTCGGCGCGCATCGCCGCGACGTCGAAGGGCCGGCCGCCCCGGGTCGCCTGCATGAGATCCATGAAGTAGCTGCCGGCGCGCATCGCCTTGGCGCGGGCGACGGCGCCGAACAGGTCGAAGTCGCTCCAGCGCGTCGTCGCGACGATGCGGATCCGCGCGCCCTCGCCGTCGGCGACGACGATGCTCTCGCGCTCGAGCATCGTGATGCCGAGGCTCGCGCACCGGTCGCGCAAGGCGGCGGTCGCGTCGTCGATGTCGCGGCCGTCGTACTCGTGGTTGCCGGCGACGAAGATCACCGGCTGCGACCAGTCGCGAAAGCGCGCGAGCGCGTCCCAGCGCGCGTCGATGTCGCCGGCGAGAACGAGGAGCTCGGCGCCCGGTGCGGGCTCGGGGTCGTACGACTCGGTCTCGAGGTGCAGGTCCGAGAGGAGCTGCAGACGCATCAGGCAGGCGCCGCGGCACCGTGGCACTGCTTGAACTTGCGCCCGCTGCCGCACGGGCAGGGGTCGTTGCGGCCGACCTTGGGCGCGGCCCGGCGCACCGCGTCGACCTTGTAGCGCAGCGGCAGCGTCAGCTCGTACAGCTCGGCGACGCAGGCGACGACCTCGGCGAGGGCGTCGCCGAGCGATGCGAGCGGGCGTTCGCGCGCGACCAGCGCGGCGGTGCCGTGCTCGTCTTCGGGCAGGAAGCGGAACAGGCGCGCGAGCGTCGTCGCGACCTCGGGCTCGTCGAGCTCGGCGAGTCCCGGCAGGAGGTGGACCGCCTGCTCGAAGCCAGCGACCCACGGCAGGAGGGCGGCGCCGATCGGGTCGACCGGCGCCGGAAGCTCGGCCTCGCCCTTCGGCGCCGTCGCCGTCGCGGCATCGAGCGCGCCGTCGTCGTCCTCGACGATCTCGTCGTCCTCGTTCGGCTCGAGGACGAACGGATCGAAGCTGCCGTACTCGGCGATCGAGCGATTCAACGCGGCGTGGCGGCGCAGGACGAGCGCGCGCGCCCGCTTCTGCTCGGGCGACGGCTCGGCCTCGCCCCAGCGATGGCCGCCGGCGTCGAAGACGTACGGCAACCAGGCGTCGACGTCGAGCAGCGTCGGCTGGACGATGACGCCGCAGAGGAAGCCGTCGAGCATCACCGCGTCGAGCGGCTCGAGCGGCGCGGGGATGTCGGCGAGGATCGCGTCGAGCTCGGCGAATTCGGTGTCGTTCAGGTCCTGGTCGGCGGCGGCGATCGCGCCGTGCGACGGCGGCGCCGATTCGGGCTGGCTCATCGCCGGAGTGGCGCGGCGAGCGTCAGCCGGCGAGCCGCGCGGCGAGGCGCCCGCGCACCTCTGGCAGCTCGGCCGGCAGGCGGTGTGCGAGCTGGCGGAACAGCTCGTCGTGGAGGACGAGCTCGCCGGCCCAGGCGTCGCGGTCGACGCTGCTCACCAGCGCATAGCGGGCGGGGTCGAAATCGAGCCCTGACCAGTCGAGGTCGCGGTAGCGCGGCGTCAGGCCGAAGGCGTTGAGCTCGCCGGAGGCAGAGCCCTCGACGCGCTCGACGATCCAGCGCAGGACGCGCATGTTCTCGCCGTAGCCCGGCCAGACGAACTTGCCGTCGGCGCCCTTTCGGAACCAGTTGACGCAGAAGATCTTCGGCAGCGTCGCGCCCGAGCGGGCGAGGATCGCGCCGAGGTCGAGCCAGTGCTGGAAGTAATCGCTCATGTTGTAGCCCGTGAACGGCAGCATCGCGAACGGGTCGCGGCGGACGACTCCCTGCGCGCCGCCGGCGGCGGCGGTCGTCTCCGAGCCCATCGTCGCGGCCATGTAGACGCCTTCGGTCCAGTCGCGCGCCTCGGTGACGAGCGGCACCGTCGTCGAGCGGCGGCCGCCGAAGATGAATGCGTCGATCGGCACGCCGGCGGGCGAATCCCAGGCCGGATCGAGCGCCGGGTTGTTGGTCGCGGCGACCGTGAAGCGGGAGTTCGGGTGCGCCGCCTTGACGCCGGTCTCCTTGGCCAGCGCCGGCGTCCAGTCGCGCGCCTGCCAGTCGATCAGGTGCGCCGGGGGGACGTCGGTCATGCCTTCCCACCACACATCGCCGTCGTCGGTGAGGGCGACGTTGGTGAAGATCGTGTCGTGGGCGACACTCGCCATGCAGTTCGGATTGGTCTTCTCGTTGGTGCCCGGCGCGACGCCGAAGTAGCCCGCCTCGGGGTTGATCGCGAACAGGCGCCCGTCCTTGCCCGGCTTGATCCAGGCGATGTCGTCGCCGATCGTCGTCACCTTCCAGCCCGAGAGCGTCGGCGGCGGGATCAGCATCGCGAAGTTGGTCTTGCCGCACGCACTCGGGAAAGCCGCGGCGACGTGGCGCTTCCTGCCCGAGGGGGAGGTCACGCCGAGGATCAGCATGTGCTCGGCAAGCCAGCCGGGGCGGCCTTCGGCAGCGTTCGCCGCGTCGCGGCCCATGTTCGAGGCGATCCGCAGCGCGAAGCATTTCTTGCCGAGCAACGCGTTGCCGCCGTAGCCCGAGCCGTAGCTCCAGATCTCCTGTGTCTCGGGATAGTGGACGATGTACTTGACCGGGTTGCACGGCCAGGCGACGTCCTTCGCGCCGGGCGCGAGCGGCGCGCCGACCGAGTGCATGCACGGCACGAAGTGGCCGTCGTTGCCGAGCACCTCGAGGACGGCGCGGCCCATGCGCGTCATGATCTTCATGCTGACGGCGACGTAAGCGCTGTCGGTCAGCTCGACGCCGATGTGCGCGATCTCGGAGCCGAGCGGGCCCATCGAGAACGGCACGACGTACATCGTTCGGCCGCGCATGCAGCCGCGAAAGAGCGGCGGCGTGCCGTCGGCCAGGCCGGTCCGAAGGAGCGCACGCATCTCGGCGGGCGCCTTCCAGTTGTTGGTTGGCCCGGCGTCTTCCGCGCGCTCGGAGCAGATGAAGGTGCGGTCCTCGACGCGGGCGACGTCGCTCGGGCTGCTGCGCGCGAGGTAGCTGCGTGGTCGCAGCGTCGGGTCGAGCCGGGTGAAGGTACCCGCGGCGCAGAGCTGGGCGGCAAGGCGCTCGTACTCGGCGTCGCTGCCATCGCACCAGTAGACGTCCTTGGCCTCGGTGAGCGCGGCCATCTCGGCGACCCAGCCGATCAGCTTGGCGTGGCGAACATGCGCGGGCGGCCGGGCGGCCGCGTCGGGCGCGAGAAAACGATTCGTCGGCGATGCAGTCATGACAGGCTCGAAGGAAATGAATCCGGGGCGATGAGCGCGCGGCCGGGCGATCGAGACAAGGGCGAACGGGGTGCCTGACCGGGGCTGCCTGGCGGCGGCGGCGGGCGGATCGCGACTCGTGGGTCGGTGTCTCAGTGGCGCGGCAGTGCGCTTGTTCTAGTGATTCGCCAGTGTAGCCGCCGGGTCGAAGCCGCCTTCGACCGGCCGTCGGCGGGGAGACCCCCGCACCTCAGGGGCGTCGCCAGCGGTCGCCCGCAATAATGAGCAGATGCTGAGCCGTCGCCTTTTCGTCGCCGCCCTGGCGACGCCGGCCCTCGCGGGCGGCGCGCTCGCGCAGAAGCCCTCCGAGCGGGGCGGGCCGCTGCGCCTCGGCGTCGACCGCGCCCTCGCCGAATCGGGCCTGGCGAAAAGCCTGCAGCATGCCTTTAGCGCCGATACCGGCATCGCCGTGCTGCTCGTCCCGGGGCCGGCGCTGGCGGTGCTCGAAGCGGTTCGCAACGGCGAAGTCGACACTGCCCTCGTCAATGCCCCGGCCGCCGAGGACGCGCTCGAGAAGCAAGGCCTGGTGCACGACCGCCGGCCGATCGCGGCCGGCGAATTCATCGTCGTCGGGCCGGCGCCCGCGCGCGTGCGCGGCCGGTCGCCGCCGCCGCCGGGGCGAAGCGGCGTCGAGGCGCTCGAGCGTCTGCGCGACCAGGCCGCGACCGATCCGGCCAGCTTCGTCTTTCTGTCCGCCAACGACGGCTCCGGCGTCCACGTCGCCGAGCAGGCGCTGTGGCGAGCGGCGCGGATCGAGCCGGTCGCGCCGTGGTACGTCGCCGCCGATCCCGGGCAAGGCTTCGTGGCGCAGGTGCGCGCGCGCGGCGCGTACGCGCTGGTCGAGCGCGGCGCCTGGGCCGCGGTCGGCGGCGCGCCGCTCGTCGTCGTCGCCGAGGGCGATCCGCTGCTCGCGGAATCGATCCACGCGATGCGATCGTTCCGGGTCAGCCATCCGGCCGGCAAGATCTTCATCGGCTGGATCGCCGGCGGCCGCGGCCGCGCGGTGGTCGCGAAGCACGCCGCCTATCGGGCCCGCTGAGGCTCTGCACGGATGGCCCTGTCCGGTCGGCTGCAGAGCCTCAACGTCGCCCGTGCCCGCCCGGTCTCGATCCGCGGCAGCGAGGTGATGACGGCGATCCGCAAGCGGCCCGTCGACAGCCCGCGCGCGGTCGGGCCGCTCGGCATCGAAGGCGACGAGCAGGCCGACCTGTCGGTGCACGGCGGGCCGGGCAAGGCGGTCTGCGCGTATCCGAGCGAGCACTATCCCTTCTGGCAGACGGTGCGCGCGCAAGCCGGCGTCGCGCCGTGGGACGCGCCGCTCGCACCCGGCGCGCTCGGCGAGAACCTCACCGTCGCCGGCGTCGTCGAGAGCCAGGTCTTCATCGGCGACGTGCTGCGCTTCCCCGGCTGCGCGCTCGCCGTCAGCGAGCCGCGCTTTCCCTGCTTCAAGCTCGACGCCGCGATGGGCTTCGAGCACGCCGGCAAGCTCATGGTGCAAAGCACGTGGTGCGGCTGGTACCTCGCGGTGCGCGAGCCCGGAACGATCGCCGTCGGCGACAGCTTCACCATCGTCCCCGGGCCGCGCGAGGTCGGCATCCGCGAGCTGTTTCGCGCCCGCATGGGGCGGCCCTAGGGCCCGCCAACGCCAGATGCTCGCCTACCGCCATGCCTTTCACGCCGGCAACCACGCCGACGTCCTCAAGCACCTCGTCCTGATGCTCGTGCTGCGCCATCTCGGCACGAAGGACAAGGGCTACCGCTTCATCGATACGCACGCGGGTGCCGGCGGCTATTCGCTGCTCGGCCGCTACGCCAAGAAGAACGGCGAGTACGAGCGCGGCATCGGCCTGCTCTGGACTCGCGACGACCTGCCGGCGCCGCTCGCCGACTACGTCGGCCTCGTCCGCGCCTTCAACCCCGACGGCGTGCTCGCGCAGTACCCGGGCTCGCCCGCGCTCGCGCAGATGCTGCTGCGCCCGCAGGACGAGCTTCGCGCCTTCGAGCTCCATCCGACCGAGCAGAAGATCCTGCGCGCGACGCTTGCCGGCAATCCGCGCGCGACCGTCTACGACGGCGACGGCTTCATCGGCTTGCGCTCGCAGGTGCCGCCGCCGTCGCGGCGCGCCGCGGTGCTCATGGATCCGAGCTACGAAGGCAACGGCGATTACGCCAAGGTGGTCGCGTCGTTGCGCGAAGCGGTGGCGCGGTTCGCCGAAGGGATCTACGTCGTCTGGTATCCGCAGGTCAGCAAGGTCGAAGCGGCGCAGCTGCCGCGCCGCCTGGCGGCGCTGGCGCCGAAGGCGTGGCTGCACGCGCGCCTGTCGGTGCAGGAGCCCGATGCGCAAGGCTTCGGGCTGGCCGGCAGCGGCGTGTTCGTGCTGAACCCGCCGCACACGCTGCACGCGACGCTGGTCAGGACGCTGCCCTACCTGGTCGACGTGCTCGGCCGTTATGCGGGCGCCAATTTCCTGATCGATCGCGTCGAAGCCTGACGCCGGGCGTCAGCGCGGTGCCGAGCCCGGCGTCGACGCGGCCGGCGCGGCATGCGCCTTGCGCAGCTGCGCCATCCATTCGCTCCAGTCGGCCGGTCCGGATTCGAAGCTCGCCTTCAGCTTGGCGAGCACGCCCGGCCAGACGCGGTCGAAGTAGGCATAGGTCTTGTCCCATTCGCCGCCTTCACCCCAGCCGGTGTGATGGAGCGTGACCCGCGTCGAACCTGCATCGACTGGCGCAAGGCGAACGACGACGAAGGTGCGCTGGGCCCGCACTTCGGGCAGCGAGGGCGGCGCGTTCCAGTCGAAGCTCAGCATCGTCGGCGGCTGCAGCGCCATGAAGCGCATCTCGTCGGCCCCCTTCATTCCCGGCTCGGCGAGCGGATCCATGTGGATGTGGAAGGCGCCGCCGACGCGCGCGTCGATCTCTGCGTCGGGCGCGAAGAAGGTCTGGATGCCGGCACGCGTCGTCCATGCCTGCCAGACCTTTTCGATCGGCGCGGCGACGACGACCTGCTTGTCGATCGATCGTTCGTCGGCGCCGGCGGCGGCGGTCGCGATCAGCGTCGTCGCCATCACGGCCACGGCGCGGCAGAGCGACTGCCGGCGGCCGACCTTCCGACGCGGGCGCTTGTCTCGACCATGGGAGTCCCCGAAATGTCTGGCGCTTGTCATGATGGTCCCGAACATCGACCACGTCACGCCGGCGGCGGTGTGCGCTTCAGGTCGCGGAAGGCGGCGAAGAGCCACGTCCGCATGCCGACGAGCAAGGTGTACGGCGTGCGCTGCTCATCGGGCAAGCGCTGGTCGGCGAGGTGCGCCTGCGCGAAGTCCTGGCCGACGCGGCGCAGCCGTTCGACCAGCGACGCCGCCAGGCTCGGCGTGATCTCGCCGTGGACGAGCATGATCAGCTCGCCCTCGCCGTCGAAGCCGCCGCTCAGGTAGTCGGCCGCGACGTGCTCGCGGAAGTAGGTCATCACCGGCCCGTGCGGCAGCCAGCGGAATCCCTTGGCGACCTTCAGCCGGTAGCGGTTGAGCGGGCGCAGCTCGATGATGCCGAGCCGGTCGAGCTGGGCGAGGTACTTGATGCACTCGGCGTCGCTGAACGCGTACTCGCGCGTCATCGTCTCGAACGACCACTGGCTGAGGCAACAGATCGCGAGCAGCAGGAGCTTGCGATCAGCGACGACGGCCGCTTCCTGCTCGACCGTCAGCTGGCGCGACAACGGCTGCGCGTCGGCGACCTTTCTCGCCAGCTCGGCGAAATCCATCTTCAGCACGCGCAGCATCTCGTCGACGCGCGAGAGCGGCATGTCGGCTTTCGCGAAGACACGCTTGACGCTCGATTCGGACATGCCGAGCGCGTCGGCGAGGTCGGCGTAGGTGACGCCGGCCGCGCGCAGCTCGGACTTGAGGGCGTTGACGAGGTCCTGGGTCGTGCTCATGGTTTGTCTGCTGGTGCGAAGTATCGGCGAGCGCCACCGGGCGCCGACGCTTCGACGCCGCGCGCCTGCGCGTGCCGACGCTGCGCTACTTCGCGATCGAGAACAGCACCGCGTTGTTGACCGCGTAGACCGCGCCGTCGGCGCCGATCGCCGTCGGCGTGTACGACTCGCCGATGCCGCTCGTCAGCTGGATGCGCTGCGTCAGCCGGTTGACCGAGAGGTCCCAGCGGTATAGGTATCCGTCCTCGCTGTTGACCAGGACCGACTTCGTCAGCGGATCGACGGCGGCGATGTTGATGCACCACTCCTTGACCGCGACGGCGCTGCCCGCCTCGAAGGTCGGCCCGAGGATCGTGAGGACCTCCTTCATGATCGTCCGCCCGGAGATCGGGTCGACCTGGGTCGCGTGCGGATCGATCACGGCCAGCCGGTTTGCGCCGTCGCCGGTGCCGACGCCGGCGTAGTTGTTGTACTTGGTCATCAGCAGGTAGGTCGAGGTGCCTGCGTACGACGGCACCATCGACGCCGGAACGATCGACGCCGTGTTGTCCCAGCCGAAGCCGCCGGGAACCGATGGCGTCGCTAGCGTCGCGTCGAAGTGGAGGAGCCAGCCGCGCGCGTTGTGCGTGCCGAAGGTCGACTCGAGAATGCCGAAGAAGACGTCG
>JADGRJ010000035.1 GCA_017881025.1 Rhizobacter sp. | reverse complement strand
CCGGCGCGACGTGGATTCCGCTCGCGCGCCGGCCGATCCTGTTCGCGCTGGCGCGCGCGCTCGCCGAGTCGTGGCCGAGCGGCGTCGATCGCGACGCGCTCATCGAGCGCGCCTTCCGAATGCGGCGGCCCGACGAGACGCATCGCGCGCGCCTGCGCGTCGAGATCGGCCGCTTGCGCAGGCTCGCCGCGCCGCTCGCGCGCATCGAGGCCGATGCGCGCGGCTTCGTGCTCATGCCGCGCGGCGAGCGCGACGTCGTCGTCCTCGTGCCGCCGATCGACGGCGAGCAGGCGTCGCTGCTGGCGCTGCTCGCCGACGGCGTGGCGTGGTCCACCTCCGCGCTCGCGCTCGCCCTCGGCGACAGCCAGCGCACGGTGCAGCGCGCGCTCGTCGAGCTCGAGGCCGCGGGCCGCGTGCGCTCGATCGCGCGGGCGCGCGCGCAGCGCTGGCTGGCGCCGCCGCTGGCGGGATTCACGACGATCTTGTTACTCCCCGCTGCGCTGCCGGACGCGTAGATTTGCTCTGCCGGCACCACCACGGCGTGCCGAACGGAGCAGAGCAATGACGACCACGATCGCAGACACGAAGCGCAAGACGACGCCACCGACGACGAAGACGCGAACGGCCGAGATCGTTCGCGAGTACGGCCCCTTCCCGGGGGCCGACAAGGTGCACGGGGTCACGCACGACGGCAGCCGCGTGTGGGCCGCGACGACCGCCGGGCTGCTCGCCTTCGACCCGAAGAGCGGCGAGGTCGTGCGCACGATCGAGCGCCCGAGCGACGCCGGCACCGCGTTCGACGGCAAGCACCTCTGGCAGATCGCCGAAGCGCGCATCGACAAGATCGATCCCGCCACCGGCGACGTGCTGGCGTCGATCCCGGCGCCCGGCCACGGCGGCGACTCGGGCCTCGCGTGGGCCGAAGGCAGCCTCTGGGTCGGGCAGTACCGCGATCGCAAGATCCACCGCATCGACCCCGAGACGGGCGCGGTGCTGCGCACGATCGAATCGAACCGCTTCGTGACCGGCGTGACGTGGGTCGACGGCGAGCTGTGGCACGGCACCTGGGAAGGCGACGACAGCGACATCCGCCGCATCGACCCCGAGAGCGGCGCCGTGCTCGAGCGGCTCGAGATGCCGCACGGCACCGCCGTGAGCGGGCTCGAGTCCGACGGGGCCGACCTCTTCTACGCCGGCGGCGGCGGCAGCGGCAAGGTCCGCGCCGTGCGCCGTTCCAGAACCGTCGGTTCGTAATTCGCAATCGGTCACTTCAGGAGCACTTCACCGCCGCCACGGCCGAAGCCGCGACCCGCGCGACGAGATCGCCGGCGCGCGCCGCGCGATCGCCCTGGGAGTTTGCCGCGCCTTCGACACTCTCGCCTGGCCTCGGTCGGCGCCACGAATTCTTGCCGCGCCTGTCGAATAACGTCCGGCCGGAACGTCATCGTTCGGGAGGCCTCGGGTCCGGGGCTTCCATCCACCCACCGGAGAATCACCATGGCCAACCCGTTCGTCCACGTCGAGCTCAACACCACCGACATCGCCGCCGCGAAGAGCTTCTACGGCAAGCTGTTCGACTGGACGCTCGAAGACGTCCCGATGCCGTCGGGCAGCTACACCATGATCAAGGTCGGCACGGGCACCGGCGGCGGCATGATGAAACATCCCGTTCCGGGCGCGCCCTCGGCGTGGCTCGCGTACGTCGAGGTCGCCGACATCGCTGCCGCCACCCAGAAGGCGAAAGCGCTCGGCGCCAAGGTGATGCAGGACGTCACCGAGGTCATGGGCTCCGGGTGGCTGTCGATCATCATCGACCCGACCGGCGCCGCGGTCGGCCTCTGGAAAGCCAAGGGCTGAAGACCTTCCTCGCCGACGATCACCGAGCGGCCGGACCGGCCGTTCGGGCAGGCTGCCGTGGAGATCGCGCCGGCGCGTGCAATATTCCGACGGCTCGCGCGTCTACGCTGTCATGGTCCAGGCTCTCGCCGCTCCCCCGCTCGCCGATCAGGATCGGCAGCTCGCCGGCACGTTCGCGCGCGAGGCGCGCCGCCTGCGCGGCTTCATCCGCCGCCGCGTCGCCGACGCGGCCGACGCCGACGACATCCTCCAGGACGTCTTCTCCGAGCTGATCGAGGCGACGCGGCTGGCGACGCCGATCGAGCACGTCGGCGCCTGGCTGTTCCGGGTCGCCACCAACCGCATCACGGATCGCTTCCGGCGCAAGGCGCCGCTCGTCGAACCGGCGCGTCTTTCCAGCGAAAGCGACGACAGCGACGACGGAAGTGCGATCGATGCCCAGCCTGCCGCGGCCGACGACGGCCCTGAAGCCCGGCACGCGAACCGCCTGCTGCTCGACGACCTCGAAACCGCGCTCGCCGAGCTGCCTGTCGCGCAGCGCGAGGTCTTCGTCGCCCACGAGCTCGAGGGCCGCTCCTTCAAGGCGCTGGCCGCCGAGAGCGGGACGCCCGTCAACACCCTGCTCGCGCGCAAGCGCAACGCCGTCCTGCACCTTCGCCGAAGACTGCAGCCGCACCACGACACCTGACACCCGGAGAACGCCATGAACCGCCACCGCATCTGGAGATTCCTGAAGATCGCCGCCGTCGCCACGCTCGCCCTCGGCGCGGTCGGGTTCGTCGTCATGAGCTTGTGGAACTGGCTCGCGCCGGCCGCGTTCGGCGGCCACCTCATCGGCTTCTGGCAAGCGATCGGGCTGTTCGTGCTGGCGCGCCTGCTCGTCGGCGGGCTGCGCCGGGGCGGGCTCGGCCGAGGTCACTGGCGCCGTCGCACCGCCGAGCGCTGGGCGGCGATGAGCGACGAGGAGCGGGAGCGTTTCGGCCACCGGTTCGCGGGGCGCTGCGGCGGCCGCGGCGCCGACGAGGCCGGCGGCCAGCCGGCTTGAACGCCGGAATTCGAACGCGGCGGTCGTGCATCGCTACCGGGGTCGACTGGCGGGCGACGAGCTTCGATTCGTGATGCAGACCGAGGGCGGCAGCTCCGCCCACGTGCCGGTCGAGTTCGTCGACCGCCGGGTGCCATCGGCCGCGCCGCAGGCCAGCGCTGAGACGAACCCCGCGGCGCGAGTCGTATGCGCGGCCGATCCGCACGGCATGCGCTTCATCCCGACGAGCGCGCACTTCATCGCGACGCGCTAGGCGTGCCGGCCCGGGTCGCCTAGAGTGCCCCCATCGTCCCTCCATCAGGAACCACGCGATGGGCATCACCAACGACCTCGAACGCCTCGCCGAGCTGCACCACAGCGGCGCCATCTCCGACGCGGAGTTCGCCGGCGCGAAGGCCCGTGCGCTCGGCAGCACTCCGCACGCCGGCGCCGACGGCGTGGTGCACTGGCTCCATGCGCTGCGCCGCAGCCGCACCGACCGCTGGCTCGGCGGCGTGTGCGGCGGCCTGGCACCGGCGACCGGGCTGCCCTCGTGGCTGTGGCGCCTGATCTTCCTCTCGCTCGTGCTGTGCGGCGGCACCGGGCTGATGCTCTACGTGCTGCTCTGGATCCTGGTGCCGAAGGAGGACGCCGGTCTCGACCTCGGCACGGGCTCGTTCCGTTCGACCTGAGGCTGGCCATGAGAACACTGCTCGCGCTCGTGCTGTGGTGCCTGCTGCTCGTGCTGGCCTGGCCGGTGGCGCTCGCCGTCCTGGTGTTGTGGCCGCTGGTCTGGCTGGTGACGTTGCCGTTCCGGCTGATCGGCATCGCCTTCGAGGCGCTGTTCGCGACGCTGCGGGCACTGCTGTTCCTGCCGGCGCGTCTGCTCGCGGTTGGGCGCAAGCCCATCGGCTAGTAGCGCCGGTCAAGAGAGGTTGTGGCGTTGGCTGCAGGACGCCGGACAGCCGACACGACCACGCTGTGCTGAACGGCGACGACATCGCGATCCGCGGAAGACGCCCAAGCCCGAGTCGAAGGCGCGCGGCCTCTCGCTCTTCACGTCGACCTTCCGCACCAGGCTGCTTGCATCGGCATCTGCCCGCGCGCGGGTGCGGCGGCGTCGCCCAGGTCTACATGCCCAGATGGGCGAGGATGCGCTCGATCACCGGCGCGTCGAGCATGGCTGCGGGGCGGGAAGCCGCTACTTTACGGAGGAGCCGCCGTGGTGCATGCTCGGCGCCCTTGTCGCGAGCCCACTCCGGAGACCGAAGGCATGAAGCTCTACTACCACCCCGCCTCCACCACCAGCCGCCCGCTGATGATGTTCATCGCCGACAACGGCGTCGCCGCCGAGATGCAGATCGTCGACCTCTTCACTGGCGAGCACATGGGCGAGGCCTATGCGGCCGTCAACCCCAATCGGCTGGTGCCGGTGCTCGAGGACGGCGACTTCCGCCTCACCGAGAGCTCGGCAATCCTCAAGTACCTGGCCGAGAAGATCGATTCGCCCACGTACCCGAAGGACCTGCGCCAGCGTGCGCGCGTCAACGAGATGATGGACTGGATCAATACGCAGCTATGCCGCGACCTCGCCTACGGTACCGTGTACTCGCAGATCTTCCCCTTCCACAAGCGGCCGACTGAGGAATCGCAGCGCATCACCGTGGCTTGGGGGCAGGAGCGCGCGAAGACCTGGATGAAGGTGCTCGACGAGAAGCTGCTCGGGCCCGACAAGCTCTACCTTTGCGGGCCCGAGCTGACCATCGCCGACTACTACGGCGCCTCGTTCGTGCACCTGGCCGAGGTGATCGGCTCGGACCTTTCAGCCTACCCGAACGTGAAGGGCTGGCTCGATCGCATGAAGGGGCGTTCGACCTGGCAGAAGGTCTACGAGGCGATCAACGGCTTCGCGAACCAGTTGCCCAAGGGGCAACTGGCCACCGTCTAGGCTCCCGCGCGCCGGAGACCGCCGTGATCAAGGGCCTGCACCACAACGCCTACCGCTGTCGAGACTCGGAGGAGACGCGCCGCTTCTACGAGGGCTTCCTCGGCCTGCCTCTGACGAGCACGCTGGAGATCCGCGAGACGAAGAGCGGGCGCAAGACCGAGACGCTGCACACCTTCTACGGCATGGACGACGGCTCGTGCCTCGCCTTCTTCGAGGCGCCGGACATGCCGTTCGAGTTCAAGGTCCAGCACGACTACGACCTGCACATCGCGCTCGAGGTCGACCGGCCGACGCTCGACGCGATGTTCGCCAAGGGCAAGGCTAGCGGCATCGAGACACGCGGCGTCTCCGACCACGGCTTCATCGAATCGATCTATTTCCGCGACCCCAACGGCTACGTGATCGAGCTCACCTGCAAGCGCGAAGGCCACGACGCCGCGATGGACCCGGCGCGCAACGAGGCGCGTGCGAAGCTCGAGCGCTGGACCGCCGCCAAGTCGGAACGACAGGCCAGCGGCTAGTTTCGCGTCGCGAAGCGCCCGCGGTCGTGCGGGCCGCCGAAGTCGACCGCCGGCCCGACTGGGACGATGCCGCTCGGGTTGAGCGTGCGGTGGCTTTCGAAGTAGTGACGCTTCGCGTGCTCGGCGTTGAAGGTCGCCGCGACGTGCGGCAGCTGGTAGAGGTCGCGCGCGTAGCCCGACAGGTGGGGGTAGTCGGCAAGCCGCCGCGCATTGCACTTGAAGTGCAGGTAGTAGACGAGGTCGAAGCGCAGCAGGGTGACGAGCAGCCTGATGTCGGCCTCGGTGACGCGGTCGCCGCACAGGTAGCGCCGGCCAGCGAGCCGAGCTTCGAGCCATTCCAGGGTGTCGAACAGCGGGCCAACGGCGGCATCGTAGGCGGACTGGGTGGTCGCGAATCCGGCCTTGTAGACGCCGTCGTTGACGCCGGCGTAGATGCGGTCGTTCAGCGCATCGATCTCGTCACGCAGTTCGGCCGGGCAATAGTCGCCGGGGCCCGCCCCGACGGCGTCGAAGGCCGAATTGAACATCCGGATGATCTCCGACGACTCGTTGCTGACGATCGACCGCTGCACGGTGTCCCAGAGCACCGGCGTCGTCACGCGACCGCTGTGGGCGGCGTCGGCGGCCTGGTAGACCTGGTACAGGTAACGTGCGCCGTGGATCGGGTCCGGCACCACGCCGGGGCCATCGTCGAAGGTCCAGCCGTGCTCGAGCATGCGCCAGTGCACGACCGAGATCGGGATGATCTCGTCCAACCCCTTGAGCGCGCGCATGATGAGCGTGCGGTGCGCCCAGGGACAAGCCAGGCTCACGTAGAGGTGGTAACGACCCGCGGCGGCTGCGAAGCCCGCCGCGCCGGACGGACCCGCGCTGCCGTCGCGCGTGACCCAGTTGCGGAAGCTCGTGCGCGGACGCACGAAGTGCCCGCCCGTGGCGTTGGTGTCGTACCACCGATCGCGCCAGACGCCATCGATTAGGAGACCCATGGCACATTGTCGGACAAGCGGGAGGCTTCGCGGGTGGCGCTCAGGGGCTCTGGGGCAGCTGACATGCTCCTAACCCGCCCTCCATCAGCAGCCGCTTGGGGCCGGGGAGTATCGCTGGCGATTGACCGCTATCGGCCGGTCCAGCCGACAGTCCGGTTCGTGGCAGGCTCTTCACCGGTGGACGGGAGCTCGCGACCCAAACGCGACATCAAGCAATCAACTTCTGGCGCCCAGAAGCGGTCGCGGGGTTCGCATGCGCAGCTACGCGAACACCGTCACCATTTGAACGTCCCCAAGTACGCCGCGATGGCAATCATGTCGCCCTGATCGAGCTTAGCCACAGTGTCCTTCATCAATCCAGAACTGGATCCAGCTCGGATGCCGATCTTGAATTCATAGAGTTGCCTGAAAATGTAGCTGGGGGAGCGGCCCGCAATCGACGGTACCGCATCGAGACCGCGCAGGTCCTTCCCGTGACAGGTCGCGCATGCCGGAGCCTTGTTGCTGTCTTGTCCCGTGACCAAGATCCTTCCCGCGTTCAAGCTTCCAGGTGGGACGTATGCGGTTAACGTCACACGGGTGTCGCGGCTCTCGAACCCATAGAGGTCGTCGGGCACTTCAACGATTCGCTGGCCCAGCGACTCCTGCCCGCTCGGCACCGATGCAGCGAGGAACCAGCCAGCGACGTAGGTCTTGGGCGCAAAGTCGCTCTCCACAACGTTGATGTTGAACGTGGGCTTGAGCCCTGAGAAGTAAAGCGCGGCCGCGCGCACATCTTCGTCACTGACGGCCTTGGCTGTCTTGATCATGAAAGCCTGGGGCGCCCGGCTTGCCACTGCAGTCGATCTGGCCCCGCTCTTGTAGTCGGCCATCTGCTGAATGATGTAAGCCACCGGCAAGCCAGCGAGACTTGCATTCTCTGGCCCACCGGTGCCCTCGGCGCGATGGCAAAAGCCACAGGCAAAGACGTTCGGCTTGAGACCGCTCGCGACCACCGAGGGCATTTGCGCATGGGCTTCAGGGCGCCAGTCCGGTGCAAAGAACGGGTCTCTCACTTGCGACAACGTCAAACCCAGGGTGCTGTCCGGAACACGGCGTATGGAGCCGTCGTCAGGGATCGGCTTGAAATCCGGTGGATTCACGGGATAGGCCCAAGCGGGCGGATCCTCGGCTGCTCTTGCAGGCGTTTGCATGCACGCCAAAGTCGCCGAGACGAAAATCAGAAGGAGGGAGTTAGTCATCTGCATGCTGACTTTTCGGGTTGTTCGGAAGGCCATTCTGCTTCGTGAAGAGGGACCCGGTGGTCGCCCGGTTCTACTGGAACTATCGCGAGATCGAGGCCTTCGTCAACGTGCCGGCGGGCCGCTACGCCAAGGTTATCGAGAACGAGCACCGGAGATCCCTCAGGCCTCGAGCCGCTCACCAGCCACGGCGTCGCCTTTGCGGAAGGGATGATTCGACTTGCCGACCTTCCTCTGTGGCGCGTGCCTTCGAGCGCACTGAATTGGATTGATTTCGAAAGACGATGCCGGGGTTGAATACTCCAGGCCGAATCGCCTTGCAGGGCACGCCCAACTTTGCGTTGCGGAACGTCGTGCGTCGCTATATCGTGCGACGGTCGGATGACTGCTCGGCCGAGCGGGATCGTCAAGACGGTGGATGCAGGGAAGTCAATCGCGATAGAGCATGCCGTCGCTACGAGGCGTCCGTCATCCCATTCATAGTTTGAGGAGGCGAGCATGTGTGATCCCACTCCCGTCAGGAATTGGATGATCGCCTGTGCGGTAGCGGTATTCGCCGCCGCGGCAATCGTCATTGGCGCGGCCATCGCGAATGGTTCGTGGTGGTACACGTACCTGTCGCCGATTGGCATGCTGGTCGCAGCTGCGGCCACTGGCGGAGCAATGGTGTTTTGCAGCCAGGCCCTATCCGCCCTGGACACGTACTGCACTTGCATCGGAAAACGATGTGACGGCGCGTGCAACAACCTCCGTGCAGCCCTGCGTGCGGCGATGACAGTGCTGGGCATTCAAGCCACTGCCTGCCTGACGGTGGCGGCCTATGCCTGGATCCCGGGCGCCGCGAATCCCGCGCAGTGGGTCATCATCGGCTCGCTCATTGTCGAGGCGGCCCTGATCATCAGCGCGATCGCGTTCTACAACGCACTGGTGGCCTGCGGGTCGGCTTCGACTCCGCCGCCGAAGCCGCCGGCCCCACCCGGCATGCCGCCGATCGGCGCGGCACCACGCTGACCCCGCTTCGAATCGATCGACTCGTTTCGCTGGTCAGTTTCGTAAGTCAGTCGCGTTGCAACGACAGCTCGCGACAAGGGGACCGATATGCCCGGATCAATGATTCACATCAGCGTCATGCGGGCTGTGGCCAAGCGACTCGCCGCCGAGGGATACACGCCCCAGAAGAGCGAGCGCATCGACCCCAGCTGGAAGGGTGCCGATGTGAAGCGTCTCGGGCAAATCATGCAGGAGCGCAGCAACTTCGCCGCCCTCGGCGCCATCGGTCCCGACCTGTTCTTTTTTCTACCGGATTTCCGCGATACCAAGGTCGGCCCCGTCGACATCCCGCTTTCCAGCGTGCTGGCCAACTTCGTTCACTACCTCCTTAAGCTCTACGACGCGGTCGATCCGTACGTCACGAAGTGGGAGAAATACCTGGGGCCGATCACGGAGGACACGCAGGAAGAGATCAGCCGTCTGACCGGTGGCTTGTCCGAGGTCGTCGGCGACGTGGCGGGCGAGCTGAGCAGCATCCTGATCACCGCACTCGAGGATCTCGCGACGCAGAACTGGGACCTCTTCACTTTCTTTTCGATGGGGCACAACAAGGGCTGGGACGAACAAGCCTTCCTGTGGTCCGACATGCTGCACTACCGGCGCACCGGTCAATTCGGGCGGGCGCTGTGGCGATCGGCCAGCGCCATCGATGACGCCGAGCAGCGCGAAAAAGCCCAGGCCTACGCGCTGGGCTACATGACGCACGTCGGTGCCGATGTCACGGGACATGCCTTCGTCAACGCGATCGCCGGCGGCCCATTCCGACTGCACTGGCAACGCCACCATCTGGTCGAAAACCACATGGATTCGTTCTGGTACCTGCGCGACCCAAACCGGCCCGGGAGCTCGACGCAGTACCCCCAGTTCACCGAGTCCGCGCTCTACTACGACGTCGCCTTCGACGAGTCCGACGGCAGCGTCGTCTCGCGCCCGGGGTACCCGACCGGCAACACGCTGCGTGAAAACTGGGAGCGACGGCGGCTGCTGGATATCGATTCAACGCTGGCCGAGCCGATCGCCACGCTTCTGCACGATGCGATCAAGGACGTCTTCTACAGCAACGGCGTCCATCCGCGCATCTTGCGCGAAGAAGACGGCCGGCCCACCGTCGAGCTGATCGAAGAGACCTACCGGCTGCTGTTTGCCTTCCTCAAGCTGACCACCGTCGACGGCTTTTCCCATGAGCCGCCCGCTCCTCCCGAGGTCTTTCCGAACCTGCAGTTTCCGACACCAAGCGATCCGCAGGAGTCGGCGCCCGGAAGCGACAGCGGTGACTCGAACTGGTTCGACGACCTGCTCGACTTCTTGTTGTCGATCATCAACGTCCTCGCGTACATCCTGGAGGTCGCGCTCTACCTGGCGACGCTTCCGTGGGCCGTCCTCGCCGACCTGGCAACGTTCCCGATACGCATCGGCCTGTACTACGCGCTCGAGTTGCCGCTGTATCACCTGCTCAAGACCTTCCGTTCCGCGCTCGTCATGACCGGCTACTTCATGCCGATGGACGACGAGATCAGTCTGGGCCTTGTGACGATCGGCTTGCCGGACGCCGCGGTCTTTCAGATCGTGATGGCTGACATCGGCGATGTATTTCCCGCAAACTCGCAGGACGCTGTCGACAAGAACCCGTTCGCCGATCGCCTCTATCCGCACCTGTTCGCTACCGAGAGCGACGGCCACACGCCGGCGGAGTTCCACAGTCCTTGGCTCTATCCGGCGGGCCAGCCCACGGAAAACGAAGGCACGATCGCGGGACCTTACCCGCGGCGGGCGAACCCGAACGTCTTGTTCCAGCCGGTCGCGACGAACGCCGCCGTGCGTGACCAGTTGGAGACGTCGCCGTCGCCGCAATGGGTCGACCAGAATGCGCGTGCACTGCTGCGCGCGGATACCCACCTGGGCGACGCAACGAGCTTCTCCGCCTATCAAATCTGGTTGCATACGCGGAGTAGCCCGCAATCGGCAAACGGGAAAGAAGTCCCATACGTCGACTGGAACCTCGACGCCGACCGAGGCTACGGCTACAAGTCTTGGGACTGGAACCGAGCCCGAAACGCGCCCGTGCATGCAGACCCGAACGGCAACTCGTACCCGCCGCCCTGCACCTGGCCGCCACAGGTGCTTCCCGAAGACGGCAGCTACGACCGGAACAAGCCGTTGAAGCTGCACTGGGTCGGCTTCGGCCTCGAGGATCCCGGCTGCGACGACGCACCTCCACCCATCGGTTAGGGCCATGACGATGCACACCAACAGTCAAGACCGTGCCACCATGAAGTGCGCGCATTGCGGCAAGCCGATAGCGTGCGACGGTGACAATGGCGGCACGAAGCTTCCCCCGTGTTGTTCGGGTCATATTCACAACCGGACTTGCGAGCCGCCGCCGCGATGTCCGGACCCCGGGACCGGAGACGTCCCGCAGGACGAGCCGCCGCCGAAGGTCAAGATCACCCCGACGCGACCTGGGCAGGATCCGCAGCGGCCGCCGCGCAACACGCCGGCCGACCAGGGTTGGTTCCGAGACCAGGTTCGCGGCACGCTGACCGACGGGCCGCGTTTCGGACCACGCAAGGATGAATACCTGCCCTTTCTCGTGGTGCGCAGCGCCGCCGGTGACGCGGGCGCGAGACCTTTCGGCGGCGTGTTCTGGGAATCGCCGGACATCTTCGTCCTGCCGGGCGTGGATGCGGCGGCGGCGCCGCTGGTCCCGCCGACGTTTGGCGGGATAGCCAAGGCCGGTGCGCCGAACACCCTCTACGCGCAAATTTGGAATCTCGGCAAGGCCCCCGCCTTTCGGGTACGGGTGGAGTTCTATTGGTTCAACCCGAGTCTGGGCATCTCCCGAGCCGACGCAAACTTCATCGGCGCCACGTGGGTCGACCTGGGCAACCGGTTCACGCGCAGCGCCTCCTGGACCGAGGCACGCAGCGCCGGAGTGCCTTACGTCACGATGGGCTCGCACGCGATCGTGCGTTGCCCCGTGTCCTGGGTCCCCCAGTTCGTCAACAACGGACACGAATGCCTGGTTGTGCGAGTCTCTGAGCCGATGCTCGATGCCGCGTCGCCGGACCAATTCAGCGCCGCTTCTGATCGGCACATCGCACAACGCAATATAGCGGTCGTGACGTCGAGTTCACCCGCTAACGTCGATCTGACGTTGGATCTGGGATTCATGCCTCAGACGGGCCTCGCCGAGATCGAGGTCGTCGAGGCCGACGCGAACGGCGTTGATTGGCTGAAGCTCTATAAGAACTCACGCAGCGCGCAATTCGCGGCGCCCACGCACAAGAGTACCTGGGGCTTGCTCCCGGCTCAGCCGAGAGGAAGCAGGCAACTGCCACTCTCGCAACTGCATTTGGACCAGCGCGCGCACCTGCTGCGGCCTCGCGAGACGATCCAGCGAGGCTGCGATCCATTGGGCGTCCAATTCCACGCCGGGATAGCCGACATGAAGCCTGGTGAAGCCCAGGCACTTCGGGTGGTACAGCGAATGAACGGGACGGCTGTCGGCGGGTACACCGTGGTGCTGATCGCGAAGTAGCGGGATACGCACGCTGGCCTCGTTCACGCCGAGCGATGCGTTCGTGTACTGGACAGGCCTCGGCCTGCCCGTCAAAGCGAACCGGCTGAAGGTCGTCGACGTCGACGGCGGCCCCGGCGTGCCCAGCGACGACTCGGGATCGGAAGAGACGACTCTCGACGTGCAGCAATCGGGCGGCGTCGCGCCGGCGGCGAAAATGATCGTCTACCAGGCGCCAAACACCGACCAGGGCTTCTACGACGCCTTCGCGCGCGCCATCAACGACAACGCCGCCGAGACGGTGTCGGTGAGCTGGGGCGAGTGGGAATGGTTCGAAACCCAGACGACCGTGAGCGTCGGCCGCGCCGGCCGCAGCGTGCAGAGCCTGCAGGCATTCAACACCCTGTTCCTCAGGGCGGCGGTGCAAGGGCAGTCGTTCTTCGCCGCGGCAGGCGACAACGGTGCCTACGACGTCGAAGGAAACGCGCCGGAGCCCTTCTTCTCGCGCGTGCTGGCGGTCGATTCGCCGGCGGCGTCGGCCTGGATCACCGCGGCCGGCGGCACCACGCTGGCGGGCGATCAATCGTTCCTGCTCGGCGACGGCTCGGTCTTCACCGTCAACGTGCCGACCGAGCGCGTGTGGGGCTGGGACTACCTGACCGGGCTCTGCGCCGCGCTCGGGCTCGATCTGATCGACTGCGTTTTCCCGGGCGGCACAGGCGGCGGCGTCAGCTCCTATGTGCCGAGGCCGTTCTACCAGGACTGGGTCTCAGGCATGCGGAACACCGAGCCCCATCAGAAGCTGGTCGACAACACGACGAGCCCGCCGACCCTGATTGTCAAGCTGCCCGCGAACTACCGCGGCCGCAATCTGCCCGACGTCTCGTTGAACGCCGATCCGGACACCGGCTACATCATCCCGTACACGTCGAGCGAGAACGGGTTCGGCGTCGACGCCTTCATCGGCGGCACCAGCTTCACGGCGCCGCAGCTGAACGGCATCGCGGCGCTGCTCGGGCAACGCGTGCGCGGCCGCCTCGGCCTCTTCAACGTGCCGCTCTACCTGGTCGCGGCGACGCCGCTCGGCTACGCCGGCCACGGTGCGCCGCTGCACGACATCAAGAGCGGCAACAACTGGTTCTATACCGGTCATGCCGGCTACGACCAGGGGACGGGAGTCGGCACCCTCGACGTCGCCAATTTCGGGCGTGCCCTGTTGCTGCTCGGGTACTGAGGCCAAGCGGCGCGCGCCGATCTCCTGTCGCGCGCGCCGCGCTCAATACGCGACCGCGTCGCGATAGCGCTGCGCCCCGCGCTTCGCTAGCCAGAAGCACTCGCGCACCCTGCTTCGCTTCCCAAGGGCGGGTCTCTATCATGGGCGACCCCCCGAAGGAGCCTGACGCCATGTCCATTCAATTCCATCGCCGGTCGGTGCTGGCGCTCGCCGCTGCGGCCATCGCACCGGCCGCCTGGTCGCAGGCCGCATCCGACGCCACCCTCGCCCAGATCAAGCAACGCGGAACGCTGCGCGTCGGCGTCACCCAGGCGCCGCCGTGGTACTCCAAGGACCCGAAGTCCGGCGACTGGGCGAGCGGCGTCGGCGTCTCGCTCGGCAAGGCGATGGCCGCCGACCTCGGGGTGAAGTTCGAGCCGGTCGAGGTGACGTGGGGCACGGCGATCGCCGCGCTGCAAGGCAACAAGATCGACATGATGTCGATGATGGACGCCACGCCCGAGCGCGCCCAGGCGGTCGATTTCCCGAAGACCGCGCTGCTGTACTACTCGCTCGCCGTGCTGGCGCGCGACGACCTGCCGGTGAAGGCGTGGGCCGATCTCGACAAGCCGACCGTGCGAATCGCCGTG
This sequence comes from Rhizobacter sp., assembly GCA_017881025.1. Taxonomy (GTDB): domain Bacteria; phylum Pseudomonadota; class Gammaproteobacteria; order Burkholderiales; family Burkholderiaceae_C; genus Schlegelella_A. Next base: position 9,965 of record JADGRJ010000035.1, on the reverse strand, counting down.
CCACAGGCCAGCAGCATGGACAAGTTCCTCACCGAGAACGTGACCAAGGCACAGGTCTCGCGCTTCCCGGGCAACGCCGAAGCCATCGCCGCGTTCCAGGCCGGGCGCGCCGATGCGGTGTGCCTGTTCCACCCGCCGCTGCTCGCGGCGCGGCAGAAGCTCGGCGCCGGCAAGATCGTCGTGCCGACGCCGGCCCAATCGCAGGCGTCGAGCGTCGCGGTCCGGAAGGAGACCGACAAGTCCTTCGTCGACTGGGTCGACAAGGAGATCGGCAAGTTCTATGCGAACGGCCAGACGCAGAAGTGGTACGAGGAGTTCCTGGTCGGCTTCGGCCTCGACCCCAAGGCCTCGCCGCCGGTGATGAAGGAGATGCTCGGCAAGTCGTAGCCGGCCGGCGCGCGCACTCCTTTCGGCCACGTCGATGCACGTCTGGAACTTCGCCCCGGTGTGGGCGAATGCCGACCTGCTGGCGCTCGGCCTCCTCAACACGCTGAAGGTGACCGGCGCGGCGCTCGCCTTCGGCGTTCCGCTCGGCCTCGTGCTGGCGCTGATGCGGCTCTCGCCGCGGCGCCTGCTGGCGTGGCCCGCGGGCGCGGTGATCGAGGTCTTCCGCACCACGCCGCCGCTGGTGCAGCTGTTCTGGTTCTTCTTCGCGCTGCCGATCCTGATCCGGGTCGAGATGACGCCCTACGTCGCCGCGGTGCTCACGTTCTCGATCCAGTCGGCCGCCTTCTTCGCCGAAGTGTTCCGCGGCGGCATCGTCTCGGTGGAGCGCGGCCAATGGGAAGCGGCACGCGCGCTCGGCATGGCGCCGCCGCAGGTGATGCGCCGCATCGTGCTGCCGCAGGCCGTCAAGCGAATGATCCCCGCCTTCCTCGAGCGCGCGATCGAGCTGATGAAGACGACGACGCTCGTCGCCATCGTCTCGTACGCCGACCTGCTGTTCCAGACCAACGAGGTGGCGCAGAAGACGTTTCGGCCGCTCGAGGTCTTCACCGTGACGGCGCTGATCTACTTCGTCGTCATCTTCGCGGCGAGCACGCTGGTGCACGGGCTCGAGCGGCGTCTCGCCGCGAGCGGTGAAGGGATGGCGCGCTGATGGGTGCGCTCTACCGCTGGAACTTCGCGCCGGTGCTCGAGAACCTCGACGTGCTCTGGGTGGGCGCGATCGGCACGATGCGCCTCTTCGTCATCTGCGTGGTGCTCGGCTTCGGCTTCGGGCTCGTCGTCGGCCTCGGGCGGCATGCGCGAGCGCACTGGATCCACCTGCCGGCGACGGCCTTCGTCGAGTTCTTCCGCAACACGCCGGTGCTGGTGCAGATCCTGTGGTTCTACTACGCGCTGCCGATCCTGCTTCCGTTCCAGATCAGCCCGCTGACGGCGGCGGCGCTCGGCATCTCGCTGAACTCGGCCGCCTTCTCGGCCGAGATCTACCGCGGCGGCATCGAATCGATCGACCGCGGCCAGGCCGAGGCGGCGCGCGCGCTGGGCATGACGCCGGCGCAGGCGATGCGCCGGATCGTCCTGCCGCAGGCGCTGCGGCGGATGCTGCCCGCGCTCACCAACCGCGGCATCGAGATCTTCAAGATGACGACGCTCGCCTCGGCGGTGGCCTACGTCGAGCTGCTGCAGCAGGGCAAGCTCCTCGCCTCGCTGAACTTCAACCCGATCGAGACCTACAGCGTCATCGCCGTCGTCTTCTTCCTGTGCCTCTTTCCGCTGGTGCAGGCGACCTATGCGCTGGAGCGGCGCCTCGGCCGGTCGGACGCATGACGATGGCCGAGGCTTCATCACCGGTCGGCGCAACGCCAGCGGGCAATGCGCAGCCGCTGCTGCGCGTGCGCGGGCTGGAGAAACACTTCGGCGACCACGCCGTGCTGCGCGGCATCGACCTCGATGTCATGCCCGGCGACCGCATCGCCATCCTCGGCGCCTCGGGCTCGGGCAAGAGCACGCTGCTGCGCTGCCTCAACTTCATGGAGCGGCCGAGCGCCGGCGTCGTCGAGCTCGCCGGCCAGGCGATCGGCCGCGCCGCGCCGGGCAAGGCCGATCCCGGCCGGCGCACCTACGACGAAGCCGAGCTGACGCGCGTGCGCCAGCGCGTCGGCATGGTGTTCCAGCAGTTCAACCTGTTCCCGCACATGACCGCGCTCGGCAACGTGATGGAGGGGCTGCGCACGGTGCGCGGCCAGCGCGAGCCCGAGGCGCGCACGCGCGCGCAGGCCGAGCTCGCCCGCGTCGGCCTGGCCGACAAGGCCGAGGCCTACCCGGCGCGGCTTTCGGGCGGACAGAAGCAGCGCGTCGCCATCGCCCGCGCCTTAGCGATGGACCCCGAGGTGCTGCTGTTCGACGAGCCGACGTCCGCGCTCGACCCCGAGCTGGTCGGCGAAGTGCTGCGCGTGATCCGCTCGCTCGCCGAGGAAGGCCGCACGATGCTGCTGGTGACGCACGAGATCGGCTTCGCGTACCACGTCGCCAACCGCGTGCTGTTCATCGCCGAGGGCGTGATCCACGAGCAGGGCACGCCCGACCAGGTGCTCAAGCACCCGACGCAGCCGCGCACGCGGGCGTTCGTCGACCGCCACCGCGAATTCGACTTCTGACTTCGAGAACGAATGCCATGACCGCAGCCCCCCCGAATGCCCTCGCCCAGGGCGAAAGCGCCCAGGGCTACGTCGCCGACCCGCGCAACGACGGCGTGCTGGTCTACGTCAACGGTGCCTTCGTGCCGCGCGACGAGGCCCACGTCTCGATCTTCGACAGCGGCTTCGTCCTCGGCGACGGCATCTGGGAGGGGCTGCGCCTGGTGCAGGGCCGCATCATCAGCCTCGACGCCCACCTCGACCGCCTCTACGAAGGCGCGACCTCGATCGCGCTCGACATCGGCCTGACGCGCGACGAGCTGACGCGAGCCGTGCTCGACACGCTGGCGAAGAACGCGATGACCGACGGCGCGCACATCCGGCTGATGGTGACGCGCGGCGTCAAGCGCACGCCGAACCAGGACCCGCGCTTCGTGATCGGCAAGGCGACGGTCGTCATCGTCGCCGAGTTCAAGACGCCCAAGCCCGAGTCGAAGGCGCGCGGCCTCTCGCTCTTCACGTCGACCTTTCGCACCAGCGGCCCCGACGTCTTCGACCTGCGCCTCAACTCGCACAGCCGCCTGAACCTGATCCAGGCGCTGATCCAGGCCATCCACGCCGGCGCCGACGAAGCGCTGATGCTCGACCCGCGCGGCTTCGTCGCGAGCTGCAACTCGACCAACTTCTTCATCGTCCGCCAAGGCGAGCTGTGGACCTCGACCGGCGCGTATTCGTTCAAGGGCATCACCCAGAAGAACGTCATCGACGCGTGGACGGCGGCCGGCGGCGCGGCCCGCGAATGCGATTTCACGCTCGCGCAGGTGTACTCGGCCGACGAGGCGTTCGTGACCGGAACGCTCGGCGGCGTGACGCCGGTGACGAAGGTGGACGGGCGGACGATCGGGGAGGGACGGCCGGGTGCGCAGACGATACGGGCCGGCGAGCTCTACTTGCAGCGGGTGACCGCGACGATCCAGGTTTGAAACGCGAGTGGACTAGACGCACTGCAGCTGCCGTGCGACCGAACGATCATTTGACGACCTCGTCAGCCCGCAGGAGTATCGATCGAGGGACCGTGAGGCCGAGCGCCTTCGCAGCTTTCAGGTTGACAACGAGCGTGAATCTCGTCGGTTGCTGGATCGGCAGTTCGGCGGGCTTGGCGCCGCGAAGGATTTTGTCGACGAACCAAGCGAAGCGTTCGTCTTGCTCGTCCCCGGAATGAGCGAGAAGGACCAATGCGCCCGCTGCAATGATGTTGCCGTTTGCTGTAACGGTCGGCAACGCGTACTTCGATGCAACCTTCATGAGCGGAACTGGATTCTCGAAGAAAAGCGGCTCTTGTGGAACCATGAGTGCCTGCGCTCCGCGGCGAGCCATCTCCGCGATCGCATTCTCCACATCGCCTTGCGTGGCGACTTCGAAGAAGATCGGCTGAACACCGAGAGTCCGGCACGCCTGCTCGAAGCCGCTGCGCCTGGCGTGGTAGTAAGGGTTTGCCGTTTCCAGCACGCCGACGCGCAGCAAGCCCGGCACCAACTCGCGAAGCAGCTCGACACGCTTCGCCTCAATCTCCGGGGTAAGAAAGGAGAAGCCGGTGACATTCCCGCCGGGCCGGGCCAGGCTCGCGACCAGACCGGTGCCCACCGCGTCACCCGCGCTCCAAATGACAATTGGTATTGTCTTGGTGGCATTCTTGGCCGCCAGCGCGGCCGGCGTGCCGAGCGTCCCGATGATTTCCACCTTGAGCCGAACGAGCTCCTCCGCGAAGGGTCGCAGAAGCTCGACTTTGCCGCTGGCGTAGCGTCGTTCGACACGAAGATTCTGACCCTCCACCCAGCCTAGCGCGCGCAAGCGCGCGTAAGTCAGATCCAGCGTGGCTTGGGTCTCAGGCGAATCAGTGGTCAAGATTCCAATTCGCCGGACCATTGCCGAGTTCTGCGCGATCGCTACGAGCGGTGCGGCAACCATGCTTGCCGTCATCGCGTCGATGAACACTCGTCGATCCATTCTCGGACGTTCTCGCCAATGGGAATTCGACCGTATCACATCGGTTGACAGAGTTGATCGAGGCCGAACTCGACCCACGGCTTCGTCGCGAGCTGCAACTCGACCAACTTATCATCGTGCGCAAAGGCGAGCTCTGGACGTCGACCGGCGCGTATTCGTTCAGGGTGACCGGCTCGATCGAGGCATGAACCCATCCGACCACCGGTTCCTTCCACCCCACGAAGGCCAACGATGACATTGCCGCCGCTCGAGACCACGCGCTACGCCGTCGATCAGGGCATCGCCACGATCACGCTAGCCCGCCCCGACAAGCTCAACGCGTACAACGCGCGGATGCGGCTCGAGCTCGAGCTGCTGTTCGACGAGGTCGACGCCGACGACGACGTGCGCGCCGTCATCGTCACCGGCGCCGGTCGCGCGTTCTGCGCCGGCGCCGATCTGTCCTCGGGCGGCGACACGTTCGACCGCAACGCCCATGCCGGCGATCCGCTTCGCGAGGCGCTCAAGGTGGGCGACGTCTATCGCGACGGCGGCGGCACCACGACCTTGCGCATGTACAGGAGCCTGAAACCGATCATCGGCGCCATCAACGGCGCGGCGGTCGGGATCGGCGCGACGATGCAGCTGCCGATGGACATCCGCATGGCATCGACCGCTGCGCGCTTCGGCTTCGTGTTCGCGCGGCGCGGCATCACGCTGGAGGCCGCCTCGTCGTGGTACCTGCCGCGACTCGTGGGCATGCAGACCGCGCTCGAATGGTGCCTGACCGGCCGCGTCTTCAGCGCCGACGAGGCGCTGGCGCGCGGCCTCGTGCGCTCGCTGCACGCACCCGACGAGCTGCTCCCCGCGGCACGCGCGCTCGCCCGCGAGATCGCCGACAACACGGCGCCGGTCTCGATCGCGCTGACGCGCCAGCTGCTGTGGCGGATGTCGGCAACGCCGCATCCGATGTTCGCGCACCGGATCGACAGCCGCTCGATCCAGGCCCGCGGGCAGTCGGCCGACGCACGCGAAGGCGTCGGGGCATTCCTCGAGAAGCGGCCGGCCGTCTTTCCCGACCGGGTGTCGTCGGACCTGCCGTCGTTCTTCCCCTGGTGGGAGGAACCGACATTCGAGTAGCGGCGGTGGCGGTCGGCCGAAGCCTCGCGCGCGGAATCGCCGTCGTGGCCAGCATCTGGGCACTGAACGGGCACGCCGCGGGCGGCCATTTCGCCGTCGACGATGCCGCGATCCTCGATGTCGGCACGTGCCTGATCGAGACCTGGTGGGAGCGCGCCGACCACGGGGGCTCGCTGGTGCACGTGGGCCCGGCGTGCCGCGTCGGCCCGGTCGAGCTGGCCATCAACGCCGACCGCGTCCAGCCGCGCGACCGCGCTCCGCAGACGCCGGTCGGCCCGCAGATCAAGTGGGCCGCGACTATCGACGATCGCGTCAGCGTCGGCCTGGCAGCGCTCGTCGCGTGGCAAGGGTCCGCGCCGCGCTACGCCGGAGCGACCCTGTACGCACCGCTGACGCTGCGCCTCGCGGATGCGCTGCAGTTGAACGTCAACGTCGGCCGGGATTGGGTCCGCGACTTGCCGACCCGTGGGCGTGCCGGTGCTTCGCTCGAGTGGCAGGCGGCGCCCGAATGGACGCTCATCGGCGAGCGGTTTCGCCAGTACGGCGGCAACTTCGCACGCCTCGGCGTTCAGTGGAAGCAGAGCAATTCACTCGGCTTCGACCTGAGCCGCGCCCGCGGCGTCGGCGCGACCAGCGCCGGTACCTGGACGCTCGGCGCGACCTGGACCTTCGACGCGCCGCCGGCGACGCGCCCCGCGCCCTAGCGCCGACGGCGAGCGCCTCAGCTGGCAGAAAGTCGCCATTGCGGCTGGCCGTCGTTTCGCCGACGATACGTTGCTGCGGAAAAAGAGGAGGAGACGCGCCATGTACCAGCAGATCTACAACCCGTTGGGAAATGCCTTCCTTTCCACCCTCGTGGCGGCGATCCCGATCCTGACCTTGCTCTACTTCATCGCCTTGCATCGCCACCGCGATGCGCAGGGCAACGTCCACCTCGGAATCTCGGCCCCGTACGCGGCGTTCTTCGGTGTCATCGCCGCATTCCTGATCGCGTGCCTGGTCTTCAGGATGCCGCTGCCGTCGGCCGTTTCCGCATTCGCGCTCGGCTCGCTCTCGGGATTCCTCGGAATCATCTGGATCGTTCTCGCCGCGATGTTCCTCTACACGATGAGCGTCGTGTCCGGCAAGTTCGAAATCGTCAAGGAGTCGATCGTCCACATCTCGTTCGACCGGCGCCTGCAATGCGTGCTGATCGCGTTCTCGTTCGGCGCGATTATCGAAGGCACGTCGGGCTTCGGCACACCGGTGGCGATCGCCGGCGCCGTCATGGTCGGTCTCGGCTTCAGGCCGTTCCAGTCGGCCGTGCTGAACCTGCTCGCCAACACCGCGCCGGTGGCCTGGGGCGCGATCGGCACGCCGATCGTCACGTTGGCGGCCGTGAGCGGCCTCGACCAGCTGACGCTGTCTTCGATGGCCGGCCACCAGTTGCCGTTCGTCTCGGTCCTGGTGCCTTTCTGGCTGGTCGCGACCTTCGTGAAGATGGAGGGCGGGAGCTGGAAGGAAGTCTTCGAGGTCTGGCCGGCGACTCTTTGCGCCGGCGGAACGTTCGCACTGATGCAGTACTACGCCTCCGGAACGAACGAGCTGCATCTGATGACCGACGTCGTGTCGGGCGTGTTCTCGGTCATCTGTACGGCGCTCTTCCTGCGCTTCGTCTGGCACCCGAAGACGCGCTTCCTGCTCCGATCCGAGCGCGAGGCGCTCGCGAAGGCCGGCAAGAGCACGGCGACGGCAACGACCGACAGCAGCGAATGGAAATACAAGTACAGCGCCGCGGAGACGGCTTACGCCTGGGCGCCGTGGGTGATCCTGATCGCGTGTTGCGCGCTGTGGGGTGTTCCGGAGTTCAAGAAGCTGCTCAACAACCTGTTCTCGGGAATCACCTTCGCGACGACGCTGCTCGGCTCGCCTTTCGGCGGCTCGCTGTCGCTGCCGGTCTGGGACATGCCGTCACTGCACAACCTGGTGCAGAGGATGCCGCCTGTCGCACCCGTGAACGCGAAGCCCGAAGCGGCACGGTTCGCGATCAACTGGCTCTCGGCCGCAGGCACGGGCGTCTTCGTCGCGGCGATCCTGTCCGGTCTCGTCCTCCGGCTGAGCGCAAGCCAATGGAAGGAAGCCTTCTTGCAGACGATGCACCGGATGAAGATACCGGTGCTCGTCATCGGCCAAGTGCTGGGCCTCGGGTTTCTGACGCGCTACTCGGGAACCGATGCGGTCCTCGGGCTGGCGTTCACCGGCGCCGGTTATTTCTATCCGTTCTTCGCTGCCTACCTGGGCTGGCTCGGCGTCTTCCTCACCGGTTCAGACACCGCGTCGAACGCGCTGTTCGGCAGCCTGCAGCGCATCACCGCGCAGCAGCTCAACCTCAATCCGATCCTGATCGTCGCGACCAACTCGACCGGCGGCGTGATGGGCAAGATGATCGACGCGCAATCGATCATGGTCGCCTGCGCGGCGTGCTACGACGATCCGAAGGAGCGCTCGTTCGCGCTCGGTCCGATCTTCCGGACCGTGTTCTGGCATTCGATCGCGGGCGCCGCGGTGATTGGACTGATCGCGATGCTGCAGGCGTATGTCTTCCCGGGAATGATCCCGATACCGTCTCTGGTCAAGTGACGCCTCGATGAGCGGTTGAGGCAGGGCCGAGCCGCCAGCAGGCGGCTACATCCGCCCGCCTGTGCGACGAAGAGCTCGCGAGTGGTTGAAAGCGTCGAACGTAGACGCGGGCTCACCAGTGGAGCGGCAGCTTCTTGAGCAGGACGATTCGCCCGCGAGAGACTTCTATGTAGCCGCCGCGATCCAGGTCGTGCAGCAGCCGGTTGATCATTGCTCGGGACGCGCCCACGCGCTCGGCGATTCGTTGCTGACTGAGCGGGCCGGGCACGACGCGCTGGCCCTTCTCGTCGACGGCCACCGCCTCGAAGAGTCCCACCAGCCGGCCGTACACGTCGACCGACGCAAGGCTGCGCACTGTGCGCGTCAGGATGCGCACACGCTGCACCAGGCTCTGAATCAGTTGCAGGGCGAGATCCGGCCGCTCGCCGACCAGGCGCTCCACCTCGGCGCGATCGATGCGCGTGAGGCGGGCGCGCTGAGTGACGAGCACGGAGGCGGAACGCAGGTCCCCGCTCAGCATCAGCTCGCCGAAGAATTCGCCGGCATGCATCGTGTTCAGCTCGACCACGCGGCCGCCTTCGCCTGCGACGACGGCGCGGAGCTCGCCCTCGTGAATGATGTACATGCAGTCGGCGGCCTCGCCTTCGCTCACCACTGCGGTGCCCGGCTCCCAGGTGCGCGTTTCGCCCAGCTTCACCAGCTCGGCCAGGATGTCGGCGGCCCGGTCTGGGGTGCGTCCTGCCTCCATTCGCGCGTGCTCCTCGCTCTGGGAGATTCAGGACTGTAGCGACGCGGAGGCTGGCTTTCCAGCGGCGGGAAGGACACGCCCGGCCTCGCGAACCGCTGTTCACTATTGAACGCGGGTGCGCCGTTCCGGTCCGGCACCCTCAAGATTTCGCTCACCGGTCACCCACTCACGACCGTCAGGAGCTCGAAATGTCCCACGCTGCCTCTCAATTCGCTCCCGCTGGCAATTCCCGCTTGACCCCTGTCGCCCGCCTCGCGATGGCGGTGGCGGTGCTGGTCGCCATGATCGTCGCCGGGGCGGCGATTTTCGGCCACTCGAACAGCGTCGCAGCGTCGCATGTCGGGACATCGATGCCGGACACTGCCTTGCAACTGGCTTCCGTCACAAGCACCGACCTCAGCGTGCCGCAAGCGAGCGCCGTGTTCTCCCGTCAGGAGCCGGCGGCCGAAGAAGCCTGCCCCACGTTCTGACCGAACCAGGAGCCGACATGAACCTGACTCAAAACCAGCTGCGGTTGGATCGTTTGGAGAAGGAATGCACCGCTTCGGCGGCTCCAGCATTGCTGCTGGCAGCAGCGCTTTCCGTTCTTGCCACCCTGTTCGGGCTCGGCGCGATGTTGGGCTGAGCGCGATGTTGGGCTGAGTGTCCCTGGTCAGCCCCGCCGCGCCGCCTCGATCGCGGCGACGTCGATCTTCTTCATTTTCATCATCGCCTCGAACACGCGCTTCTGCACCGCGGGATCGGGGTCGGGCATCCCTGCGGTGAGGGCGCGCGGGGTGATCTGCCAGGACAGGCCCCATTTGTCCTTGCACCAGCCGCACTGGCTCTCCTGGCCGCCGTTCTTGACGATCGCATTCCACAAGCGGTCGGTCTCGGCCTGATCGTCGGTC
>JADGRJ010000189.1 GCA_017881025.1 Rhizobacter sp. | reverse complement strand
GTGCGGCGCCGCCGCGACGCCGAGCAGCCGCAGCGCCCGCTTCATGCGTTCGAGCTGGCGCACCCACGGATCGACTCGATGACGATCGAGCCAGGCCCAGACCGCGCCGGCGAGCGCGAGCCCGCTCAGCGTGCCGACGAGGAGGAGGGCGAGGTCTTCCCAGGTCGGCGCGACGAAGCCCATCTGTTTCAGAACGTCGAGCTGCTGGCCGCGCGAGTAATTGAGGACCCACTGGTTCCAGCGGTTGTTGACCGCCTCCCAGGCGCTGCGCAGCTGCGCGAACAGCTGTGGATTCATCGCGTCGAGCGTGCCGGCGACGAAACCGGGTTGCGGCGCGAGCCGGTTGCTGCGGCCGATGCGGTCGGGCGCGACCGCGCCGGTCGGGTCGGCGCGGACCCAGCCAACCCCCGTCTGCCAGAACTCGGCCCACGCGTGCGCCGAGCTCTGGCGGACGATGTAGTAGCCGTCGACGGCGGGCAGGTCGGTGCCCTGGTAGCCGGTGACGATTCGCGCCGGCACGCCGGCGGCGCGCATGACGACGACGAAGGCGGCGGCGAAGTGCTCGCAGAAGCCTTCCTTGCGGTCGAGCCAGAACTCGTCGACGCCGTTCTTCCCGTAGTCGCCCGGCGCGAGGGTATAGCTGAAGCCCTGCGTGCGGATGTGCTGCAGGACGTCCTGCGCCAGCTGCGTCGACGTCGCGGCGCGCCGCGAGCGATCGGCGCGAAGGGCGCGCGCCCAGGCGACGGTCCGCGGGTTGAAGCCGACCGGCAGCTCGAGGCTGTCCTGGATCTCGCCGAAGCGGCGCGGCGCGCCGAGGACGAAGCGCGTGCTGGCGGTCGCTTTGAAGCGAAGCCGCTCGAGGATTGGCTTGTCGGCGAGCCACTGCAGGTCGTCGCGCGGGACCAGCCGGTAGCCTTCGATCGGGCCGAGCTCGGTCGTCGCCTCGAGCAGCGGCACCGACGCGAGGCGGAGCGGCTCGAGCGTCACTTCGTAGCTCAGCGGCGCGCCGCGCGTCTCCAGCGTCGGCGGTCGCGACGGCAGGCTCGCCGGCGCGAAGGGCAGGCCGAGCGGCGTCCACTCGGTGCCGTCGAAGCGGGTCAGCACCGGGCCGCGGAAGTACATCTCGGCCGGTGCCGGCGCGGCGCCTTCGAAGCGGATCCGCATCGCGATCGAGTCGTCGCGCGCGACCTCCATCATCGAACCCATCTTCATGGTGTTCGACAGGCCGGTCTTCGAGATGCCGTCCTGCGGCACGCCCCAGAGCGGGCCGACGCGCGGGAAGAGCAGGAACAGCAGCGCCATCACCGGCGCGCCGAGCAACGCCGTCCGCGCCGCCAGTCCGCCGGCCTGCTTCAGGCTCGGCTGGCCGACCGGCATGTGGGCGAGGACGACGGCCGTGAGCAGCCCCCACACCGAGACCAGCATCGCGATCGCCACCGGCAGCGACTGCGAGTAGAGGAAGTGGGTGAGGATGATGAAGAAGCCGAGGAAGAAGACGACGAAGGCGTCGCGGCGCGCGCGCAGCTCGAGCGTCTTCAGCGCCATCAGCGCGACCGCGAGGGTGACGCCGGGCTCCTTGCCGAGCAGCGTCCGGTACGACCACCAGGTCAGGCCGATGGCGACGACGAGCACGGCGACGATCACCCAGCGGCCGGGAAGCGCCGCGTTGGCGAGGGCGAGCCGGCCGCGCCAGACGAGGACGACCGCGGTCAGCACGAGCGCCCAGGTCGGCAGGTGCGACGCATGCGGCAGCACCGTCCAGGCGATCACGCCGAGCAGGAACAGCGTGTCGCGCGCCTCGCGCGGCAGGCGCTGCCAGCCGGGCCAGTTCGGCACGGCGCGACGCGCCGCCGCGAGGGTGGTCGATGCGTTCAACGCCACAGCGCGAGCGCTTCGAGGCAGCGCGTCCGTTGCGCCTCGCCGTCGCCCGGCTCGATCTCGACGCCGGGCAGGAGCAGGCCGTAGTCGGCGTCGGCACGGTGGGCGGCGAGCGTCCACGCGGTCAGGCGCGAGAGGCGCTCCTCGGTGGCGATCGGCCCGCACGCCGACCAGTCGAGCCAGAGCTCCTGGCGCGCCGATGTGCTCGTGTCGCGGCTCACCAGCTCGGCGCCGGTCTCGAGCGCCTGCGCCGCCTTCTTCCAGGCGATCAGCTTGAGCGGGTCGCCGCGCCGGTAGGCACGTACGCCTTCGATCTCGCCGCCTTCGCTGCGCCGCGCCTGGGTGGGCCCGCCGGCCGCGGGCCGCGCCGCGGGCAACGCCGGCGCGTCAGCCTCGACGCGCGGGTAGACGAGCAGTTGCGCGAGTGGCCGCCACACCGTCCAGGCGCGGAACAGGCCGAGCGGAAAGCGCGTCTCGGCCGACAGCGTCGGCACCTCGTGGCGGCCGCGCGCCGCCGGCACGAAGCTGACGTGCGCGGTCGCCTGGCCGCCGGCTGGCACGTTGGTCCATGCCAGCGTCGACGGCGGCGCATCGAGCAGGCGCAGGCCGACGCCGAAGCGCGGCGACGAGGGGCTCGACATGACGATGTCGAGCACCGCCGGGCTGCCGGCGAACGCCGGCGCGACAGGCCGCAGGTGCAGCGTCAGGCCGCGCAGCGTTCCGTGCGTGATGTGCATCGAAACGATGCCGCTGCCGGCGAGCAGGAAGGTCAGCACGTAGCCGAGGTTGAGCTGGTAGTTGACCGACGCGAGCAGGAGCACGACGAGGGTCGCCGCGAACATCCAGCCGGCGCGGGTCGGCAGGATGTAGACGTTGCCCTGCGTCAGCAGCTGCGTGTCGGTGCGCGGCAGGCGCGACGTCAGCCAGCCGCGCACGCGCGCACGCACGTTCCACGGCGCGACCAGCGACGCGGCGTTCACGGCAAGGGCACGGCCTCGATCATCGCCCGCACCTGTTCGCTCCGCCCCCGGCCGGCGCCGGCGACCGGGGCCAGGCGATGGGCGATCGTCTGCGGCAGCACGTACTGGATGTCGTCGGGGGCGACGTAGTCGCGGCCGCCGAGTAGGGCGCGCGCGCGCGCGGCGCGCAGCACGGCGACGCCGGCACGCGGCGACAGCCCTTCGACGAACCAGGCGCCCGAGCGCGTCACCGCGATCAGCGATTGCAGGTAGTCGAGCAAGGCGTCGGACGCGTGCACCGCCTGGACGGCCTGTTGCGCGGCGACGAGCTCGGCAGGCGTCATGACATGGGCGAGCCGGCCGATCGCTTCGCGCCGGTCGCCGCCGGCGAGCAGCTCGCGCTCGCTCTTCCTGTCGGGATAGCCGAGGGTGATGCACATCAGGAAGCGGTCGAGCTGCGATTCGGGCAACGGATAGGTGCCGAGCTGGTCGGTCGGGTTCTGCGTCGCGATCACGAAGAACGGAACGGGCAGGGCGCGCGTCTCGCCCTCGACGGTCACCTGATGTTCTTCCATCGCCTCGAGCAGCGCGCTCTGCGTCTTCGGCCCGGCGCGGTTGATCTCGTCGGCGAGGAGCACGTGCGCGAACACCGGCCCGGGGTGGAAGACGAACGATTCGCGGGTGCGCTCGTAGACGCTGACGCCGATCAGGTCCGACGGCATCAGGTCGGCCGTGAACTGCGTGCGCGAGAATCTCAGGCCGAGCGAGACCGCGATCGCGTGTGCTAGCGTCGTCTTGCCGACGCCCGGAACGTCCTCGATCAGGAGGTGGCCGCCGGCGAGGAGGCAGGCGACGCAGTCCTCGATCTGGGGCCGCTTGCCGACGATGATCGTGCTAATCTGGTTGACCAGGTCGGACAGCTGGGCGGCGAGAGGTCGGCTCATCGACCCGACATTACTAGAAAATCATCTCGCTCAAAGACCGATGACCACGGCCTTTTACACACATCCCGACTGCCGCGGCCACGACATGGGCGTCGGCCATCCCGAATGCCCGGCGCGTCTCGACGCGATCGACGACCTCCTGATCGCCTCGGGCCTGCAGATCGCGCTCGATTGCCGCGAAGCGCCGGTGGTCGCGCTGGCCGACCTCGGCAATGCCCACAGCAGCGGCTTCGTCGCCGAGTTGCGCGACATGCTCGAGCGCGTCGCCGCCACCGGCGAGCCGCGCGCGATCGACCCCGACACGATCGCCTGCGCCGGAACCTTGAAAGCGGCACTGCGGGCCGCGGGGGCCGCCGTCGCCGCCACCGACGCGGTGATCGACGGCGACGTCGTCAACGCGTTCTGCGCGGTGCGCCCGCCCGGCCATCACGCGACGCGCGACCAGGCGATGGGCTTCTGCTTCTTCAACAACGTCGCCATCGCCGCGCGCCATGCGCTCGACGTGCGCGGCCTGGAGCGGGTGGCGATCATCGACTTCGACGTCCACCACGGCAACGGCACCGAGGACATCATCGCCGGCGACGAGCGCGTCCTGATGGCGAGCATCTTTCAGCACCCGCTCTATCCCTACAGCGGCGCCGTGCCCATGGGCACCAACATGATCAACGTGCCGGTGCCGCCGTACACGCGCGGGCCGGCGATCCGTGCGCTCATCGATGAGAACTGGATGGAGCGGCTCGACGCGTTCCGGCCGCAGATGATCTTCGTCTCGGCCGGTTTCGACGCGCACCGCGACGACGATCTCGGCCAGCTCGGCCTGGTCGAGGCCGACTACGCCTGGATCACCGAGAAGATCAAGGCGCTCGCCGAAAAGCATGCGAAAGGTCGCATCGTCTCGTGCCTCGAGGGCGGCTACAACCTCGGCGCGCTGGCGCGCAGCGTCGCCGCGCACCTGCGCGTCCTGATGGCGTGACGATGCCCGATGGCGCCTCACTCCGTTCGCTGCCCCCCGAGGGGGCGCGGCCGGGCTTGGGGCGGCCCGGCGCCCGGCCGTGATCCGCGCCTTCGACGCCCGCGAGCTCGGCGAGCTCGTCGCCGAGCTGACGCGGCCGGGCGCGGTCGCCGAGCTCGCGATCCTCGCCGGCTGCCTGGTCGCCGCGTGGATCGTCGTCCGCCTGATCCGCGGCCGCGAGCGGCCCGTCGCGTCGGTCTGGTTCGGCAACCGGATCTTCGACGGCGTCCTCTTCCCGGTCCTCGCGCTCGCTTTCGCCTACGCGGCGCGCGTCGCGCTGGCCGGAACGATCAAGCCGGCGGTGTTCAAGGTCGCGATCCCGATCCTGATCTCGCTCGTCGTCATCCGTCTCAGCGTTCGCGTCCTGAGCCGCACCTTCCCGGGCGTGCGCTGGGTGCGCACCGTCGAGCGGAGCATCTCGTGGCTGGCCTGGATAGCCGTCGTCCTCTGGATCACCGGCGTCTCGCCGATGGTGCTCGACGCGATGGACGACGTCCGCTGGAAGGTCGGCAACTCGCAGCTGACGCTTCGCAACGTCCTCGAGGGCGGCGTCACCGCCGGCATCGTCCTCGTCCTTTCGCTCTGGGTCTCTGCGGCGATCGAGAGAAAGCTCCTCTCCGGCGGTCACGGCCACGACCTGTCGCTGCGCAAGATCGCCGCCAACGTCGTGCGCGCGCTGCTGCTCTTCTTCGGCCTCTTAGTCGCGCTCTCGGCAGTCGGCATCGACCTCACCGCGCTCTCGGTGCTCGGCGGCGCGATCGGCGTCGGCCTCGGCTTCGGCCTGCAGAAGATCGCCGCCAACTACATCAGCGGCTTCGTCATCCTCGCCGAGCGGAGCCTGCGCATCGGCGACATGGTCAAGGTCGACAACTTCGAGGGCCGGATCACCGACATCCGCACCCGCTACACCGTCATCCGCTCGCTCGGCGGCCGCGAGGCGATCGTGCCGAACGAGACCCTCATCACGACGCGGGTCGAGAACGCCTCGCTCGCCGATCCGCGCGTGCTCGTGCAGACCGCCGTGCAGATTGCCTACGGCAGCGACGTGCGCGCCTTGCAGCCCTTGCTCGAGGCGGCGATTGCCGCCGTGCCGCGCGTCGTCGCCGAGCCGGCGCCCTCGGTGCAGCTCGCGGCGTTCTCGGCCGACGGCATGGACCTGACGATCAACTTCTGGATCCGCGATTCCGAGAACGGCCAGGGCAACGTCAAGTCCGAGGTCAACCTCGCGGTGCTCGACGTGCTCAACCGCGAAGGGATCGAGATTCCGTTCCCGCAGCGCGTCGTCCACGCCGTGGTATCCCAGGAGCCGAGCCCGGCGCTTGACCGCCACGTCGCCTCGACGGGCGAAGCGCGCCGCGGCTGAGCGGCTTTCGCGGCGCGTCGCTCAGCTGCCCGCGGGCAGCGAGCGCAGGTGCAGGTAGAGGGCGCGAACATCGACCTCGACCGAAGCCTATCTTGCGATGCCGGCGCGATGCCCGGAGGCCGTCGACCCGGGCGACAATCACGGCCGATGACGTCTGCTGCCGCCGACCTGCCGCTCGAGGGCGGATGCACGTGCCGTGCCGTGCGCTTTCGCCTCACGAGCCGCCCGCTCTTCGTGCACTGCTGCCATTGCACCTGGTGCCAGCGCGAGAGCGGCGCATCGTTTGCGCTCAACGCGATGATCGAGTCGGAGCGCGTCGAGCTGCTGAGCGGCGAGCCCGAACTGGTCGAGACGCCGTCGGCGAGCGGCGCCGGGCAGCGGATCGCGCGCTGCCCGCGTTGCCGGGTCGCGGTCTGGAGCCACTATGCCGGCGCCGGCGACGCGGTCCGCTTCGTTCGCGTCGGCACGCTCGACGAGCCCGGCCGGCTGCCGCCCGACATCCACATCTTCACCGCGTCGAAGCAGCCCTGGGTCGTCCTGCCGCGGGGAACGCCGGCGGTGCCGGAGTACTACGACCGCAAGCGCCACTGGCCGGCCGAGAGCCTGGCGCGGCGCGACGCGATGCGCGCGCGTGCGGCGCGCAAGGACGCGCCGGCGAGCCAGGACCTGTTAACAGGCCCTAGGCGGTGAAGCGGAACTCGACGTTGCCGAGCTTGGCGAACTCGGCGCGGTAGGCGCCAGGACCGGGCAGGAAGGGCGCCCCGGTGCACGAGCCGGTGGTGACGATGTCGCCGGCGACGAGGCCCCGCGACGCATCGGCCGGCGCGTTGGCGAGCAGGACGACGGTGCCGAACGGATCGCCGTCGAGGATCGACTTGCCGCTGCCGCGTGCGACCTCTTCGCTCGCGCCGCCGTGCGAACGGGTAAGGACGATCTCGATGCCTGCGAAGTCGAGCTCGTGCCAGTCGGTGATCGCCGGCCCGGCGACGAAGCCGCCGTTGTTGAACGCGTCGCCGAGCTCGGCGAGCGCGCCCAGGCCGCGCGGCAGGCGCGAATCGACGATCTCGACGGCGATTCGCAGCGCCGCGATCGCGGCGCGGACCTCGTCGCGCGAATAGGGACGCGCCGGCCGCGCCGGCAGGTCGCGCGCAAGCTCGAAGGCGAACTCGCATTCGAGCTTGGGCGCGACGAAGCCGGCCGCGCTCAGCGTCGGCGCCGCGGCCCGGGCGTCGTGCATCCACGGGCGCAGCAGCGGGCCGGCGATCGCCGTCGGCACGCCGAGCGACTCGCGCTGCGCCGCCGTCACCGCGGCAACCTTCCAGCCGCCGATCGCGCCGAGATCGCGCGTCACCGCGGCCTGCAGCCGGTACGCCTCGGCGAGATCGCGGGGCAGCCGCGATGCGGGCCAGGCGGCGATCACTCTCGCATCGCGCCGCGCGCTCGCGAGCTCGGCGCGCGCTCGTTCGAAGTCGGTGTCGTTCATCGCGGCATTGTCGCTTTCGCCATGGCCGTGCTCGCGGTTGCCCTCGCGCCCGGACTCGACGATTCGTCGCAGAGGCCGCAGAACTCGCAGCCGACCTCGACCTGCGACTTCACCCCGTCGACGTCGGCGAGCTCTTCATCGCCCCGGCCGACCAGGCGCCGGGGTCGGACGCGATCAACTGAGCGCGCGCTGGTTTCGCTACTTCAAACGGTAGCCGCAGACGCCGCAGAAGACGTCTTCCGGCGTCACCGGCGACAGGCATTGCGCGCACGTCGTCGCGGCCGGCAGCGGCGCCGCGGGGGGCA
>JADGRJ010000188.1 GCA_017881025.1 Rhizobacter sp. | reverse complement strand
CGTGATCACCGCCTCGGCCGCCGGCAGCCCGGGCCCCACCCGTCGCTCACCGGCCTCGTGCCGCGCGTTGAAACCAAGCAGGAGGCTCGACGACATGCGCTACACCTTCTTGCGCAGCTTCTCGCCGAAGAGGCCGTTCGGCCGCACGACGAGCATGATCAGGACGACGACGTAAGGCGCGACGTCCTTGAAGCCTTCGGGGAGGTAGAAGCCCGAAAGCGCCTCGACGACGCCGATGACGAGGCCGCCGACGAGAGCGCCGGGCAGGCTGCCGAAGCCGCCGACGACGGCCGCGGGCATCGCCTTCAGGCCGATGAAGCCCATGTTGGCGTAGACGAAGGTGATCGGCGCGAGCAGGATGCCGGCGATCGCGGCGACGGCGGCGGCGAGGCCCCAGACGAGGCCGTTCAGGCGCTTGACGGGGATGCCCATGTAGTACGCGGCGAGCTGGTTCTGCGACGACGCCTGCATGGCGATGCCGATCTTGCTGTAGCGGAACATCGCGTAGAGGAGCGCGCTGAGGAGCGCCGTCGCCGCGATCACGACCATCTGCTCGACGTTGAGGACGAGGCCGCCGACGTTCCAGGTCTGGTCCTTGTAGGGCACGGGCAGCGTGTGCGTCTCGGTGCCGATCGCCGGGATCATCGTTACCAGGCCGCGCGCCACGTAGCCGATGCCGATCGTCAGCATGACGAGCGAGAACGCGGGCTGGCCGAGGATCGGCCGGATGACGATGCGCTCGAGGCCGAAGCCGAAGATCGCCATGACGATGATCGTCGTCAGCATCGCGAGCCAGAACGGCCAGCCGGCGAGCGTCATCAGGGCGAAGCCGGAAAAGGCGCCGAGCATCATCAGCTCGCCTTGCGCGAAGCTCACGGTCTCGGTGGTCTTGTAGATGAGCACCAGGCCGAGGGCGATCAGGCCGTAGATGCAGCCCTGCGCCATGCCGCTGATGACGATCTGCAATGCCTGCACGGGTCTCCTCGATTCGGCTTTCGTTGCCCGGCGGCGCCGGCTTGTTTGTTATTCTTGCCTCGCCTAGCAAGCAGTTGCTTTGTAGCGAACATGCCTGCCACCCGCGAGCGTACTAACCCGAAAAACGGCAACGACAACCGGCGCGGCGAATTGGTGCGCGCCGCGGCGCAGCTGTTCCGCGAGAAGGGCTTCGAGGGGACGACGATCCGCGACATCGCCGGCGCCGTCGGCATGCAGTCGGGGAGCCCGTTCTATCACTTCGCCAACAAGCACGAGCTGCTGATGGCGGTGATGGAAGAGGGCTTGAGGCTCGGCCTCGAGCGAACCCGTGCCGTCGTCGATGCCGAAGGCCTGACGCCGGTCGAGCGCTTTCGCCGCCTCGTCCGCGCCCACTACGGAATCCTGCACGAGACCGGCAGCGACTTCATCCCGGTCATGCTCTACGACTGGCGCTCGCTGCCGGCGCCGTACCGGCGCCGCATCGTCGAGCTGAAGGACCGCTACGACGCGCTCTGGCAGACGACGCTCGATGCGCTCCACGCCGAAGGCCGGCTCGGCGCCGACGCGCGCATCGCGCGGTTGATGATCCTCGGCGCGATCAACTTCTCGGCGACGTGGTACCGCCCCCGGCCGCGCAACCGCGCCGGCGTCGACCTCGACACGCTCGCCGCCGAGACGACCGCCCTCTTCCTGCGCGAGGCCCCGCCATGACGACGACTGTCCGCATCGACAAGAACGACGGCGAGATCTGGACCGTGACGATCGATCGACCCGAGGTGCGCAACGCGGTCGACGGGCCGACGGCGCGCGCCCTGGCCGACGCCTTTCGCGCCTTCGATGGCGACGCGACGGCGCGCGTCGCCGTTCTCACCGGCGCCGGCGGCCACTTCTGCGCCGGCGCCGACCTGCGCGCGGTCGCGAGCGGCTCGTCGCCGGCCGAGCTCGGTGCGGCCGCCAACGCGAACGCCCTCGCCCTCGCCCTCGACGACGACATGGGCGCCGACGGTCCGATGGGGCCGAGCCGGCTCGAACTCTCGAAGCCGGTGATCGCCGCCGTCGAAGGTTATGCCGTTGCGGGCGGTCTGGAGCTCGCGCTTTGGTGCGACCTCCGCGTCGCCGCGAAGACGGCGACGTTCGGCGTCTTCTGCCGCCGCTTCGGCGTCCCGCTCGTCGACGGCGGGACGGTGCGCCTGCCGCGCCTCATCGGCGAGAGCCGGGCGATGGACCTGATCCTCACCGGCCGCGCCGTCGGCGCCGACGAGGCGCTCGCCCTCGGCCTCGCCAACCGCGTCGTCGCTGAAGGCGAGGCGCTGCGATCGGCGCTGCAGCTCGCGCGCGAGATCGCCGCCTTCCCGCAGCAATGCCTGCGTAACGATCGCCTGAGCGCGCGCCGCCAGCACGGGTTGGCGATGCGCGACGCGCTCGCCCAGGAGTTCGCGCTCGGCCGGGCGACGCTCGCCTCGGGCGAGGCCGAAGGCGGAGCACGCCGCTTCGTCTCGGGCGCCGGCAAGCACGGCCGATTCGAGCCGCGCTGACCGTCGATCCCCCTCCGCACAGCTCCGGAAACTCGTTCTGCGACATGTCCGAAAACGGCGAGTCACGAGGGTGCCGATGGCCATAATCGGCGCATGACGATCGATGGCGACGCTGCCTACCAGGTGCTTCTCGCGCACGACGCGCGCTTCGACGGCCGGCTCTTCGTCGGCGTGACGTCGACGGGCGTCTACTGCCGGCCGATCTGCCGCGTGCGGATGCCGGCGCGGCGCAACTGCCGCTTCTTCGCCTCGCCGGCGCAGGCCGAGGCAGCATCGTTCCGGCCCTGTCTGAAGTGCCGGCCCGAGATCGCCCCCGGCCCGGGTCTGGCGTGGACGGTGATGGACGCATCGCGGACGCTCGCGCGCCAGGCGGCGAGCGCCCTCGACGAGTTCGCCGCCGAAGGCGACGCGCCGAGCGTCGCGAAGGTCGCCGCGCGCCTCGGCGTCAGCGATCGCCACCTGCGTCGCATCTTCTTCGCCGAGCACGGTGTGACGCCGCTGCAATACCTGCAGACGCGCCGCCTGCTGCTGGCCAAGCAGCTCCTCACCGACACGAGGATGCCGGTCGCGCAGATCGCGCTGACGAGCGGCTTTCGCAGCCTGCGCCGCTTCAACGCCGCGTTCCTCGGCGGCTACCGGATGAATCCGACGCGGCTGCGCCGAGCGACGCCGCGCGACACGACGGCCGTGGCGGCGAACGCGCGTGTCGATTCGCCCGCGACCGGCGCGGCGACGAGCGACGCGATCACGGTCACGCTCGGCTATCGCGCGCCGTTCGACGTCGCGACGCTGATCGCGTTCATCGCCGAGCGCGCGATTCCCGGCATCGAGGTCACGGCGGCACGATCGATCCGGCGTAGCGTTCGCGCCGGCGTCGTCGGCGCATCGGCGGGCTGGCTCGAGGCGCGCTTCGCGACCGATGCGGCGCGCGTTCGCCTCTCGTTTGCGCCCGCGCTCGGCCCGGCGAGCGGCGCCGTCATCGCCGCCGTGCGGCGCTGGCTCGACCTCGACGCCGCGCCGGAGACGATCGCCGAGACGCTCGTCGGCCTGCCCGGCGAGCCCGGGCTGCGCCTGCCCGGCAGCATCGACGCGTTCGAGCTCGCGGTCCGTGCCGTCCTCGGCCAGCAGGTGACGGTCGCTGCAGCGCGAACGCTCGCGCGCCGCCTCGTCGAGCGCTTCGGCGCCGACATCGCAACGCCGTGGAACGACGTCGATCGCGCCTTCCCCGGCCCGGCCGATCTCGCCGCCGTGCCGATCGAGCGCATCGCCGAGCTCGGCATCATCCGCAGCCGCGCCGGGGCGATCCAGGCGCTCGCCGCGCAGTGGGATTCGCTTGCGCCCCTGCTCGCGCCGGGCGCAGCGCCCGACGCGCTCGTCGACCGGCTGCGCGAGCTGCCCGGCATCGGCCCGTGGACGGCGCACTACATCGCGATGCGCGCGCTCGGCTGGCCCGACGCGTTCCCGCCTGGCGACGTCGCCGCGCTGAAAGCGATGCGCCTCGGCTTCGCGGCGACGACGCAGCGCGACGCCGAGGCGTTCGCCGAACGCTGGCGGCCGTGGCGCGCCTACGCCCTCCTCCGTCTCTGGAATTCACTGGGAGTCACGCCATGACCTTCGCAACCGAATCGATCCTGCAGCACTGCACGGCGCAGTGCCGCATCGCCTCGCCCCTTGGCACGATGCTGCTGGCGCGAACCGGCGCCGGCCTCGCCGGCGCGTGGTTCGAGAAGCAGAAGCACCATCCGGAAGCGATCGACGCGCCCGAGCGCGGCGACGATCCGCTGCTGATGGCGACGGCGAGCCAGCTGCGCGCCTACTTCGCCGGCGAGATCGATGCCTTCGACGTGCCGCTCGATCTCCAGGGCACGACGTTCCAGCGCGACGTCTGGCAGGCGCTGCTGCGCATCGAGGCGGGCGAGACGCGCAGCTACGGCGCCATCGCGCGCGAGCTCGGCGTGCCGTCGGCGAGCCGCGCCGTCGGCTCGGCCGTCGGCAGGAATCCGGTCTCGATCATCGTGCCGTGCCACCGCGTCGTCGGCAGCTCGGGGGCGCTCACGGGCTATGCCGGCGGACTCGACCGCAAGACCTCGCTCCTGCGCATCGAGGCCGATCGCGTGAAGAGCCGGCGCGGCGCGCGCCAGCGGGAGCTTCATTGAGGCCGCGCGACGTCGCCGAGCTGATCGCGCTCGCCGCCCTGTGGGGCGGCTCGTTCCTCTTCATGCGCGTCGCCGTTCCCGCGTTCGGACCGATCGCGCTCGCCTTCCTGCGCGTTTTCGGCGCCGCCCTGATGCTCGTTCCGCTCCTCGCGGCACGCGGCGAGCTCGCCGCGTGCCGCCGCCACTGGCGGTCGATCGCGATCGTCGGCCTCGTCAACTCGGCGCTGCCCTTCCTCTGCTTCGCTTACGCGGCGTTGACGATCAACGCCGGCGTCTCGGCGATCTTCAACTCGGCGACGCCGCTCTTCGCCGCCATCGTCGCCTGGCTCTGGCTCGGCGACCGGATGACGCCGCTGCGCGTCGCCGGCCTCGCGATCGGCTTCGCCGGGGTGCTCTGGATCGGCTGGGACAAGGCCGACTTCGGCCCCGGCGGGTCGGCGTGGGCGATCGGCGCCTGCCTGCTCGCGACGATGTCGTACGGCATCGGGCCGAGCCTCACCAAGCGCCACCTGACCGGCGTGCCGCCGCTCGCCGTTGCCGCCGGCAGCCAGGTCGCGGCGGCGCTCTTCCTCGCCGTGCCGGCGGCGCTTTCGTGGCCGGCGCTCGCGCCGTCGACGCATGCCTGGCTGATGGTCGCGCTGCTCGCCTTCCTCGGCACCGGCCTCGCGTACGTCCTCTACTTCCGCCTCATCGCCAACGCCGGCCCTGCGAATGCGGTCGCGGTGACCTACCTGATCCCGATCTTCGCCGTCGTCTGGGGCGGGGTCTTCCTCGACGAGCGACTGACGCTGCCGCTCGTCGCCGGCTGCATCGTCATCTTCATCGGCACCGCGCTCGCGACCGGCGTCCTTTCAGGCCGGCCGCTGCGCCGCGACGCGCCGGCCGAGGCGATCACCGGCGGCCGCTGACGCGTCAGACCGGCGCGGCGCGCCCGGACGCCGTCGATGCGGCGACGACGGCGCGGTTGGTCGGTACGTTGGCGAGGAAGGACGCGCGCTCCGCGTCGCCGAGCGGCGCGGAGCGCTCGCTCAGGAGATCGTGGGCGCGATCGAGGAACTCGGCCGCGCGCGGCGACCCGGCAGCGGCGAGCACCTCGTGGCAGGTGAGGTAGATCCAGAGCGGATCCTCGGTGCCGTCGACCGAGCCGCCGCCGTCGAAGTGCGCGACGACCTCGGCGATCGTCGCCATCGCACCCTCGACGTCGCCGCGTGCGAGGGCGACGCGGGCGAGGCCGGCGATGGGCTCCGGCGGCATGGTCGTGCGGCCGATCTCGCGAAAGAGCGCGAGCGAGGCTCCGTAGCACGCCGAGGCCTCGTCCCATTCTCCGAGCGCCGCGTGCGCGTGAGCGCGGACACAGCGCAGGATCGCCTGCAGGTCGCGGTCCTTCAGGTCTTCGGCGAGCTGCATCGCCTGCGTCGCCCACGCGATCGACCCGGCGGCGTCGCCGCGACGGAACGCGCTCAGCGCCATGTTGCACAGCAGGTAGGAATCGGCGACACGCTGGCCGATCTCGGCGCAAAGGCGCCGGCCCGCCTGGAACAGCTCGAGCGCGGCGTCGTAGTTGCCGAGCTGCTGCTCGGTCTCGCCGAGGTTGTTGATCATGCCGCTCTCGAGCGAGCGGTGGCCGATCGCGCGGGCGACGTCGAGCGCCTGACGGTAGTAATCGCGGGCGATACCGTAGCAGCCGTGCTGCGTCGCGAGGATGCCGAGCTGCCCCAGCGTCGTGCTCTCGACCTTGCGGTCGCCGACTTCGCGCGCCAGGACGAGCGACTCCTCGATGTGTGCCTGCGCCGCGGCGTAGTCGCCCTGGAATTGCAGCGCGCGCGCCCAGTTGATTCGCGCCGACAGCGCCGCGGCACGCGCGCCGGCGGCCTCGGCCCAGGCGACGGCGCGCGCCGCCGCGGAGACGACGCCGGGATAGTCGCCGACGACGAGCGCGAGCGCCGCGCGCATGCCCGCGGCGCGGGCGCGAAAGACGTTGTCGTCGAGCTGCTCGGCGACCTGCTCGAGCGCGGCGACGTCGTCGGCCTGCTCGGCGCGGCGGCCGGTGTTGCTGTAGATGCCGCGCCGCGTTTCGAGCAGGGAGAAGCGGGTTGCGGCGTCATCGGCGGGTACGAGGGCAAGCGCACGGCCGAGGTAATCGAGCGCAGCGGCGTTGACATAGCTGCGTGCCGCATCCTCGCCGGCGCGGCGCAGATACTCGACCGCGTTGACGATGTCGCCGGCGCGCTCGTAGTGCTCGGCGATCAGGCCGAAGTACTCGCTCGCGCGATCGGCGCTGCGGACGACCAGCCAGTCGGCCGTCAGCCGGTGCTGCTCGCGCCGCGATTGCTTGAGCACACCCTGGTAGGCGACCTGGTGCAGCACATGGTGCTTGAAGACGAATTCGCGCGTCCCCTCGAACGCGCTCGTCTCCCGGCCGTAGGCGAGCTCGCGCCGCGTCAGGCCGTCGAGCGCGGCGGTCGCCGCGGGGGCGATGCGCTGCAGCGCCTCGTCCCAGAAGACGTGGCCGATCACGCTCGCCTGTTGCAGCGCCGTCTTCTCGGCCGGCGGCAGGCCATCGATGCGCGCCTGCAGGACGCCGGCGAGCGTCGTCGGCACGCGGACGTCGAGAAGCTTGTCGGCGGAAACGCGCCACGGCTCGCCGTCGGTGACGATGACGCCGTCGTCGATGAGCATGCCGATCAGCTCCTCGACGAAGTACGGGTTGCCTTCGGCGCTGCTCGCGAGCAGGTCGCGCAGCGCCATCGGCACCGTCTCGAGGCGGCTCAGCAGCGCCTCGATCAGCTCGCGCGTGCCGCGCTTCGAGAGCGGCGCGAGATCGATGCGCAGGTGCTCGCTGCGGCCGCTGCCCCAGAGGGGGCGACGCTCGTAGAGCGTCGCGCGCGTCATGCAGAGCAGAAACAGCGGCAGGTCGCCGCAGTTCAGGATCAGATGGTTGACGAAATCGAGCGAGCCTTCGTCGGCCCAGTGCAGGTCGTCGAGCAGGAGGACGATCGGCGTGCCAGCGTCGCGATGCAGCGCGCGGAAATACGACGCGAGCGCATGGAAGGCACGATCGCGGATCTGCTTCGCTTCGCTGGCGATGGCGACGATGTGCGCGTCGCCCCCGTACTCGAAGCCGATCAGCTGGCCGATCAGCGCGGTGTACTCGGCGGCACGCTCGCCGAGCACGGCACCGAGCCCGGCGGCGAGCTTGTCCCGGGCGACCGATTGCGCGTCGCTCTCGAGGATCTCGAAGCCCGAGGTGAGCAGATCGCGCAGCAGGCCGTAGGGAACGTTGTTGCCGTAC
>JADGRJ010000187.1 GCA_017881025.1 Rhizobacter sp. | reverse complement strand
GGCGACGACCTCGCCCTCGGCGGCGAAGGCGAGGCCGGTGTCGCGCGCGAGGGCGAGGAAGTGGTCGATGCCTTCTTTCTGGCGCGCCGAGATCACCGGCCCGAGGTCGAGGTCGCGCGCCGCCGGGCCGGCGCGCAGCGCCCGGTAGCGCTCGGCCATCATCGCCCGCACGCGCTCGAACACCGGCCGCTCGACCAGGATCCGCGACGCCGCCGAGCACGTCTGCCCCGCGTTCTGGATGCCGGCGTTGACGAGGAACGGCAGCGCCGCGTCGAGGTCGGCGTCGGCGAAGACGATCTGCGGGCTCTTGCCGCCGAGCTCGAGCGTCACCGGCACCGCGTTCCTGGCCGCCGCGATCTGCACCAGCACGCCGGTCGCGACCGAGCCGGTGAACGAGAGGTGGTCGACGCCGGGATGCGCCGCGAGCGCCGCGCCGGCCTCCTCGCCGAGGCCGGTGACGACGTTGAGCGCGCCCGCCGGCAGGCCGGCCTCGGCGCAGATCCGCGCGAACGCGAGCACCGTCAGGCACGCCTCCTCGGCCGGCTTCAGCACGCACGCGTTGCCCATCGCCAGCGCCGCGCCGACGCTGCGGCCGACGATCTGCATCGGGTAGTTCCAGGGCACGATGTGGCCGGTGACGCCGTGCGGCTCGCGCAAGGTGAGCGCGGTGTAGCCGGCGGCGAAGGGCAGCGTCTGGCCGTGCACCTTGTCGCAGGCGCCGGCGTAGAACTCGCAGTAGCGCGCCAGCGCGATCGCGTCGGCACGCGCCTGCCTGAGCGGCTTGCCGACGTCGTGCACCTCGAGCTCGGCGAGCAGCTCGACGTTGTCGAGCACCTTCTGGCCGATCGCGGCAAGGATGCGGCCGCGCTCGACCGCGCTCCGGCGACCCCAGGCGGCGCTGTCGCTGCCGTCGAGCGCAGCGCGCGCCGCGGCGACCGCGGCATCGACGTCGGCGGCGTTGCCGCGGCCGATCCGCGCCAGCTCGCTCCCGTCGGAAGGATCCTCGAGCGCGATCGTCGCCGCCGACGCGGCGGCGCGCCAGGCTCCGCCGACGAGCAGGCGGTCGGTCGGGAACGGAATCGGGAAGGTCGAGGCAGGCATGGCACGCGCTCCGGGCCGCGGGCAGCGGCTTTGCGCCATCATAAGAACCTCGCCTTGCGTGCGGGGGAGCCACCGCCATCAGCTTCTTTCTTTTCAAGCGCTTCGCGAGCCTGCTGCTGACCTTGCTGGCGGCGTCGGTCGTCGTCTTCACCGTCCTCGACGTCCTGCCCGGCAACGCCGCCGAGGTGATCCTCGGCGACAGCGCGACGCCGGAATCGGTGGCGGCGCTGTCGGCCAAGCTCGGCCTCGACCGGCCGGCACTCGTCCGCTACGGCGACTGGATGAAGGGCCTCGTGACCGGCGAGCTCGGCAACAGCATCGCCTACGACACGCCGATCGCCCAGCTCGTCGGCGAGCGCCTCGTCGTCACCGTGCCGCTGGCGCTGATGGCGATGCTCCTGACCACCGCGCTCGCGTTTTCGCTCGGCCTGTTCGCCGCGGCGCGTCACGGCCGCGTCGGCGACGTCGGCGTCATGAGCGTCAGCCAGGTCGGCATCGCCCTGCCCAATTTCTGGTTCGCGATCCTCCTGATCTGGCTGTTCGCGGTGAAGCTGCGCTGGTTCTCGGCCGGCGGCTTTCCCGGCTGGAGCGAGGCCGACGGCGGCGGCGTCGGCGCGGCGCTGAGCGCGCTTGTCCTGCCCGCGGTGGCCCTCGCCGTCGTCCAGGCGGCGATCCTCGCCCGCATCGTCCGCTCGGCGGTCCTCGACGTGCTGCGCGAGGACTTCGTCCGTACCGCGCGCGCCAAAGGGCAATCGCCGCGCGGCGTCCTCTGGGGGCACGTGCTCCGAAACGCGATGGTGCCGGTGCTCACCGTCATGGGCCTGCAGTTCGCCGCCCTGCTCTCGGGCACGGTCGTGATCGAGAACGTGTTCTCGCTGCCCGGCCTCGGCCGCCTCGTCTTCCAGGCGATCAACAACCGCGACCTCCTCGTCGTCCGCAACGTCGTCATGCTGCTCGCGGCGACCGTCGTCGTCATCAACTTCGCGATCGACGTGCTCTACGTCGTCATCGATCCGCGCCTGAGAACGCGGGCGCGGACGACGTGAGCGGCGCCGCTGCCGGCGGCTGGCGCCACGCCAGCCTGCGCGTCGGCGCGACGCTGGTCGGCGCCGTCGTCCTGCTCGCGCTGCTCTCGTTCGCGTGGACCCCGCACCCGGCGACCGAGCTCGACATCCCGCACAAGCTGCAGGGGCCGAGCGCGTCGCACTGGCTCGGCACAGACAGCCTCGGCCGCGACATCGTCTCGCTGCTCATGGTCGGCAGCCGGGCCTCGATCGCGGTCGGCGTGATCGCGGTCGGCATCGGCATCGGCTTCGGCGTCGCCCTCGGCCTGCTCGCCGCGGTCAAGCGCGGCTGGATCGAGGAGGTGGTGATGCGCCTGGCCGACTTCACCTTCGCTTTTCCGGCGCTGCTCTCGGCGATCATGCTCGCCGCCATCTACGGCGGCGGGCTGGTGACCTCGATCGTCGCGATCGGCATCTTCAACGTTCCGGTGTTCGCGCGCATCACGCGCGCCAGCGCGCTCGTCGTCCGCTCGCGCGAGTTCGTCACCGCGGCGCGCGCGCTCGGCAAGGGCGAGTGGCGCATCACCGTCGAGCACGTGCTGCCCAACATCGCCGCAATCCTGATCGTCCAGGCGACCAACCAGTTCGCGCTCGCGATCCTCGCCGAGGCGGCGCTCAGCTACCTCGGCCTCGGCACGCAGCCGCCGACGCCGTCGTGGGGACGGATGCTCAACGAAGCGCAGCAGCAGCTGTTCCAGGCGCCGCAGCTCGCGGTCTATCCGGGCGTCGCGATCGCGCTCACCGTGCTCGGCCTCAACCTGCTCGGCGACGGCCTGCGCGACCACTTCGATCCGCGCCTCGTCCGGCGCGGCGCGCAGGAAGAGTAGCCGAGGCCTCGGTTCTTCGCCCGATCAGCGCCGCGCCGCCGGCGCGACGAGGGCACCCTGGATCGCGTGGCGCGCCAGCGCCGCGGCAACAAAGCCGCTGGCCTTGGCGTGCTCGACGAACTCCGCGAGCGCCGCTGCGGCGGCGTCGCCGCGCGCGGCGGGGACACCCATCGCCTGCTCGATGACCATGAAGCGGCCGGGCAGGAGGCGCACACCGCCGACGCGGGCCGCGTCGGCGGTGAGCTGCTGCTTGACGCCGGCCGCCACCTCTGCGTTCTGCGCCAGGAACTCGTCGACGACGGCGCCCGAGGTTGTCGTTCGCACGAGCTCGGCCGACTTGACGGCGCGGCTGAGATAGAGGTCGTACGCGCTGCCGCGGGCGACGACGATGCGCGTGCCGGCTCGATCGACCTGGCCGTTGTCGGTCAGCGCCGAGCCGTTGCGCACCAGGTAGGCGCCCTCGATGAGGACGTAGGGCGCGGTGAAGCGGATCCCGTCGGCTCGCACCGGATCGATCGCGAAGAAGCCGACGTCCGCCTGGCCGCTCTTGACGGTCTCGACGGAACGCGCCGCGCCGTCGACGACGAGCAGCTCGACCGGCACGGCGAGCTCGTCGGCGAGCGCGCGCGCGAGGTCGACCGAAACGCCGGCGACGGTCCCGGTCGCCGTGCGGCGCGCGAGGACCGGATTGCCGAGGTTGATCGATGCGCGCAGGCGCCCGGTCGGCGCGAGGGCCGCCGAGACGTCGACCGACTTGGCCGGTCGCGTCGCGCAGCCGGCGGCGGCAAGAACCAGCGACGCGCCGCTCGCGGCGAGCACCGCGCGGCGCGAGCGCGACGGCGAGAACGAGGACAAGGGCTTCATCGTGGCGTATCTGCGGAGTTGGCGGAGGGTGTGCGCGCGTCGTTCGCATCGCGCGTCGCGAAATCGACGCCGAGCGCGTTCAGCGCCGCGTGATAGCGATCGAGCACCTGGCCCGGGCTCTCGCCACGCGCGTCGGCGGCGAGCGGCCGCCAGAGCGCCGGCGCGACGCCGGCGAGCGTCGCGTGGCGTCGGATCTGGGACGCCGGCGCGAGCGCGAACTTGCCGGCGCTGCTCTCGACCTTCGCCGCCTCGGTGCCGACGTGCGCGCCGAGCAGATAGAGATGGCGGTGGATCGGGGTGAGGCGCGCTTCGATGCGCGCGCCGAGACCGTTCTCGTCGTCCTCGATGCGCTCGGCGAGGGTGAAGAAGTCCTTGGCGTTGCGCATCGGCAGCGCGGCGACGTCGCCGAGGCCGAGTGCGCTCGCCTGCGCCTGCGCGACCGCGGCGTGCGCTGCGCCGATCGTCGCCGCCTGCGCGCGCACCGCCGCGTCGGACATCGCGAACGAGCCGACCAGCTCGCTCGCGTAGCCGATCTCGTAGCCGAGGCGAAACGTCGCCAGGCGGTGCCCTGCCGGCAGCGGCGACGCGACCGCTTTCGATCGCGCCGCGACCTGCTCGGCCTCGACGGCGAGGCGCGCATCGTCGCGCGCCGGCCCCGCGCCGATACGATCCAGCGCTTCGGGCGTGCCGAACGTCGAGAACAGCGCGAGCTCGAGGCGCTGGAGGACGACGAACGCCAGCGCGAGCACGGCGGCGTACGCGAGAACGCGCCAGCTTTCGCTCCAGCGGCGGGATTTCGAGGGCATCGGCACGGTGCTTCCACGCTATCGTAGCCATGGCAGCCGGAGTGGATCACATGCTGGGCGGCGAGCTTTCGTTCCAATTCATGAACGTCATGCTGATGACGCTGATCGTCGCGCCGCTCGTCCTCTGGCGCTATCGGCGCGCGGTGCTCGTCGGCATGCAGCATCGCCTCGGCGCGTCGCTGCCGCTGCCGCCGCCACGCGCTCCGGCCCGCTCCGCGGCGCCGGCGTTCACGGTCGATGTCGCGCTCGCCTGGGAAGCGCGCGGGCGCCGGCGCATCTTCATCGCCACGCTCGGCGCGGTGTTCGTTCCCTCGCTCCTGCTCGCCGCGCAATATCTGGCGTTCAGCGACCTGCCGCTGATGCCGTCGCACCTGTTCCTGAGCGCGGCGGTGACGAGCAGCGTCGCGGTGCCGATCTACGCCGTCCTGACGGCGACGCCGTTCTGGCGCGCCCTGCGCCTCGGCGTGCTGGCGCTGTGCGGCCTCGCCGCCGCGACGGTCGTCGTCTCGATGCTGCAGCGCCCGTTCTACGGCAAGGCGCCGTCGCTCGACCAGGCGTTGAATTTCGTCATCTTCTTCCAGCTCGCCGCCGCCACGCTCTGGTTGCCGGTCCTGCTCGGCCTCGTGATCGGCGCGCGGCGCGTGCGCGGCGTCGCGCCGCTCGCCTTCGCGGCGCTGCTCGTGTTCGCGATCGCGCCGCTGCTCGGCATTCGCGTCACCCAGTGGCTGTTCGCCATGCGCTGGAGCGCCGGCTGGGTGTTCGCGGGGCCGGGCCTCGATGCCGGCATCGTCGTCCTCGCCCTGCCGATCGGCCTGCTCGCCTGGTGGCGGCTGAAGGCGCTCGCGCGCGGCTACGAAGCCAAGCGCTTTTCCGACGCGCAGCTGCTCGCGCACAGCTGGTGGCTGCTCCTCGTCGCGAGCCACGCGGTCATGCTGGTGAACGTCCATCCGGGAATCGTGCCGCTCGTGCAGATCGTCGCCGTCAGCGTCGTCGCTTACCTGCTCTTTCCGTTCCTGCTCGCCCATGCGCTGAGCTGGGCGCAGCGCGGCGCGGCACGGCCGACGCGGCGCACCCTGCTGCTATTGCGCGTCTTCGGCGACACGAGGCGCACCCAGGCGCTGTTCGAGCGCATCGCGTCGCGCTGGCAGCGCTTCGGGCCGGTGACGATGATCGCCGCGCCCGACGTCGTCGCCGGCACGGTCGACCCGGGCGACGTGCTGCGCTTCGTGACCGGCAACATCGACGCCGGCTTCGTCACGTCGCAGGCCGACCTGACCGAGCGGCTGGCGACGATGGACGTCGAGCCCGACCGCGACGGGCGCTTTCGCATCAACGAGTTCTGCTGCCACGACGACACCTGGCAGGCGACGGTCGTCGCGCTGATCGAACGCGCCGATGCGGTGGTGATGGACCTGCGCGGATTCTCGGCCGAGCGCCACGGCTGCGAGTTCGAGCTGAAGGAGCTCGGCGCGCGCCTCGGCGCCGGCCGCGCCGTCCTCGTCGTCGACGCGAGCACCGACCGGGCGCTGCTCGCGCAGCTCGCGCCGGCCGGACGCGCGGCGATGCCGATGGTAGAAGTGCAGCGTCGCAACGGCGCCCAGGCCGACGCCGCGTTCGCGGCGCTGCTCGCCGCCGCCGCCTGAACCAGGAGACCCCATGGCCCTCGCCACCGACCTCGCCGACTGCAGCGCGCTGACGCTGCTCGCCCTCTACCGCGCCGGCGCTGCATCGCCGGTCGAGGCGACGCGCGCCGTGCTCGACCGCATCGATCGACTGAACCCGATCCTGAACGCGTTCTGCCACCTCGCCGCTGACGACGCGCTCGCCGCGGCGCGCGCGAGCGAGGCGCGCTGGCAGCGTGGCGCGCCGTGCGGCGAGCTCGACGGCGTGCCGGTGTCGGTCAAGGACCTGATCCTCGCCGCTGGCTGGCCGACGCTGCGCGGCTCGCGCACGGTCGATCCGGCCGGGCCGTGGGACGTCGATGCGCCGGCGACCGCGCGCTTGCGCGAAGCCGGCGCGGTGATCCTCGGCAAGACCGCGACGCCGGAGTTCGGCTGCAAGGGCGAGACCAACTCGCCGCTGACGGGCATCACGCGCAATCCGTGGAATCCGGCGAAGACGCCGGGCGGATCGTCGGGCGGGACCGCCGCCGCGGTCGCTTCGGGAATGGGGCCGCTCTCGGTCGGCACCGACGGCGCCGGCAGCGTCCGCATCCCGGCCGCGTTCTGCGGCAACTTCGGCCTGAAGCCGAGCTTCGGCCGCGTTCCGGCGTACCCGCTCTCGCCGATGGGCACCGTCGCCCATCTCGGCCCGCACGCGATGAGCGTCGCCGACGCGGCGCTGATGATGAACGTGCTCAAGCGCCCCGACGCGCGCGACTGGACCTCGCTGCCCTTCGATCCGAGCGACTACACGATCGGCCTCGACGACGGCATCCAAGGCCTCCGCGTCGCCTTCTCGCCGACGCTCGGCTACGCCAAGGTCGACGGCGAAGTCGCCGCCGCCGTCGCCACCGCGGTGACGCAGCTGCAGGCGCTCGGCGCGCACGTCGAGGCGGTCGATCCCGGCATCGACGATCCGCTCGAGATCACGACCGGGCTCTGGTTCGCCGGCACGCACGCGATCTGGAGCGGGCTCACGCCGGCGCAGCAAGCGCTCACCGATCCCGACTTCCGCGCCGAGGCCGAGCTCGGCGCGAAGTACAGCGCGCTCGACATCCAGCGCCTGACGCTGCGCCGCGGCACGCTCGGCTCGCACCTGCGCCAGTTCATGCAGCGCTGGGACCTGCTCGTCACGCCGACGGTCGCGGTGCCGGCGTTCGACGCGCGGCCGGCCGGGCACAGCCCGATGGATCCGGCGGTGATGCTCGGCTGGACGCCGTTCAGCTATCCGTTCAACCTGACCCAGCAGCCCGCCTGCACGATCCCGTGCGGCCTGACGAAGGACGGTCTGCCGATCGGCCTGCAGTTCGTCGGCCCGATGTTCGGCGACGCGCTGGTGCTGCGCGCGGCGCGCGCCTACGAAAGCGTGCGGCCGATCGCACGGCCGAAGCTCGACGCGATGCAAGCGCGCTGAAGATTCGCCGCCCCCGCGTGCTTCGCGGGCCTTGGCAACGCCATCGGCAAGGGGTAAAACGAGGCATCTGGGAGGTCGACCTCGCCCAGCCGAACCTCGGCGCGCTGACGATGCTGCGCGTGCACGCCTGGGACACGCGCCGGCGGAACCCGACGCCGCTGACCGATCCCAAGCAGCCGGTGCCGAACGCGCTCCTCTCGTGGCACGCCAGTCCCGACGTCCGCGTCAGGCCGCGCCGCGGCAGCCGGCCGCCCGCGCCGACGACGGCCTTCCCGTGGA
>JADGRJ010000034.1 GCA_017881025.1 Rhizobacter sp. | reverse complement strand
CGACGCGATCGTCCTCGACCGCGGACAGGTCGTTCACCGCGCGCCGAGCGCCGAGCTGCTCGACGACCGCGAGCAGCTCGACCGCTGGCTCGCGGTGGCCAAGGCCTAGCCGACGCGGCGCCGGCCGCCCCGCTCGCTCACGAGCGGATGTAGGCCCAGCCCTGCTGCTGCTTCTTCATCACCTCGACGACGCCCGACGGCACGTAGCCGATCTCGGGGAGCATGTCGGCGGGGGTGAGCTTCATGCCGTTCATCGTGTTCTGGCAGGCATTGATCTTGACGCCGGCCTTGAGCGCGTCGGCGACCCGCTGCTTCACGGGCGAATCGGCCTTCAGCATGTTGACGCCGGGCCCGTAGGCGACGAGCTCGATCTCGGCGCCCTCGCTGCCGACGCCTTCCTTCAGGGCGCCAAGGTTGTTGAGGATCAGGTTCCAGCGCGCCGGATCGTTGTCGGTCACCTGGAACAGGGCGCGGTTGCGCACGGGCTGCGCCTGCGCGCGCGCCGCGGCGGGCAGCACGGCGGCGAGCAGGGCGGCGCCGCCGGCGAGAAAGAGGGAACGCTTGGACATCGTGGGCATGAGGACTCCGGGCAAGGTCGATGGGCGCGACGGTACGCTCAAAGCGGCAGGCCGACGTAGTTCTCCGCGAGCGCCGTCGCCGCCGCGCGCGAGTGGACCAGATAGTCGAGCTCGGCCGCCTGCATCTTCTGGCCGAACGCGCCTGTCTCCGGGAACTTGTGCATCAGCGAGGTGAACCACCAAGAGAAGCGCTCGGCGCGCCAGACGCGGCGCAGGCACCGCGCCGAGTAGTCGTCGATGGCGGCGTCGCTCCTGTCGCGGTAGTGCTCCTCGAACGCGCGCGCCAGCAGGCCGACGTCGCCGGCGGCGAGGTTGAGCCCCTTCGCGCCGGTCGGCGGAACGATGTGCGCGGCGTCGCCGGCGAGGAAGAGCCGGCCGAAGCGCATCGGCTCGGCGACGAAGCTGCGCAGCGGCGCGATGCTCTTCTCGATCGACGGCCCCGTGACGAGCGCGTCCGCCGCCGCGTCGTCGAGACGGGCGCGCAGCTCGGCCCAGAACGCGGCGTCGCTCCAGTGCTCGACCTTGTCGTCGAGCGCGCACTGCACGTAGTAGCGGCTGCGCGTCGCCGAGCGCATGCTGCAGAGGGCGAAGCCGCGCTCGTGGTTCGAGTAG
The DNA here is from genome assembly GCA_017881025.1 of Rhizobacter sp. Lineage (GTDB taxonomy): Bacteria > Pseudomonadota > Gammaproteobacteria > Burkholderiales > Burkholderiaceae_C > Schlegelella_A. The sequence continues at coordinate 23,051 of JADGRJ010000034.1, read as the reverse complement.
ATGAGCTCGTGCGAGACCGGAGGCGTCTCCGAGAGGACGCCGAGCCAGCCGAACGGATAGATCCGCTCGTACTTGCGCAGCGCGCTGTGCGGCACGCTTTGCCGGCTGACGCCGTGGTAACCGTCGCAACCGGCGATGAAGTCGCACTCGAGCTCGTACGGTCGGCCGTCCTGGGTGAAGCGGACGCTCGGCCGGCTGCCGTCGAAGCCGTGCACGCTCACGTCCTCGGCCTCGTAGATCGTGGCGAGGCCCTGCGACTCGCGCAGGTCCATGAGGTCGCGGGTGACCTCGGTCTGGCCGTACACCATCACCTGCTTGCCGCCGGTGAGGTCGTGGAAGTCGATGCGATGGCGGCTGCCGCCGAAGCAGAGCTCGATGCCGGCGTGCGGCAGGCCTTCGACATGCATGCGCGCGCCGGCGCCGGCGGCGTCGAGGAGGTCGACCGTCACCTGCTCGAGCACGCCGGCGCGGATCCGGCCGAGCACGTACTCGGCCGATCGCCGCTCGAGGACGACGCTCTCGACGCCGGCCTTGGCGAGCAGCGCGCCGAGGAGCAGGCCCGCCGGGCCGGCGCCGACGATGGCGACCTGGGTCCTCATCGCGTCGCTCCGAGCGTGCCTCGGCTCGCCGGGGCGGTGCCGGGAGCGCGCTCGCGCCAGCGCGAGATCAGCTCGCGCTCGCGCTCCGGCGTCAGCTTGCCGCGCCGGCGCGGATCGTCCGCGACGAGGGCCGGGAACTCGTCGAGCACGGCATCGACCGTCTCGGCGATCGGCCGCGTGACCAGGCCGGCGGCGACGGCGCGGCTGCAGTCGACGCGGGACATGCCGTGGTGCTCCGGATCGCTCGAGGGAAGCCAGAGCGGCAGCTCGTTCCACGGTGCCACGCCCTGCTCGCGCAGGAACGCCTCGCCGACCGGGAGGAAGCGCAGCGGCGCGCCGCCGCGCCGCATCGCCGCCTCGACGCAGGCCTCGAGCAGCTCCGGCCAGCCGAAGGCGCGGCCGTCCTGCGGCCCGGTGGCGTTGTAGGCGCCGCTCGCGCCGGCCTCGACGGCGTGGACGATCCAGTCGGCGAGGTCGCGCACGTCGATCAGCTGGATCGGCTCGTCGGCGGGGACGTCGGGAACCAGGATGTCGCCGCCGGCGAGCGCGCGCCACGGCCAGTGGCTGAAGCGGCCGGAGGTGTCGCGCGGACCGACGATGAGACCCGGGCGGACGATCAGCGCGCGCGCGCCGAACGCGGCCGCGACGACGCGCTCGCAGGCCGCCTTCTGCGGGCCGTAGTGGGCGCGGTCGCGGTCGTCCTCGGCGAGGGCGTCGCTGGCGGCGAGCGGGTCGCTCTCGCGAATCGGCGCGTGCGCGAACGACGCATACGCCGAGATGCTCGAGACGAAGCAGTAGCGATTGCAGGACGCGAGCGCGGCGGCGCTGGCGCGCAGGTCGGCCGGCACGTAGCCGCAGACGTCGACGGCGGCGTCGAAGTCGCGTCCCTGCAGCAGGCCGAGGTCGGTGCTGCGATCGCCGACGACCGCCTCGACGCCGGCGGGCCAGTCGCTGCGCGAGCGGCCACGGTTGAAGACCGTGATCGCGTGGCCGCGCGCGAGCGCGCCGTCGACGATCGCCGCGCCGAGGAAGACGCCGCCGCCGAGGACGAGGATTCGCATGGTGTGCGCCGCCGCAATCTCAGGCCAGCGCCGGCAGCGGCGCCGCGCAGTTGGCGCAGAACTTCGCACCCGGCTGCGCCTCGGTGCCGCACGCCGAGCAGAAGCGCTTGCGTGGCGACGCCGGGGCTGCGCCGGCACCGGCGCTCGCGCCCGCGAAGCCGACCGCCTGGTGCGCGGCGGCGGTCTGCAGGTCGCGCTGCAGCTGCGCCGCCGACGCGGCGTGCGGCGCGCCCGCGTCCATCGCCCGCTCGCCGGCGTTGAGGGCGGCGATGCGCTTCTCGTCCTCGCCGCTGAACGGCGCGACGAGGACGCTCTGGCTGCGCGCGAACTGCATCAGCTGTGCGGCCAGAGCCTTCGCCTCCTGCTCCGTCGAGAACATCGCCGTCACCTGGCGCGCCTCGTCCTTGCCGAACACGACCGACTCGATCCGCGCCCGCCAGACGCGCAGCGTCATCGCCTCGGTGCGAACGACGTTGTTCTCGGTGTTCATGCGGCTCGAGAAGTTGTTGCCGGTGCCGATGCGCGAGGTCTGCCAGCTGCCGACCATCTCGACCCAGGTCAGGATCGATTCGAAATTGAAGCGGCCCCAGAGGCGCGCCGACGCCTGGAAGCAGAACGCGGCGACGAAGGCGAGGATCGCCGACGTGCCGACGAGCGAGAAGCGGTTCTGCTGCCACGGCGCCGTGACGTCGAAGTTGCGGACGAAGACGAGCGTCATGCCGATCGCGGCGAGCACCAGCACGGTCGCGTAGAGGTCGAGCAGGAGGAGGGCGCGATGGCGCGGCGTCGAGAGCGCGGCGGCGACGGTCGGCGCCTTCGTCCCCGAGATCGGCAGGGGCTGGCTTTCCTCGAACAGCTCGCCGGCGAAGTTGCCGGCCGGCGTCGCCGCCGTCGTCACCGGCTCGATACGCGCGTAGCGTCGGTTCGGGATGCGCTCGGTCCAGCTCGACTGCATGACGCGATCGAGCTCGGCCATCAGCGTCGACGGCGGCGCATTCATCGACAGCCGCTCCTGCTCGACGCTGGCGCGCGTCTGCGGCGCGGCGTCGACCTGCGCCAGGATCGCCGCCATCGCCAGCGCGCAGGCGACGAGCGCGGTGCCCAGCATGACGAAAGTCTGCGTGTCGAGCGAGAACGCGCCGAGCGGCGGCAGCTGGGGCGCGACCAGGCCGATCGCGACCGGGCCGAGGATCGCGGCGGCGACGAGGCCGACCAGCGACGCCGTCGTCACCCGCGCCTTGTGCTGCGACAGCACCGGCCGGATCAGGAAGACGACGCCGAAGACGAAATAGAGGATGCCGATCCACGGCCGCGTCACCGCGTTGCCGAACACGAACCACGAGAACGCGAAGCTGAGCAGCGTCGCCGCGATCGCCGCCAGGTTGAACATGTAGCGCCGCGCCAGCAGCTGCACCTCGCGCGGCGCGGTGATCAGCGTCGGCGCCCAGTGGTAGAGCAGGCCCTCGACCGCGCCCTGCGGCTCGGGGTAGGTGAGGCCGCCCTGGCGCAGGATCTCCTTGATCGCGATGGCCGCCGGCGAGCCGCCGCTCGCGCCGGCCGGGATCTCGGGCGCCAGCGACGCCGGCCGGCCGCGTCCGAAGAAGAAGCGCAGCCGCGTCGCCGCCGTCGCCGCCGCGACCAGACCGGCGCCGAGCAGGACCAGGCCCGCGAGGAGCGGCGCGGCCGCCAGGCGCAGCTCGCTCTGCTCGATCGCGCTTCTCGCCCAGAGCAGGCTGACGACGCCGGCGACGACGAGCAGCGCGCCACACAGCCAGAGCAACCGGTTCTGCAGCTGGTACGGATTCGGCAGCTCGAGCAGCTTCGATTCCGACCCGTACTCGTAGGACATGCCAGGACCCCGTTGCGTTGCGTGTCGCGGCGAGTTTAGGGGCAGCGCCGCCGGGAATCGCGATGGCGCTACGCTCGGACATGCCGCCGACCGCGCCCCTCGATCCCCGTTTCGACGCCGGCGATCCGCTCGCCGCGCCGGCCCTTGCGCATTTCGCCGACCTCGAGGTCGAGGTCGGCGCGCCGATCGAGATCGGCAGGGTCGCCGCCGGCGTCCGCCGCATCATCCCGATCACCGGCGGCCGCTGCAGCGGCCGCGGCTTCACGGCGCGCGTCCTGCCGGGCGGCGCCGACTTCCAGCTCATCACGAGCGAGACGATGGCGCGGCTCGAGGCGCGCTACGTCCTCGAGACCGACGGCGGCGACCGCATCTACGTCCACAACGACGCGGTCCGCACCGCCGCCCCGGCGGTGATGGCGCGCCTCGTTCGCGGCGAGCCGGTCGATCCCGCCGAGGTCTACTTCCGCTGCCTGCCGCGCTTCGAGTGCGCCGCGCCGGCGCTCGCCTGGATCGGCGAGCGCGTCTTCGTCGGCGTCGGCGTGCGTCGGCCGGCGACTGTCGTGATGCGCTTCTTCGAGGTGCTCTGAAGCCGGCGGCGGCGCCGGGGGTCCGTGCAATCCGGCACGGATCGCGAGGACAAGCTGGCGCGGGCGCCGCCGATAACTTCGCTATCCCTGCGTGCCTCGTGCTCTCAGGCACCCCATGAAGAAAGCCCGTCCCACCGATCAGATCGACGTCCAGGCGCTTCGCGTCGGCATGTTCGTCCATCTCGACATCGGCTGGATGTCGCACCCCTTTCCGCTCAGCAGCTTTCGCATCACGACGGCGGCGCAGCTGGCGACGATCCGCTCGCTCGGCTTGCGAACGGTGCGCTGGAGCCCGCAGCAGAGCGATCTGTCGCACGACGAAGCGGTGCGCGGGCTGACGACGCTGCCCGGGCCGCTCGGTGCGATCGCCGGCGACGCCGCCAACGATTCCGGGCTCGACGACGCCGACGCCACCGATACCGTTCCCTACGCACTGCCGTCGGACGACAACGTCATCGACGCCGTCACCCACGCGGCGCAGCGCGCCCACGCCGAGCGGGCGCGCAAGGTCCTTCGCCAGCGCGAGGCCGAGGAGCGCTGTGCGCGCCAGTACAGCGAGGCGGCGCGCGCCTGCCGCCACACGCTCGACCTCGTTCCCGCCAAGCCGCAAGAGGCGCGCGCGCAGGCCGAGGCGCTGTCGCGCTCGATCGTCGACAAGATGGTCGGCGAGCAGGACCTGTGCATCCGCATGCTCACCGAGGGCGCCGGCGACAAGGCGTCGATGCATGCGATGAACGTCGGCATCATCTCGCTGCTGATGGGCCGCTGCTTCGGCTTCGACGACGAGGAGATGCAGGACCTCGGCGTCGGGGCGATGCTGCACGACATCGGCAAGATCGAGATGCCGGTTCGCCTGCGTCACCGCGAGGACAACTTCTCGCCCAACGAGCTGCGCGTCTACGAAGAGCACGTCGAGGTGGGGCTGGCGCAGGCGCGGCGCATGGGCCTGTCTGCCGGCGCGATGGCGGTGATCGGCCAGCACCACGAGCACGCCGACGGCAGCGGCTTTCCGGGCAAGCTCAACAGCGACCGGATGACGATGGCGGCGCGCATCGTCGCCCTCGTCAACCGCTACGACAACCTGTGCAATCCGCACCTGCTGGCGCGCGCGCTGACGCCGCACGAGTCGCTCTCGCTGCTGTTCGCCCAGGGGCGCGCCAAGTTCGACACCTCGATCCTCGGCGCCTTCATCAAGATGATGGGCGTCTATCCGCCCGGCTCGACGGTGCAGCTCACCGACGACCGCTACGCGCTCGTCGTCGCCGTCAACTCGGCGCGGCCGCTGAAGCCGAACGTGCTCGTCCACGACGCGGCGACGCCGCGCGCCGACGCGCTCGTGCTCGACCTCGAAAACGCCGGCGGAATAGGCATCCGGCGCAGCGTGCGCGCCCAGCAGCTGCCGCCCACGGCGCTCGACTACCTCGCGCCGGGCGCGCGCGTCACCTACTTCTTCGAGCCGTCGGCGCCGGTCGAGGTCGAGGAATGAACAACCCGCTGCCGGTCGATCCGTTCAGCGTCGCCGAGGCGGCGCGGCGCACCTGGCCGGCGCTGATCGAGGCGATGCTCGAGGCGGTCTGCCTGGTCGAGCCCGAGGGGCTTCGCATCGTCGCCGCCAACGGCGCCGCCGGCCGCCTGCTCGGCCTGGCGCCGGCCGAGCTGGTCGGCCGCGACATGCTCGCCACCGCGCCGACCCCCGAGGACGAGTCGTTCTGGCAGCGCGTCGGCGAGAAGGGCGCCTGCGGCCACATCCTCTCCGATTCGTTCGTCACCCGCGCCGGCGGCCAGGCGGTGCCGGTCGTGCGCCGGGTCAGCCGGATCGAGCCGGCGCCGGGGAACGCGCTCTACGTCGTCGCCCTGGTCGACCGCAGCGAGCAGAAGCGCATCGAGGAGGCGGTCGCGGTCGGCACGGCCGAGCTCGCGGCGACGCTCGAATCGGTCGCCGACGGCGTCCTCGTCGTCGACCTCGCCGGCCACATCAGCCACTTCAACCGCCGCTTCGCCGCGCTGTGGGAGCTGCCCGACGAGATGCTCCTGCTGCGCGCCGACGACGAGGTCTTCGACTGGATGCGCCAGCGCGTCGCCGATCCCGCCTCGTACATGCGCCGCCTCGCCGAGATCGACGTCGAGACGATGTTGCGCGCCACCGACACGCTGCCTCTGCGCTCGGGCGCCGTCCTCGAACGGGTGACGCTGCCGCAGCTGAGCCGGGGCCGGCCGATCGGCCGCGTGTTCTCGTTCCGGGTCGTCTCCGCCGGCGCATCCTGACCGCGGCGTCCCGGCGGCCGCCGGGGTCGCCCACCCCTTTGTCGCCGAACAAGGCATTCGGGTCGCGACCTCGCTAAAGTCGGGGAGTTCACAACTCGGAACTCGCCATGCCCGCGATCGCCGGTGTGCTCGAGCAACGCCTCGGGTCCCTTAGTCTTCCCCTCGCCGTCGTCCTCCCCGGCGGGCGCCGGCTCGGCCGGAAGGACGCCGCCGTGACGCTGCGCCTGAACGACCTGTCGCCGCTCGTCCACCTCGTCACCGGCGAGGTCGGCAAGGTCGGCCAGGACTACGTCGAGGGCAAGGTCGATCTCGACGGCGGGATGCGCGAGCTGATGGCCGCCGCGGCGGAGCTGATGCCGGGCGACCCGACCCGGCCGGGCGGCGCCGCGCCGGCGCCGCTCGCCTGGGTGCGCCAGGCCGCGCTGATGGCGCGCTCGCGCCTGCGCCACCGGCCCGAGACCGACGCCGAGCAGGTCCAGTTCCACTACGACGTCTCGGACGACTTCTACGCGCTCTGGCTCGATCCGCGCCGGGTCTACTCGTGCGCCTATTTCCACGATCCGGCAATGTCGATCGCCGACGCGCAGACGGCCAAGCTCGAGCACATCTGCGCCAAGCTCATGCTGAAGGAAGGCGATCGCTTCCTCGACATCGGCGCCGGCTGGGGCGGCCTGCTCCTTTTCGCCGCCGAGAACTACGGCGTTCGCGCCCAGGGGATCACGCTCAGCAAGAACCAGCACGCGCACGTCAACAAGCTGATCGCCGAGCGCGGCCTCGCGGGCCGGGTGCGAATGGACCTGATCGACTACCGCCACCTCGACGAGAGCGAGCCGTACGACAGGATCGCCTCGGTCGGCATGTTCGAGCACGTCGGCCGGGCGCGCCTGCCCGAGTACTTCGCCAAGATCCATCGCCTCCTGAAGCCCGGCGGCCTGCTCCTCAACCACGGCATCACCTCGGGCGGCACGCGCAACCACCAGCTCGGCTCCGGGCTCGGCGACTTCATCGAGCGCTACATCTTCCCGGGCGGCGAGCTGGAGCACGTCTCGCACGTGCTCGAGCAGACCGCCGACGCCGGCCTCGAGCCGGTCGACGTCGAGAGCCTGCGCCCGCACTACGCGAAGACGCTCTGGGCGTGGAGCGACGCCCTCGAGGCGCAGCTCGGCACGGCGCGAACGCTGACCACCGACACCGTCCTGCGCGCCTACCGGCTCTATCTCGCCGGCAGCGCGATGTGCTTCGAGCGCGCCTGGCTCTCGCTCTACCAGATGCTGTGCGCGCGGCACACGGGCGACGTCGATTCCGGGCCGATGCGCGGGGCACAATCGGTGTTCCCGTTCAACCGCGGCTACATGTACCCGCAGCGCTGAGACGCGCAACCGATGTACCGATTCAAGTCGAAGGCCGACGGCGATCTCATCATGATGGCGCCGGTCGGCGACCAGATCCTGCGCATCATCGGCCGCGAGCCGGCGCCGAAGGGGATCATCGAGGTGGCGGCGCTGCCGCAGGCGATCCAGGAGCTGGAGCAGGCGATCGCCGCGGCCGAGATGACGCGCGCCGACGCGCGCGAGATCGAAGCCGACGACGATGCCGGCGGCACCCTCGCGATCGGCCTGCAGCAGCGCGCCTGGCCCCTGCTCGAGATGATGCGGCGTTCGCTCGCCGAGCGCGCCGACATCGTCTGGGGCGTCTGATCCGCGGGCCCGGCCCGCGCATCCACACCAGCGAGGACACCATGAAACTCTGGAGCGAAAGCTGGCCGAACGGCGAACGCATTCCGGCCCGCTACGCGTGCGGCCGGCTCGACGCCTCCGCCGGCACCGCGTTTTCCGACAACGTCAACCCGCACCTCGCCTGGAGCGACCTGCCGGCGGCGACGAAATCGCTGGTCCTCATCTGCCACGACTTCGACGTGCCGAGCCGCGGCGACGACGTCAATCAAGCCGGCCGCGAGATTCCGGCCGACCTGCCGCGCGTCGACTTCTTCCACTGGCTGCTCGCCGACGTCCCGGTGAAGGCGAGCGCGATCGCCGAGGGCGCGTTCAGCAACGGCTTCGCGCCGCGCGGCAAGCCCGGCCCTGCCGTCACGACGCCGGGGTTCGAAGGCGCGCGCCAGGGCGTCAACGACTTCACCGGCTGGTTCGCCGGCGATCCGGCGCTGGCCGGCGACTACTTCGGCTACGACGGGCCGTATCCGCCGTGGAACGACTCGCTCGTCCACCACTACGTGTTCACGCTCTACGCGCTGTCGCTGGCGCGCGCTCCGGTCGAAGGCCGCTTCGGCGGCGCCGAGCTTCGCAAGGCGATCGACGGGAACGTCCTGGCCGAGGCGATGCACTCGGGAACCTACACGCTCAACCGCCGGCTGCTCGGTCCGTGAGCGGCGCTGCCGGCATGGCCGACGCGGAGGTGACGCGGATCGTCGCCGTCCGTCACGGCGAGACCGAATGGAACGCGCAGATGCGCATGCAGGGCCAGCTCGACACCGCCCTCAGCGAGCGCGGCCGCTGGCAGGCGGCGCGCGCGGCCGAGGCGCTCGCGGGCGAGGGCATCGAGGCGATCTTCGCGAGCGATCTGGTGCGCGCCTTCGACACCGCGAAGGCGATCGCCAGGGTGGTCGACCTGCCGATCGCAACCGACACCGGCCTGCGCGAGCGCAGCTTCGGCATCTTCCAGGGCCACACCTACGCCGAGATCGACGCGCGCTGGCCGGCCGACGCGGCGCGCTGGCGTCGCCACGATCCGGCGTTCGCTCCCGAGGGCGGCGAAAGCCTGGTCGAGTTCAGCGCCCGCGTCGTCGCCGCGGTCACGCAAATCGCCGAGCGCTCGCGCGGCCGCACGATCCTCGTCGTCAGCCACGGCGGCGTCCTCGACTGCCTGTACCGCGCCGCCTCGGGACTCGACCTGGCGGCGCCGCGCTCGTGGGAGCTCGGCAACGCCACCGTCAACCGCCTCCTCTTCACCGGCGAGCGCTTCACGCTGGTCGGCTGGAGCGACACCGCGCACCTCGACGGCGACCCGCTCGACGACGGCAGCGAAGGCGATTGCCCGACCGTGCCGCGGGTGGCGACATGAACGTTGCATCTGCGCCCCGACCCGGCGATCCGGTCGAGTCGATCGACACGCCGGCGCTCGTCGTCGACCTCGACGCGATGGAGCGCAACTTGCAGGCGATGGCGGAGTTCGCGCGCAGCCACGGCGTTCGCCTGCGCCCGCACGCGAAGATGCACAAGAGCGCGACGATCGCGCGCCTGCAGATCGCAGCCGGCGCGGCCGGCGTCTGCGTCCAGAAGACGAGCGAGGCCGAGGCGCTCGCCGCCGCCGGCATCGACGACATCTACATCTCGAACGAGGTGATCGATGCCGCCAAGCTGGCGCGCGTCGCCGCGCTCGCCGCGAAGATCAGGCTCGCGATCGCGGTCGATTCGGTCGAGGGCGTCGAGCGCCTCGCCGCCGCCGTCGCCGCCGCCGGCAGCGTGATCGACGTCTTCGTCGAGGTCGATGTCGGCCATGGCCGCTGCGGCGCGCCGGCGGCGGCCGCCGGACAGCTGGCGCAGCGCGTCGTCTCGCATGCGCCGCCCGAAGGGGGCCTGCGCTTCGCCGGCGTACAGGCGTACCACGGCGCGGCGCAGCACCTGCGCGGCGGCGAGGAGCGCGAGGCGGCGTCGCAGCACGCGGCGTCGCTCGCGCGCGCGGCGCAGGCGAGCATCGGCGCCGCCGGCATCGCCTGTCCGCTCGTCACCGGCGCAGGCACCGGCACCTTCGGGTTCGATGTCGCCAGCGGCGTCTGGGGCGAGCTGCAGGCGGGCAGCTACCTCTTCATGGACCGCGACTACGCCGATAACGCGGCCGCGCCGGGGGCGCCGCGCTTCGAGCACGCGCTCTTCGTCAAGAGCCGGGTGATGAGCCGCGGCGCCGCGCACGCGGTCGTCGACGCCGGCCACAAGTCGCATGCGCTCGACTCCGGCCCGCCGCGCGTCTGGCAGCGCGAGCTCGCCTACGCCAACGGCGGCGACGAGCACGGCATCCTGCGCCTGCACGCCGACGCGTCGCGCGCCAGCCTGCCGGCGCTCGGCGAGACGGTGTGGCTCGTCCCCGGCCACTGCGATCCGACGGTCAACCTGCACGACCGCTACGTCGTCGTGCGCGGCGGGCTGGCCGGCGGCGTCGTCGCCGCTGTCTGGCCGATCGAGGCGCGCGGCTGCGTCAGTTGAAAGCGATGGAGCCCTTGCCGTGACCGGCCCGCAGATCATCGTCCTGGCGACGCCGGTCTTCCTGGCGCTGATCGGCGTCGAGCTCGCGATCGGCCGTGCCCGCGGCCGCGCCGGCTATCGCCTCAACGACGCCCTCTCCAGCATCGGCCTCGGCGTCATGAGCCAGATCGCCGGCGTCTTCACGGCGCTGCTGACGCTCGGCATCTATGTCTGGGTCCACGACCGCTTCGCACTCTGGCACCTGTCGCCGACGTCGCCGTGGACGTGGGCGATCGGCCTCGTCGCCTACGACTTCCTCTACTACTGGCATCACCGCGCCGGCCACCGCGTCGCGCTGTTCTGGGCCGCCCACGTCGTCCACCACCAGAGCGAGGACTACAACCTGTCGACGGCGCTCAGGCAGACCTCGAGCGGCTGGCTCGCCGGCTGGATCTTCTACCTGCCGATGGCGCTCGCCGGCTTTCCGCCGCTCGTCTTTGCCGTCGTCGCGCTGATCGACCTGCTCTACCAGTTCTGGGTCCACACCGAGCAGGTCGGCCGGCTCGGCTGGTTCGACCGCTGGTTCTGCGCGCCGAGCAACCACCGCGTCCATCACGCCGTCAACGACGTCTACCTCGACCGCAACTACGGCGGCGTGTTCCTGGTCTGGGACCGCCTCTTCGGCACCTACGCCGAGGAGGACCCGGCCGTGCCCTGCGTCTACGGCACGCGGGCGCCGCTCCGGAGCTGGAACCCGATCCGCGCCAACCTGCAGGTCTACGCCGATCTCGGTCGCGATTCGTGGCGCGCGACGAGCTGGCTCGACAAGCTGCGCGTCTGGCTGAAGCCGCCGGGCTGGCGCCCGGCCGACGTCGCCGCGCGCTGGCCGAAGGCGCCGTTCTCGGTCGACGCCTTCGAGCGCTACGACCCGGCCGCATCGCCGCGCAGGCAGGCGCTCGCGCTCGTCCTGTTCGTCGCCTTGCTCGCCGCGACGACGCTCTTCCTCTGGCACGCGCACGCCCTCGGCGGCCTCGAGCGGGCGGCATGCGCGCTCGCCATCGGCGTTGCCCTCTGGGCGGTCGGCCGGCTGAGCGAGGGCGCGTCGTCGCCGGCGCAAGCCGGGAGCTCCTATGGGCGCCAGGCGCCACCGCAGGCGTTGCCGTGATCGAAGACCGCCTGCCGCCCTCGTTGCTCGCGGCGCTCGCCGCGCACGGCAACAGCCGCGCGTTTCGCGCCCAGACGATCCTCCTCAACGAAGGCGATTCGGGCGGCTCGCTCTACATCGTCCTCGAGGGGCGGTTGCGTGCCTACGCGAGCTCGCCCGAGGGCCGCGACGTCGTCCTCTCCGAGCACGGGCCGGGCGAATACGTCGGCGAGCTGTCGCTCGACGGTACGCCGCGCTCGGCGTCGGTGAAGACACTCGAGGCGACGACATGCTGCGTCGTCCAGGCGGCGCAGCTGCCCGCCTTCCTGGCGCAGCACCCGGAGTTCGCCCTCCACTTGACGCAGAAGCTGACGCGCATGGTGCGCCGCCTCACCGAGCAGGTGAAGAGCCTGGCGCTGCAGGACGTCTACGGCCGCATGGTGCGGCTCCTGATGGAGCTCTCGGATCCGGTCGGCGAAGAGCGCGTCGTGCGCGAGAAGCTGACCCAGCAGGACATCGCCGATCGCGTCGGCTCGTCGCGCGAGATGGTCAACCGGGTCATGAAGGAACTGACGACCGGCGGCTACGTCGCGGTTCGCGACGGGCGCCATGTCATCCTGAGAAAGCTCCCGGCGGCGCGCTAGGGCGCGCCCGCCGGCGTCACAGCATCTCTTCGGAGACGAAGAACGACGCCAGGCGCGGCTTCAGGCCGGAGCCGCCGGCGCGGCGCGGCTCGGCGCGCAGGACGCTGTCGCCCTCGCGGTCGATCCACTCGACGCGCTTGCCGCGGTCGCCGAGGCGCAGCGCGTAGCTGCTGGTGACGCGGCCTCGCTCGAGGAAGGCGGAAGCCTCGCCGGCGAGCACGGGGTCGTCGATCAGGATCGTCGACTCGGTGTTGCTGCGCGCCGAGCGGCGGTCCATGTTCATCGAGCCGATCGAGACCCAGCGATCGTCGACGACGACCAGCTTGGCGTGCAGCCGGCCGAGCGAGGCGCCGTGCCGCTCGCCCGCGTCGTCGCCGGGGGCGGGCGCCTCCAGTGTCGGCATCAGCTCGTGCAGCTCGACGCCGAGCCTGAGCATGCCCATGCGGTAGCGCGCGTAGCCGAAGTGGACCAGCGGCTCGTCGGTCGTCGCCAGCGAGTTGGTCAGCACCGTGAAGCGAACGTCTTTCGCGCGCGCCTCGCGCAGCGCGGCGAGGCCGCCGGGACCGGGGACGAAGTACGGCGTCGCGACCAGGATGCTCGAACGCGCCGAGCCGAGCAGCTCGAGGTGGGCTCGCATGACCGGGCCATCGGGGCGCGAGCGGTCGTTGTCGGCGATCTGCGCCGGCCGGTCGGCGATGACGCGCGCGGCGGCGAAGCGCAGGGCAACGCGGCCGCCCGCGAGCTCGTCGGCGAGCGATCCCGGCTCGAATGGCGACGCGTCGTCGGCGCTGTCGGGCTCGGCCGGCGCAGGCGCCGGCGAAGCGCCGCGCGCGGCGTCCTCGCGCTGGCGCGCGCGAAGCAGGCTTTCGACCGGATAGGCGTAGGGCGAGTTCCAGAACTCGTCGAACAGCGACGACAGCGCGGCGACGGCGCCGCCCGATGACAGCAGGTCCATGTCGATGAAGTGGGCGGCGCCGCTGCGGTCGAAGTACTCGTCGCCGATGTTGCGGCCGCCGGTGATCGCGAAGCTGTTGTCGGCGATCAGCAGCTTGTTGTGCATGCGATGGTTGATTCGCGAGAACTGGTGCGCCGAGAAGGCGACGCGTGACGCGAAGCTGCCACCGCGCACCGGCAGCGGGTTGAACAGGCGCAGCTCGAAGCCGGGTTGGCCGGCGAGGGCGGCGAAGAGGGCGTCCTCGCGGATGGCGTAGAGGTCGTCGACGAGAACGCGGACGCGAACGCCGCGCGCCGCGGCGGCGGCCAGCTCGGCCAGGAACTGGCGTCCGGTGCGGTCGTTGGCGATCAGGTAGTACTGGACGTCGACCGATTTCTCGGCGCGCCGGATCAAGGCGATGCGCGCCTCGAGCGCGTCGTCGCCCTCGGGCAGCAGGCGAAAGCCGGACAGATCGCGCGCGTCGCCGGGCCTCGACGCGGCGGCGGTCTGCGCCAGCGACGTGCCGGCGACGTCGCCGATCGCGTGCGATTCCTGCCGCTCGACCGGGACGGGCAACCCGGCGCAGCCGGCGAGGCCGATCGCCAGAGCCACCGCGAGCACGGCGACGACGCGGCTTGCCAGGGCACGCTGCGGCGAGGAGATCGCGCGCATGGTCCGGGCCGATGTCGCCAGGGGTCGTCGCCGGTCAGGTCAGGGTCGCGAAGACGACCACGAACATGGACGCGGTGGCGAGGCACAGTGTCGCGCTGACGAGGGCGGTGGCGAGATCGTCGTACATCGATTTCATGATGGGCTCCTGGGATGGCAGACGCGAACGCTTCATGTCTGGCCGGTCGCCAGTCTCGCGACGCCGCCCCCGGACGACGAGTGAGGAACCCGCTTCCGCCGAGTGACCTTGTTCACACCGCCGCGGTGCGCGCGGCGCGGCGCTCAGGGCAAACGCTCACAGGACTAACCCGGGTTCGGCGACCCCGGAAGGTCCCGGAGGGTGTCTCCTTGCCTAGACTCCGCGTCCTGCTTGCTGAAACGGGTTCAGCCAGATGAACGGTGGCTTTTGCCCTTCGTCTTCACCCGCCGAGCGATCCCGCGCGTTCATGTCCTTCGCTGCCCACTACGCCCTCCCTTTCCCCCGCGAGCGCGCGCCCGTCGCGACGCTGGTGCCGGCGGTCGCGCGTGCCCTCACGCTGCTCGACCGGCTGGCGCGCGGCCGCGAGCCGATGACGCTGGCGCGCTTGTCGAGCGAGCTGGCGCTGCCCAAGAGCAGCGTCCACGGACTGTGCACGACACTGGTCTCTTTCGGCTACCTGCGGCGCCAGGCCGACGGCTCGTTCCTGATCGGCCCGGGCGTGATGGGCCTCGCCGAGGCCTTCGTCGCCGGCACCGACGTCGCCCAGGAGTTCAACGCCCTCTGGGGGACGAGCGGCATCGCCCCCGAGGAGACGGTGCTGCTCTCGGTGCTGTCGGGCAACGAGGCGCTCTACGTCGCCGTCCGCAACAGCGCGCGGCCGCTCGGCCTCGCCTTCAACGTCGGCATGCGCTTGCCGGCCTATCTCTCGGGCAGCGGCAAGGCGATGCTCGCGCAGCTGCCGGCCGACGAGGTCCGGCGCCGCTTCACCGGCCAGCTCGCGACCCGGCTCACCCACAAGGGGCCGCGCGACGTCGAGGCGCTGCTGAAGGAACTCGCGCTGACCAGGAAGCGCGGCTACAGCATCGACGACGAGGCGGTTCGCGAAGGCGTCTACTCTTTCGGTGCGCCGGTGTTCGAAGCTTCCGGCGACGCGGTCGCGGCGGTCGCCGTCTGCATCAACAAGGCGCAGCTCGGCAGCGACCGGGGGGCGCGCCACCGCGACGCCGCGCTCGACGTCGCGCGCCGCCTGACGCAACGCCTCGGCGGCGAGGCGGTGCAATGAGCCGTCGGGCCGTTCCCGAGGCGAATACCGCAGCGCGCAGCGCGAAAGTCTGTCGATGAGCGGCGGCGAATTGATCCTGGAGACGCACGATCTCACGAAGGAGTTCAAGGGATTCGTCGCGGTCGACAAGGTCAACCTGCGCGTTCGTCGCGGCGCGATCCACGCGCTGATCGGCCCGAACGGCGCCGGCAAGACGACCTGCTTCAACCTGCTCACCAAGTTCCTGACGCCGACCTCGGGCCGGATCGTCTTCGCCGGCACCGACATCACGCACGAGAAGCCGGCGGCGATCGCCCGCCGTGGCGTCGTCCGCTCGTTCCAGATCTCGGCCGTGTTCGGCCACCTGTCGGTGCTCGAGAACGTTCGCGTCGCCTTGCAGAGAAAGGTCGGCACGTCGTTTCACTTCTGGCGCTCGGAGTCGACGCTGGGCTCGCTCGACGCCGAGGCGCTTTCGCTGCTTCATCTGGTCGACCTCGAGGCGTACGCCAGTCTGCCGGCGGTCGAGCTCAGCTACGGCAGGAAGCGCGCGCTCGAGATCGCGACGACATTGGCGATGGACCCGACGCTGATGCTCCTCGACGAGCCGACGCAGGGCATGGGCCTCGAGGACGTCGACCGCATCCGCTTGCTGATCAAGAAGGTCGCCGCCAGCCGGACCGTGCTCATGGTCGAGCACAACATGAGCGTCGTGGCTTCGATCGCCGACACGATCACCGTTCTCGCCCGCGGCGCCACGCTCGCCGAGGGGCCCTACGCAGAGGTCTCGAAGAACCCGGCGGTGATCGAGGCGTACATGGGAACGCCGCAGGCCGAGCTCGCGGGAAGCCACTGATGGCGACGCGCTTCCTCGAGGTGAGCAACCTGCACGGCTGGTACGGCGAGTCGCACGTCCTGCACGGCGTCGACTTCCACGTCGACGAGGGTGAGGTCGTCACGCTGCTCGGCAGGAACGGCGCCGGCCGGACGAGCACCCTGCGTGCGATCCTCGGCCTGATCGGCTCGCGCAAGGGATCGGTCAAGGTCCATGGCACCGAGACCACCCACCTCGCGACCCATCGCATCGCCCGCCTCGGCATCGGCTACTGCCCGGAAGAGCGCGGCATCTTCTCGAGCCTGTCGGCCGAAGAGAACCTGATGCTGCCGCCGACGCTCGGCGACAGCGGCCTCAGCCTCGATCAGATCTACGCGATGTTCCCGAATCTGAAGGAGCGCGCCTCGAGCCAGGGCACGCGCCTGTCGGGCGGCGAGCAGCAGATGCTCGCGGTCGCGCGCGTCCTGCGCACGGGCGCCCGCCTGCTGCTGCTCGACGAGATCTCCGAAGGGCTTGCGCCGGTGATCGTCCAGAAGCTCGGCGAGGTCGTTCACGGCCTGCGCGAGCAGGGCTACACGATCGTCATGGTCGAGCAGAATTTCCGCTTCGCAGCGCCGCTCGCCGACCGCTTCCTGGTCATGGAACATGGCCGCGTCATCCAGCAGTTCACGCAGGCCGAACTGCCCGAGCGCATGGCGCGCCTGCACGAATACCTCGGCGTCTGACGCCTTTCGCTTCCTTTCCCTTTCCGACAATGGAGACACCATGAAACTCAAGAAGCTCGTTCCCGCCTGCACGCTCGCCCTGGCGACGATGTTCGGCGCCTCTGCGCAAGCGCAGATTTCCGGCGACACGATCAAGATCGGCTTCATCAGCGATCTGTCCGGCCTCTACGCCGACATCGACGGCCCGGCCGGCGCCGAAGCCATCCGCATGGCGATCGCCGACATGGGCGGCTCGGTCGCGGGCAAGAAGGTCGAGGTGCTCGTCGCCGACCACCAGAACAAGCCCGACGTCGCCGGCGCCAAGGCGCGCGAGTGGTTCGACACGCAAGGCGTCGACATGCTGATCGGCGGCACCAACTCGGGCACGAGCCTGGCGATGGCCAAGGTCGCGCAGGAGAAGAAGAAGCTCTTCATCGCCATCGGCGCCGCGAGCTCGGCCCTCACCAACGAGCAGTGCTCACCGTACACCGTGCACTACGCCTACGACACGACCGCGCTCGCCAAGGGCACCGGCAACGCGGTCGTCAAGGCCGGCGGCAAGAGCTGGTACTTCCTGACCGCCGACTACGCCTTCGGCTCGCAGCTGCAGAACGACTCCGCGGCGGTCGTCAAGGCGGCCGGCGGCACGGTCGTGGGCTCGGTCCGCCATCCCCTGTCGGCGAGCGATTTCTCGTCGTTCCTGCTGCAGGCGCAGCAGAGCAAGGCGCAGATCCTCGGCCTGGCCAACGCCGGCGGCGACACGATCAATTCGATCAAGGCCGCCAACGAATTCGGCATCACCAAGACGATGAAGCTCGCGGGCCTGCTGATGTTCATCAACGACGTGCACTCGCTCGGCCTGAAGGCGACGCAGGGCATGTACCTCACCGACAGCTGGTACTGGAACCGCGACGCCGAGTCGCGCGCCTGGAGCCGCAAGTTCTTCGACAAGTTCAAGCGCATGCCGTCGTCGATCCAGGCCGCCGACTACTCCGCGGCGCTGCAGTACCTGACAGCCGTCAAGGCGACCGGCACCGACGACGCCGACAAGGTCCTGGCGCAGATGAAGAAGACCAAGATCAACGACATGTACGCCAAGGGCGGCTGGATCCGCGACGACGGCAGCATGATCCACGACATGTACCTGATGCAGGTCAAGTCGCCGGACAAGTCGACCGAGCCCTGGGACTACTACAACATCGCCGAGACCTTCAAGGGCGAGACGGCCTGGACGACCAAGGCCGAGACGAAGTGCGCCCTCTGGAAGTAAGCGAAGCGAAGAGCCGGCGACGAGCGGAGCCAAGACGATGCAGGTCTTCCTGAGTCAGCTCACGCTCGGCCTCGTCAACGGCTCGTTCTACGCGATGCTGAGCCTCGGCCTGGCGGTCATCTTCGGCCTGCTCGGCATCGTCAACTTCGCCCACGGCGCGCTCTACATGCTGGGCGCGTACGTCGCCTGGATCGGCATGGACAAGCTCGGCATCAACTACTGGGCCGCGCTGCTGGTCGCGCCGATCGTCATCGGCGCGCTCGGCGTCGCGATCGAGCGGCTGTTCCTGCGCCACCTGTACAAGATCGACCCGATCTACGGATTGCTCCTCACCTTCGGCCTGGCACTCATCGCCGAAGGGATCCTGCGCTATTCCTTCGGCGTCTCGGGGCAGTCGTACGACAAGCCCGAGCTGCTCGCCGGCTCGACCGACCTCGGCTTCATGGTCCTGCCCAACTACCGCGCCTGGGTCGTCGTCGCGTCGCTGACGATCTGCCTCGGCACCTGGTTCCTGATCGAGCGGACGAGCCTCGGCGCGACCCTGCGCGCCGGCACCGAGAACCCGGCGCTGGTGCAGGCCTTCGGCATCAACGTGCCGCTGATGGTGACGCTCACCTACGCCGGAGGCGCGGCCCTGGCGGCGATCGCCGGCGTGCTCGCCGCGCCGATCATCCAGGTGACGCCGCTGATGGGCTCGAGCCTCATCATCGTCGTCTTCGCCGTCGTCGTGATCGGCGGCATGGGCTCGATCCTGGGCTCGATCATCACCGGCCTCGCGCTCGGCCTGGTCGAGGGGCTGACCAAGGTGTTCTACCCCGAAGCCTCGAGCATCGTCGTCTTCGTCATCATGGCGATCGTCCTGATGGTCCGGCCTGCGGGCCTGTTCGGCAAGGAGGCCTGATGAGCGACGCCATCGCCGCCGCGCCGCTGGTGACGACCGCCCCCGACACGTCGCGGCTGGCCCACTTCGGCCTGGCCGTCGGCCTGGCGGTGCTCGTCGCGGCGCCGTTCATCGGCCTCTATCCGGTGTTCGTGATGACGGCGCTCTGCTACGCCATCTTCGCCTGCGCCTTCAACCTGCTGCTCGGCTACACCGGGCTGCTCTCGTTCGGCCACGCGGCGTACTTCGCGACCGCCGCCTACACGACCGGCTGGCTGGTCCGCTCCGAGGGCTGGCCGCCCGAGCTCGGCGTTGTCGCCGGCGTCGTCGTCTCGGCTCTGCTCGGCCTCGTCGTCGGCTTCATCGCGATCCGTCGCCAGGGCATCTACTTCGCGATGACGACGCTGGCGCTCGCCGAGATGACCTACTTCGTCTTCCTGCAGTGGCGCTCGGTCACCGGCGGCGAGGACGGCCTTCAGGGCGTTCCGCGCGGCAAGCTGCTCGGCCTCCTGCCGCTCGCCGGCGCGCCGCACGACAAGCTGTTCGGCGTCATCCCGGTGCCCGACGACGTCGTCATGTACTTCGTCGTCCTGGTCGTGTTCATCGCCGTCTTCACGTTCATCCGCCGCATCGTCCACTCGCCCTACGGGCAGGTGCTGAAGGCGATCCGCGAGAACGAGCCGCGCGCCATCTCGCTCGGCTACGACGTCGACCGCTACAAGCTCCTCGCCTTCGTCCTGTCGACCGCGCTGTCGGGCCTGGGCGGCTCGCTCAAGACGCTGGTGCTCGGCTTCGCGACGCTTTCCGACGCGCACTGGTCGCTCTCGGGCGAGGTCGTGCTGATGACCCTGCTCGGCGGCATGGGCACCTTCGCCGGGCCGGTGCTCGGCGCGTTCACGATCATCGGCTTGCAGAACCTGCTCTCCGACCGCGTCGGCGAGTGGGTCACGGTCATCATCGGCGTCATCTTCGTCGTCTGCGTCGTCGCCTTCAGGCGCGGCTTCGTCGGCGAGCTGCTCGCGTGGCAGCAGCGCCGCAGGAGACAATGACCTGAGCTTCGCGGCGCCGTGGCGTAGCCTCGCGGAAGCACACCCAGGAGTCGTCGACATGTCCGCGAAGCGCTTGACCAAGGAAGACATCCGCAACACCACCGGCATCCTGAATCCGGTCGGCCATGTCGTTCTCGCCTTCAAGGACGATGCCGTGACGGCCGAGGCGGTCGCGGCACTGCGCGCCGCCGGCAGCGTCGAGGAGGACATCCTCGTCTACCGGGCCGAGGAAGCCACACCGCGGCTGCGCGAGCGCGTGCAGACCGTCAGCGAGGCCGCCGGTTTCGGCTACGAGATCACCTTGATGCGCCGTTATCTGGCGTTCGCCGAGCAGGGCGCCGGCTGGTTGATTGTCCATGCGCCCGACGATGGCGCCGTGCAGCGCATCGTCGAGGTCGCGAAGCGGTTTCATGCCCTGTGCGCGGTGCGCTACCACCGGCTGGCGAACGAAGACCTGATTTGACGCCGGCGGCCCGGCGCGCTAGCGCCCGAGGCCGAAGCGTTCGCTCAGCAGCGCCTTGACGGCGGCCTTGGTCGCGGCATCGGCGGCGGCGTCATAGCCCGCGATCAGGCCTTTGCCCACGCAGCGGTCCTGGTCGGCGAGCTCGCGGCCGGTATCGACGTTGACGATCTTCCCGTCGGCCACTTCCTCGAGGTTGCAACGCGCTGCGTTGGGAAGGTCGGGAATGCGCGTCAGCTCGCGAGCGGCGACGTTGTCGAAGCCGTGGTGGGCGCCGGGGTAGACGGTGATGGCCGCGTCGGCGCCGGCGCGGCGCAGGCGATCGACGAGGCGCACGCAGGCGTCGGCCGCGGTGAGCACGTCGGCCTCGCCGATGAAGATGCGCTGCGGCCCCGGCTCCGTTTTGGTCTCGCCGAGGTAGCGGAGATTGCAGTCGGGGTAGAGCGCGATGTAGGCGGCGAAGCCGACGCCGGCCTGGCCGAAGCCCGACGCGAAGCGGGTCTGCGCGGCCGCCAGCACGGTGTTGCCGCCCGATGAAAAGCCCATCACGGCGATGCGCGCCGGGTCGATGCGCGGATGTACAGCGAGCAGCGCGAGCGCACGCTCGGCATCGACGATCCGGGCCAGGCCGCTGATCGAATTGGGCATGGAACCGAGGCTGGCCTCGCTGGCGATGGCGCCGCGGCCGCTGAAGCTGTCGAGCGTGAAGACGGCGATGCCGATCGCGTTCAGCTCCTCGATCCAGGCCACCTGGTTGGCGACGGCGCCTGCGTCGCCGTGCAGCATGACGACCGCCGGCATGCGCGCGGCAGCGACGAAGGGCAGGCGCAGCTCGCCGGCGATCGTCGCGGCCGACGCTCCCTCCTGCGTGCCGGCCAGCACCTGCGCCAGCGTCAGGGTCGGCAGTGCGTGCACCTCGACGCGAAAAGTCGGCGCGATGGCGTGCGTGTTCGAAGCTGCGACTAGGGTCGTGACGACGACGAGGAGCGGGCCGAGACGCGAACGCAGGCGCTCGACTCGTGATGTCATGGCGCGCCTTCGGCGAACAGCCCGCCGCTGCTCTTCGGCGGCGCGACGCCGAGGTGGCGGTAGGCGGCGAGCGTCGCCACGCGGCCGCGCGGCGTTCGCTGCAGGAAGCCCTGCTGGATCAGGAACGGCTCGATCACGTCCTCGATCGTGTCGCGCTCTTCGCCGATCGCGGCAGCGACGTTGTCGAGGCCGACCGGGCCGCCGTCGAAGCGATGGATCACCGCCTCGAGGAGCTTTCGGTCCATGACGTCGAGGCCGTGCAGGTCGACGTCGAGCATCGCCAGCGCCTTGTCGGCGAGCGGCTTGGTGATCGTGCCGTCGCCCTTCATGTCGGCGAAGTCGCGCACGCGCCGCAGCAGCCGGTTGGCGACGCGCGGCGTGCCGCGCGAGCGGCGCGCGATCTCGAAGCCGCCTTCGGCGTCGAGCGGCACGTCGAGCAGCCCGGCCGAGCGGCGCACGATCTGCGCCAGCTCCTCGGCGCTGTAGAACTCGAGCCGGGCGACGATGCCGAAGCGGTCGCGCAGCGGGTTGGTGAGCATGCCGGCGCGCGTCGTCGCGCCGATCAGCGTGAACGGCTGCAGCTCGAGCTTGATCGAGCGCGCCGCCGGGCCCTCGCCGATCATGATGTCGATCTGGTAGTCCTCGAGCGCCGGGTAGAGGATCTCCTCGACGACCGGCGAGAGGCGGTGGATCTCGTCGATGAAGAGGACGTCGTTCTTCTCGAGGTTGGTGAGGATGGCGGCGAGGTCCTTGGGCTTTTCGAGCACCGGCCCCGAGGTCGAGCGCAGGTTGACGCCGAGCTCGGCGGCGATGATGTGCGAGAGCGTCGTCTTGCCTAGGCCGGGCGGGCCGAACAGGAGCACGTGGTCCATCGCCTCGCCGCGCATCTTCGCCGCGCCGATGAAGATCTCGAGCTGCTCGCGCGCCTTCGCCTGCCCGACGTACTCGGCGAGGCCCTTGGGCCGGAGCGCGCGCTCGATCGCCTCCTCGTTGGGCGAGCCCGGCACGCCGCTGACGACCCGGACCGCGGTGCCGGCGCCGCGCGACGACGGCAGGCCGGGCGCGAACTCGTCGGTCTGGATGCTCATGGCCCATTATCGAACGCGGCGCGCCGGCGCCAGCGCCGCGACAATCGGTCGGTGCATCGACGCCGAGTCGCTTCCCGCCTGACGTCCTGGCTGTTCGTCGCCGCGCTGCTCCTGAAGAGCGCGGTGCCGCTGCTCGCCAGCGCCGCCGCCGGGCTGCAGGGCAAGGCGACGGCCGAGGTGTGCGACGTCTACGGCGTCGACACGTCCATGCTTCGTGCGCGGTCGGCCACGACGGCCCCGGCCAGCGCCGGCGGGCATCACCACGAGCCCGCGCAGCACGAGCAACACGCGCAGCATGCGCAGCACGCGCAGCACGCGGAGCATGCCCAGCACGCGCATGGCGACGGGTCGATACCGGCCGACGACCCGACGCCCGCGCACGGCCCGGCGTCGCGCGTCGCCCATGGCGGCGAGCACTGCGCGCTGTCGGCGCTCGCCTTCGCGCTGGCGTCCGACGCGCCCGGCATCGTCGCTGCGCCGGCGGCGCTCGCGCTCGTGCGCGTCGGCCATTCGGGCGCCGCGCCGGCCGTCGACCCGGTCGCGCGCTGGG
>JADGRJ010000186.1 GCA_017881025.1 Rhizobacter sp. | reverse complement strand
AAGCCGGGTTCACGAGCGTGCGCGACGTCGAGAACGAGGGTTCTGGCTACGCCGATGTCGCGCTGCGCAATGCGATCCGCGAGGGTCTGGTCGAAGGTCCCCGCATGCAGGTGGCGACGCGAGGAATCGCCGCGGTCGGTCAGTACTTTCCGTTCAGGACCTCCGCCGATCTCGCCGCGTTCCCGACGGGTGCGCAGATGGTCAGCGGTGTCGAGGAGGCCAGGCGCGCCGTGCGCGAGCAACTCGGCCGCGGCGCCGACCTGATCAAGATCTACGCCGACTGGAGCGAGCCGACGCTCACGATCGCCGAGATGGAAGTCGTCGTGCAGGAGGCCCATCGCGCAAAGCGCAAGGTCGCCGCCCACGCGACGACGCCCGAGGGCATCCGCAACGCCGTCCTGGCTGTTTTCCGTTGTGCCGTAAGCGCACCTAGCTATGGAGGCGCGGACCGGGGTCGAACCGAACTACTCGGATTTGCAGTCCGAACTGGACTAGCTGAGTCGCACAAGGCGAAAGCCGACACCGTCGCTGTCCGCTTCTGGCCGGGAGTGTGAATTCACCACGGTTGCTGAAAGCTGCCCTTGGCCGGTGAGGTTCCAGCATCGAAAGACAGCTCACCGGCGCAGCTGTGGACTCACAGTCCCGGCCACTACCAGTCATCCAAGCAGCCAGAAAATCGCGGCGCCAACGACTGGTCCTTCCAAGGTACAGCAGACGCAGCCTGCAGTCCGCCTTCCAGAGACCAGATCTCCAAAGGGGTCGTTCAACGACCTGTCATGCCAGCAGGCATCGAAGGCTTGTCGAACGTCTGCAGTTCGTGGGGGCGAACTGGCGCCGCCGACCCATTCCGGAAGTACGCCGCGTTCAATTCGAGGCCCGGAAGCGGACGATCAGAATCAACCCGTAACGCGATTCTTCGGCCGCGCCGGGCCCTCGCCAGCTGCCGCAGTTCTTGACCGCTGGCCGCCAGCGAACAGCGGGACTCGGCGGCTTGGGCCCCTAGGGAGGAAGCTGCGCCGCCCCTGGTCTGTCTGGGCCAGAGTTGTATCGATCGTTGCGGGACCGGAAGCCATCGCTCAGCCGGTCTTCCGACTAAAGGCTTCGAACGCCTTTGCGTACTCCGGGTGCCATCGCGACAGCGGCGGCCGGTTCTCAACCAGATCGCCCGCGGCCCATAGGATGCGTCTTTCGTCGAGTGAACGAGGCACGTCGTTGTCGGGGCAGAGAATGTAGAAGTCACCGGCCTCCAGCCGCTCCATCATGAAGTCGACCGTCTGCTCCGGCGTCCAGGCGCCGGCCGGTTTTTCCGTGCGACCCCGAGCGGTGAGTTCCGTGAACACGAAACCCGGGATCAGCAAATGCGCGCTTATCCGGCAGTTCGGAGTGTTGCGGAGCTCGTGCTGCAGCGCCTCGGTGAAGGCCTTCAGGCCAGCCTTGGCCACGTTGTAGGCCGGATCGCCGGGAGGCGTGGTGATGCCTTGCTTCGACCCCGTGTTGATGACCAGACCGGATCGTCCGCGCTTGATCATGGCGGGCACGAATACCTGCGTACTGCGAATGACGCCCCACAGATTGACGGCGAGCACCCGTTCCCAGATGTCGGCGGGCCCGAACATGGCGCTGCCGGGCTGGATGCCAGCGTTGTTCATCAGCACATCCGTGCCGCCGAAGCGATTGTGAACTGCCCGCTCCAGCCGGCGCAGGTCGTCGATGCGGCTGACGTCGGTCTCCATGGTCATCACGTCTGCGGCCTCGTTCGCCCCTACGAGAGCGACCGCTTCGGCGGCGCGGACGAGCCGGTCCGCGCCAAGGTCGGCGATACAGAGGCGCAGTCCGAGCTCGGCGAACCGCTTGGCGGCGGCGAGGCCGATACCGGCAGCGCCGCCGGTGACGACAGCAACGGATCCGGAGGTGAGGGCAGTAGGGGTCATCGTCAATATCTCCTCAGCGAAGGCGGGAAGTGGCGCAACTCGCATCGGCACCGCGATTCCCGGGTCATGCTTTCCATCCCGTCGCTTGCCTTACGCTAATGGTATTGCCACCACCAGTTCCAATCGAGTCCTAATGCCTATATACGCCCGCTACCCAAGCTTAGCCACACGCACGGTGCTCGTGACGGGTGGCGCTACCGGAATCGGCGCCACGCTGGTCGCACAGTTCGCCGCCCAGAGCGCACGAGTGGTCTTCATCGACATCGACGAGCCTGCTGGCCACGCGCTGGCCGCTGCACTGTCCGGCACCTACACCCCGCCCAAGTTCATCACCGCGGACTTGACCGACATCGTGGCGCTCAACGCTGCCATCGAGCAGGTGCGCCAGCACTTCGGCCCGATTACGGTGCTTCTGAACAACGCCGCCAACGACCGTCGCCACAGCATCGACGAGACTACCCCCAAGAGCTGGGATGCAGGGATCGCGGTCAACCTGAAGCACCAGTTCTTTGCCGCGCTATCGCCTGGTGAGCAGCGTGCTGGACCCAACAGCAAGCACCCGCACAGGAGCTGGCCGCGCTGTACCACGAGCGCTGGGAGATCGAATGCGCACTCGACGAGCTCAAGACCCATCTGCGCGGGGCCAGGATCGTCTTGCGCAGCAAGACGGCGGACCTGGTGCGCCAGGAGTTCTACGGGCTTTTGATGGCGCACTTCGCGGTGCGCGCGCTGATGCACGAGGCGGCGCTGAAGGCAAACGTCGATCCCGACCGGCTGTCGTTCTTGCACGCGGTGCGCGTCGTGCGGCGCAAACTCCCCGCCTTCAACGCTATTTCCCCCTCAGCAGAGAAAAGCCTTCCATGAGCGCGTGCTCGAGGAAATCCTGCAGGAGCGCGTCGCCTGTCGCCGCGGGCGGCGCAATCCGCGCGGCGTCAAACGAAAGATGAGCAACTGGCCGCTTCGAGTAAGTGACGAGTATTGGGGCTAGATGGCCAAACGCTGCGCGCCGAACCGAACGCCGGCGGTGTGTTTTCGGTCAACCCTGGGTGGCGCGGCTTGCCAGAACACCGATTCATGACCGACCGGCGCGCGGGGATTCCGCGACAGGGGTAATGGTTGACCCCGCGGCGGCATCAGGTCCGCTGCAGCGATTGCGCCAGGAAGTCCACGAAGGCACGGACACGCGTCGAGTGCTGGCGCTGCTGCGGGTACACGGCAAAGATGTCGGCGTCTGGAGTTTCGTACTGTGAGAGGACCTGCACCAGCCGCCCGCTGCGCAGATGATCGGCGATGTCCCACTCCGCGCGCATAAGAATGCCGTGCCCCGCGAGCGCCCAGTTGACGGCGATCTCGCCGTCGTTCGTGACCAGATTGCCGCGTACCTTCACGGCCTCGGTGCGCCGGTTGCCGGCGCACCCGACTCCGAGCCGCCAGACGCCATGCGCCTCGTCGCCCTGGCGGATACCGATGCAATTGTGTGCCGCCAGGTCGCGCGGCGTCTTGGGGTACCCGTGGCGCGACAGGTAGGTGGGCGACGCGCATAGCAGCCGCCGGTTCGTCGCGATGCGGCGCGCAACCGCGCGCGAGTCTGGTGGCTCGCCAAAGCGCACGCAGACATCGAAGGCGTCGTCCGCCAGTAGCGGCGGGTTGACCGAGAGCTGCAACTGCACCTCGACCTGCGGATGTTCGAGCACAAAGCGAGAGATGATTGGCGCGACTTCGCGGCGGCCGAAGCCAAGCGTGGCGTTGACCCGCAACAGACCCTTGGGGACCACCCTGGCGTCGCCTAGCAATTGCCCGAGTTCGTCGATCTCGCTGAGGATCCGGCGGCCGTGTTCGAGACAGATCTCGCCCTCGGGCGTCATGGCCATGCGTCGCGTCGTGCGGTGCACCAGCGCCACGCCCAGGCGCTCCTCCATCTGTGCCAGATGCTTGCTGACCGCGGACGTCGTGATGCCCAGCTCGCGCGCCGCAGCGCTCAAACTCCCGGAAGCAACCAGGGTCGAGAAGAAACCCAGATCAGCGGGTTGGATGGGGGTGCCCATGGCGCGTGCATTGTTGACTTCAGGTTAACGATAGTTTGAATTGCTGGTCGCTCGCTGCATCAGGTTCGATCCTACATTGTGACCTCGGTGAATTCGTTTCCGTTCGAAGAAGCGTGAGTTTGGCAGGCGCGTCCCATGCGCTGAGCGGCCCAGCCAGCAGGGTCGCGGCGCGCTGCAGCCAGACCCCGAGGAGACACTGTGGAAGTTGGATCGACATCGCCGAGTCGCTGGAGCGCACTTTCGCTCCCGCGTGTCTTGCTCGGCTTGCTGCGCGCACAGGAGATGAGCGTGCTGCTGGCACTCCTGCTGGTGAGCGCAGGCATAGCGCTGGTCACGCCGTACTTCCTGACGACGGACAACCTGATGGGCGTCTTTCGTTCGTTTTCGTTGACCGCCATCATGTCAGTTGGCATGGTCATGGTGATCGTCACCGGCGGCATCGACCTGTCGGTCGGTTCCGTGATGGGTCTGTCCGGCCTTGTCACCGCGCTGGCCTTCCAGAACGGGTTTCCAACCGTCGTCTGCGTGTCATTCGGGCTGGGCGTCGGCTTCGTCTTCGGCTTGACCAACGGCCTGCTCGTTACCGCCGGACGGTTGCCACCGTTCATCGCGACGCTGGGCACCTTGAGTATCGGCCGCGGGCTGATGTACATCGTGACCCGCGGCGTTCCCGTCACACCCGATACGCCGGAGGTCTTCAACGCCATCGGCCAGGGTTATGTCGGTCTTGTGCCGGCGCCGGTGATCATCATGCTGGTGCTCGCGACGGCGTTCTCCGTGATCATGAGGTTCACGACGTTTGGCCGCCATGTCTATGCGACCGGGGGCAACGAGCAGGCCGCGTGGCTGAGCGGCGTCAACACCTCGCGCGTCAAACTCTTCGTCTACACGCTGGCGGGCGCGATCTCGGCGATTGCCGGCATCGTCGCCTTCTCGCGCTACCTGTCGGCCGAACCCGCGTCAGGGTTCGGCATCGAGCTCGACGTCATCGCGGCAGCCGTCATCGGCGGCGCGAGTCTCTCGGGTGGTGTCGGCAGCGTGCAAGGCGCGATCCTCGGCGCGGCATTGACCGGGATCATCGCCAACGGGGTGGTTCTCATGAACATCAACACGTATGCACAGCAGACCATCACTGGCGGCGTCATCCTGATTGCCGTGAGCATCGACGTGTGGCGCCATGGCAGAAAGGAGCGTTGACCCAGCAAGACAGACCGAAGCTGCATCCCACTCAACCCGTTTTCATGCTCGAAAGGGCATCACTCAATCAACACCCGGAGAAAACCTCATGAAGAAACTTCTGTCGCTGTTCCAGGCTTCCTTGATGGCGCTTCCGCTTTCGTTGGCGGTGCAGATGAACGCCACCGCGAAGGACCTCAAGGACATCAAGATCGCCGTCATCCCGAAGGTTGCCGTGCCGTTCTTCGACGATTGCAACAACGGCGCCAAGGCCGAAGCCGACAAGCTCGGCGTGCAATACCAGTGGGTTGTCCCACAGAACACGCAGGGCTCGACGCAGGTTCGCATCCTCGAAGACCTGATCTCGAAGAAGGTGGACGGCATCGCCATCTCGGTCAACGAGCCGAAGTCGGTCGAGGCGGCGATCAAGAAGGCCATGGCCAGCGGCATCAAGGTCCTGACCTTCGACTCGGATTCGCCCAACAGCGGCCGTTCGATGTACATCGGCACGATTAATTCGGCCGCGGGCGAGACGATGGGCGAATCGATGGCCAAGGCCATCGGTGGCGAGGGTGAAGTGGCCATCATCACCGGCCAGCTTGGCGCCGTGAACCTCAACGAGCGCATCGACGGCATCAAGAAGTCGCTGGCCAAGTATCCGAAGATCAAGATCGTGGCCACCGAGGGCACCGAAGACGACCTGGCCAAGGCCGTCTCGGTCACCGAGACCATCTTCCGCGGCCATCCGGCGCTCAAGGGCATCTTCGGCGTGAGCCAGGTCGGCGGCCCGGCGGTGTCCAAGGTCATGGCGACCAAGGAGTTCGGAGCCAAGAAGGGCGCCGTGAAGGTCTTCGCGTTCGATGATCTGCCCGACACCATCAAGGGCGTGAAGGAGGGCTACATCCAGGGGATCATGGTCCAGCGCCCGGTCACGATGGGCAAGCTCTCGGTCGAGCACCTGGTGGACCAGATCACCGGCAAGGAGCAGTCGCCGAAGAATGTCGACACCGGTGTCAACGTCGTCAACAGCCAGAACCTCGACTCCTACACCAAGTAACGATATCGAGCCGGGCCCGTCCGCGGGCCCCTCGTCCGGAGCCACGCGCAGTGCCCTTCTTGCAAGTCAAGCACGTCTCCAAGACTTTCGGCAGCGTCAAGGCCTTGAGTCGGGTGAGCCTGCACGTGGATCGCGGCGAGGTGCTCGCGATCGCGGGCGAGAACGGCGCCGGGAAGAGCACCCTGATGAAGATCATGACGGGTGTCTACCAGCCTGACCGCGGCGGGGAGATCTGGATCGACGGCGTCCAGGTGGAGCACCTGACGGGCACGGCACACGCACGCGAACTCGGCGTGTGCATCATCTACCAAGAGCTGTCGGTCGTCGACAACCTGACCATCGCCGAGAACATCTTCCTCAGCAAGGAGATCGCCAACGCGTTCGGCTTCCTCGACCGGCGCGCGATGCATGCCCAGACGCGCCAGCTGCTCGACTCGCTCGACATGCATCTGGATCCCGACACTCGCGTCGCGAATCTCAGCGTCGGCCAAAAGCAGATGGTCGAGATCGCGAAGGCGATTTCGAACCATTCGAAGATCGTCATC
The DNA here is from genome assembly GCA_017881025.1 of Rhizobacter sp. GTDB lineage: Bacteria > Pseudomonadota > Gammaproteobacteria > Burkholderiales > Burkholderiaceae_C > Schlegelella_A. Next base: position 1,282 of record JADGRJ010000186.1, on the reverse strand, counting down.
ATGGACGAGCCGACCGCTTCGCTCAGCCACCATGAGGCGACGGTGCTGAAGGAGACCATCCGCAAGCTCAGGTCGGATGGCATCGGCATCATCTACATCACGCATCGGCTGGAGGAGATATTCGATCTGGCCGACCGCGTGACCGTGCTGCGCGACGGCGCCTGCGTGGACACGCTGCCGGTCGAGCAGCTCGACCGCGCGCGGCTCGTCCGGATGATGGTCGACCGCGAGCAGGACGATCTCTACGGCGGCTACCATTGCCATGCGACGCAGACCGTCGCTCTCGAAGCCAAGGGCCTGACACTCAAGCACCGGACGGCGCACACCGCCCCGGTGCGCGATTGCAGCTTCCGCGTACACGAGGGGGAGATCCTCGGCTTCTTCGGCTTGGTCGGCGCCGGACGCACCGAGCTGATGGAGATGATCTTCGGCCTGCGGGCCTACGACGGGAGCATCGAGCTCGGCGGCCGGCCGGTCGCCATCCGCAGTCCGCGAGCGGCGATCGGAGGCGGCCTCGGCTTCGTCACCGAGGACCGCAAGGCCGGAGGGTTGGTGCTTGGCATGAACATCCGCGAGAACTTCAGCCTCACGCACCTCGAGGCCTACTCCACGCTGCAGTTCATCAACCGTCTCGCGGAGACCGTGGCGTGCCAGAAGTTCGTCCAGCGGCTCGGCATCAAGACACCGTCGGTCGAACAGACCACCGGCAACCTCAGCGGCGGCAACCAGCAGAAGGTTGTCATTTCAAAATGGGTCGCACGCTCGCCGAAGATTCTCATCGTCGACGAGCCGACGCGAGGCATCGACATCGCCGCCAAGGCCGATGTGCACCGCCTGCTGCAGGAGTTGGCGGCACGCGGCATGGCCATCATCGTGGTGTCGTCGGACCTGCCGGAAGTGCTGGCGATCTGCGACCGCGTCATCGTTGTGCGCGAAGGCGCCATCGCCGCCGAACTGCCGCGCAGCCTGGCTACCCAGCACACGGTCATGGAAGCCGCGGCCGCGTGAACCCTTTCCCCTATTCACAAGGAATACCTGATGAGAACCGTCGTCGTCGTCCACACCGGGCCTGCCACCGTGCAGCCCATCAAGCAGCAGTTCCAGCAGATCCTGCCCGACGTGCGCGTCGTCAACATCATGGACGACAGCCTGCTCAACGATGTGATGGCGGCAGGCCACCTCACCGAAGCCGTCACCGGCCGCATCTTCTCCTACATGCAGCTGGGGCAACAGATGGGGGCCGCTGCCCTGCTCAATGCCTGCTCATCGGTGGGCGAGGCGG
>JADGRJ010000185.1 GCA_017881025.1 Rhizobacter sp. | reverse complement strand
GATTCGTCGCTGCGTTACGAGCCCGAGGTGAGCCAGGCGCTCGGCTTCGGCTTTCGCTGTGGCTTCCTGGGCCTGCTCCACATGGAGATCGTCCAGGAGCGACTCGAGCGCGAGTTCGACCAGGACCTGATCACGACCGCGCCGTCGGTCGTCTACGAGGTCCAGCTCAACAGCGGCGAGCTGATCAAGATCGAGAACCCGTCGAAGATGCCCGATCTCGGCCGGATCGCCGAGATCAGGGAGCCCATCGTCACCGTCCAGCTCTACATGCCGCAGGAGTACGTCGGCCCAGTGATGACGCTCGCCAACCTGAAGCGCGGCGAGCAGAAGAACATGGCCTATCACGGCCGCCAGGTGCTGCTCACCTACGAGATGCCGCTCGCCGAGATCGTCCTCGACTTCTTCGACAAGCTGAAGAGCGTCTCGCGCGGCTACGCGTCGATGGACTACGCGTTCAAGGAATACCGGGCCGCCGACGTCGTCAAGGTCGACATCCTCCTGAACGGCGAGAAGGTCGACGCGCTCTCGATCATCGTCCATCGCAGCCAGAGCCAGTTCCGGGCGCGCGCCGTGGTGTCGAAGATGCGCGAGCTCATTTCCAGGCAGATGTACGACGTCGCCGTGCAGGCAGCGATCGGCGCCAACATCATCGCGCGTGAGACAATCAAAGCGCTGCGCAAGAACGTGATCGCCAAGTGCTACGGCGGCGATATCACGCGCAAGAAGAAGCTGCTCGAAAAGCAGAAAGCCGGCAAGAAGCGCATGAAGCAGATCGGCTCCGTCGAGGTGCCGCAGGAGGCTTTTCTGGCCATTCTCCAGGTGGACGACTGATGGGTTTGCTGACCAGTGTGCTCTATGCCTGCCTGGCCATCTTCGGCTTGGGCTGGTACTTCAACCGGTGGTCGGGCAACTTCTCGCTCCTTCTTTTCGTCCTCACGGTGATCACCTTCGCCTACTGGCTGGCGGAGCGCTTCCATTTCGCGCCGCGCCGGCTCGCGGCGGTGGCGAATTTCGAGCAGCAGGACGCGGCGCGGCGCGAGCAGCTCGCGCGCCAGGGCATCACGCGAGTCGACGACAACGTCGCCGCGACCCGCCAGGCACTCATGCTGCAGCCGTGGTGGCTCGACTGGACGGCAGGGCTCTTCCCGGTGATCCTGGTCGTCTTCCTGCTCCGCTCGTTCCTGTTCGAGCCGTTCAAGATCCCGTCCGGCTCGATGATGCCCACGCTTCTCGTCGGCGACCTGATCCTGGTGAACAAATTCCACTACGGCGTTCGCCTGCCGGTGGTCAACAAGAAGATCATCGCCAACCACGACCCCGAGCGCGGCGACGTGATGGTCTTTCGCTTTCCGAAAGACCCGAGCACCGACTACATCAAGCGGGTCGTCGGCGTCCCGGGCGACGAGGTCGTCTTCCGCAACCAGCAGCTCTTCATCAACGGCCAGCCGGTGCCGACCGAGGCCCTGCCGCCGCCCGGCTTCTACGACGAGGAAGCACGTCGTTACGCTCCCGAGTTCAAGGAGAAGCTCGGCGCCGTCGAGCACGGTATCCTCATTAATCCTCAATCCACGCAGTTTTGGAAAAGCAACGAGGACAATCAATTTCCGTTCCGCGAGAACTGCCGCTACAGTGCCGAGGGCGTCGCCTGCAAGGTGCCGCCGGGCAACTATTTCATGATGGGCGACAACCGCGACAACTCGCTCGACTCGCGCTATTGGGGGTTCGTTCCAGACGAGAACATCGTCGGTCGGGCGTTCTTCATCTGGATGAATTTCGGCGACCTGAAGCGGATCGGGTCGTTCCGCTAGGCGGCATCGGCTGCCGGGCAAAGGACGAGGAGGGCGGATGATCGGTCAAGTCGACAAAGCCAGCCGCCAGCGTGGCGTCACCCTGTTCGGCCTGCTGTTCTGGGCCGTGATCGTCGGCTTCCTGGCCCTGATCGGCATGCGGGTACTGCCGGCGCTGAACGAGTACTTCACGATCAAGCGCACGATCGCCAAGATCGCGACCGAGGGCTCGACCGTCCCCGACATCCGCGCCGCGTTCGAGCGCCAGAAGGACATCGAATACTCGATCGTCTCGATCACCGGCAAGGACCTGGTGGTCACCAAGGAAAACGAAAAAGTCGTGGTCTCGTTCGCGTACGACAAGGAAGTGGAACTTGTGAAGCCAGTCTTCCTTCTCATCAAGTTCGAGGGCCGCTCGAACTAGTCTCGCGGCCCGCCCATCGAACGGAGCCGTTGTCACGCATGGATTCCAGCCTCGACGCATTGCAGCAGCGCATCGGCCACCGGTTTGCCGATCCGGCGCTGATGGAGCTGGCGCTCACGCATCGCAGCTACGGAGCCGACCACAACGAGCGCCTCGAGTTTCTCGGCGACGCCGTCCTGAGCCTGGTCGTCTCGAGCCTCCTCTACGATCGCCTCGGCGACTCCGACGAAGGCGACCTGACGCGGGTGCGCGCCCACCTCGTTCGCGAGGACAGCCTCTACCGTGCCGCGCTCCAGCTCGGCCTGCCCGAATCGCTTCGCCTGGGCGAAGGCGAAGCGCGCGGCGGCGGCGCGCTGCGCTCGTCGATCCTGGCCGACGCGCTCGAGGCGCTGATCGGCGCAACCTTCCTCGACGGCGGCCTGACCGCTGCGCGCACGCTGGTGCACAGCCTGTTCGGCGAGGTGATTGAGACCACCGAGGTCGCGAGCTGGGCCAAGGACGCCAAGACCGAGCTGCAGGAATGGCTGCAGGCGCGGCGCATCCCGGTGCCGAGCTACCGGATCATCGCCACGCGCGGCCAGGCGCACGCCCAGACCTTCGAGGTCGAGTGCGCCGTGCCGGCGTTGAGCCTCCAGGAAACCGGCGAGGGCAAGTCGCGACGCGCCGCCGAGCAGGAAGCCGCGCGCCGGATGCTCGACGCCCTGCGCGACAGCGACGAGCCGGGAAGCCCGCTCCGCTCCTGATGCGCTGTGGCTTGGTCGCGATCGTCGGCCGGCCCAACGTCGGCAAGTCGACCCTGCTGAATGCGCTGGTCGCGCAGAAGATCAGCATCACCTCGAACAAGGCGCAGACGACGCGCCACCGCATCACCGGCATCCGCACGCGCGGCGAGGCGCAGTTCGTGTTCGTCGATACGCCCGGCTTCCAGACGCGCCACGTCGCCGCCCTCAACCGCTCGCTCAACCGCGCCGTCACCGGCACGCTTTCCGACGTCGACGTCGTCCTGCTCGTCGTCGAGGCCGGCCGGTTCGGCCCGGACGACGCGGCGGTCCTCGCCCTTGTCGACCCGGCCAAGCCCGTCCTGCTGGTCGCCAACAAACTCGACACCGTGACGCGCCGCGCCGACCTCGCGCCCTGGCTGCAGCAGATGCAGCAGCGATACGCCTTCGCCGAGTTCGTGCCGATGACGGCGAACAAGGCGGCCGACGCCGAGCGGCTGCTGACGATCGTCGAGCCCTACTTGCCCGAACAGCCTTGGCTCTACGACGAAGACGCGCTCACCGACCGCAGCGACCGCTTCCTCGCCGCCGAGGTCGTGCGCGAGAAGCTGTTCCGCCTCACCGGCGACGAGCTGCCCTACACCTCGACCGTCGTCATCGACACCTACGAGGAAGAGGGCAACCTGCGCCGCATCGCCGCGACGATCGTCGTCGAGCGCGACGCCCACAAGGGCATGATCATCGGCGCCGGCGGCGAGCGGCTCAAGCGCATCGGCTCGGAAGCGCGCCAGGAGCTCGAGCGGCTGCTCGACGCGCGCGTCTTCCTCGAGCTCTGGGTCAAGGTGAGGAGCGGCTGGGCGGACGACGAAGCGCATCTCCGCTCGTACGGCTATGACTAGCGGCCGGCGGCGCACGGCCGCGGCTCGCTGGCGCTGACGTGGCGAGCCGCGCCGCGCGCAGCGCCGCGCTGACGTCGTACGTGCTGCACCACTACGACTGGAGCGAGTCGAGCGTCATCCTCGACCTGTTCACGCGCGAGCAGGGGCGGATCGCCGTCGCCGCCAAGGGCGCCAAGAAGCCGTTCTCGCAGCTGCGCAGCGTCCTGCTGCCGTTCCAGCGCCTGCAGGTCTCGCTCGGCCGCCAGCCGCCTGGCGACGACACGCGCGAGGTCCACACGCTGCGCGCGGCCGACTGGGCGGGCGGCCATCCGATGCTGACCGGCGCGGCGCTCTTCAGTGGCTTCTACCTGAACGAGCTGCTCATGAAGCTGCTCGCCCGCCACGATCCGCACGCGGCGCTCTTCGACGCCTACGCCGGCACGGTCGCCGCCCTCGCGCACGGCGACGACGCCGCCACGCAGGCGGCGCTGCGCGCGTTCGAGCTCGTCCTCCTGCGCGAGATCGGCCTGCTCCCCGACCTGGGCACCGAGACGGCGTCGCACCGGACTGTGCGTGCCGATCGACGCTACCTCGTGCTCGCCGATGCCGGGGTCGTCGAGACCGACAACGAGAACGACGCGACCGTCAGCGGCGCGACGCTCTCCGCGCTCGAGATGGCGCTCGCCGCCGACCTCCCGTCGCTGCAACAGGTCGCCGCCGGCGCGCTCGCCGAGCTGCGGCCGCTCCTGCGCGCGCAGCTTCACTATCATCTCGGCACTTCGCAGTTGCGCACGCGCCAGGTCATGATCGAAGCGCAGGCGCTGGACCGATGAACCCCCTCGTTACTACCGGCCTGGATCGGCGCCGCGACCTGACCGCGCTGTCGGTCAACGTCAACAAGATCGCGCTGCTGCGCAACCAGCGGCCGCTGGCGATCCCGAGCGTTGTCGGCCTCGCGCGCATCGCCCTCGAGGCCGGTGCGCACGGCATCACCGTGCACCCGCGGCCGGACGAGCGCCACATCCGCGCCGGCGACGTGCGCGAGCTCGCCGCGCTGCTGAAAGACTGGCCCGAGGCCGAGCTCAACATCGAAGGCAACCCGTACCAGAACCTGATGCCGCTCGTGCGCGAGCTGCGCCCGCAGCAATGCACCTTCGTTCCCGACGACGCGGCGCAGGCGACGTCGGACCATGGCTGGGATCTCGCCGGCGACGGCGGCCGCCTCGCCCCCCTCGTCGCCGAGGCGCGGTCGCTCGGCATCCGCGTCAGCCTGTTCATGGACGCCGATCCTGGCGCCATGACGATGGCGCAGGCGGTCGGTGCCGATCGCATCGAGCTCTACACCGAGCCGTACGCGCAGGCGTGGGGAACGGCGACGCAGGCGCAGGTGCTCGCTGCCTTTCGCGCCGCGGCCGAGGCCGCGCAGCGTCTCGGCCTCGGCGTCAACGCCGGCCACGACCTGAACCTCGACAACCTGGGCGCATTCCTCGCCGCGGTACCCGGCGTCCTCGAGGTGTCGATCGGCCACGCTTTCGTCGCCGACGCGCTCGAGCTCGGTGTGGCCGAGGCCGTGCGCGCCTACCGGCGCGTGATCGAAACCGCATCGGCGCCGTGATCTTCGGCGTCGGCACCGACCTCTGCGACGTGCGCCGAATCCGCGCCGTGCTGGCGCGCCGCGGCGACCGCTTCGCCGAGCGCGTCCTCGGCCCACACGAGATCGAGGTCTTCCGCGCCCGCCGCGCGCAGCTCGAGGAGCGCGGCGTGCGCTACCTGGCGACGCGCTTCTCCGCCAAGGAGGCGTTCTCGAAGGCGATCGGCCTCGGCATGCGCATGCCGATGACCTGGCGCGGCTGCGAGATCGCCAAGCGGCCGAGCGGCAAGCCCGAGATCCGCCTGCACGGCGCGCTGGCCGACTGGTTCGCGACACGCGGCCTGCGCGCCCACGTGAGCGTCACCGACGAGGCCGACTACGCGGCGAGCTTCGTCGTCGTCGAACAGGAGCCCGCGCGATGAATCATGCCCACGCCCCGGTCATCCTCGACGTCGCCGGCCTCGCCCTCGACGCCGACGATCGCCGCCGCCTCGCCCATCCGCTCACCGGCGGGATCGTCCTGTTCGCTCGCAACTGGCGCGACCGCCTGCAGCTCGCCGAGCTGATCGCCGAGGTCAAGTCGATCCGCACCGACCTGCTCGTCTGCGTCGACCACGAGGGCGGCCGCGTCCAGCGCTTCCGCAGCGACGGCTTCACGGCGTTGCCGCCGATGCGCGTCCTCGGCGAGATGTGGATGGACGACGGCAACGGCGGCCGCGGCACCGGCGCGATGCGCGCCATGGAAGCAGCGCGCGCGACCGGCCATGTGCTCGGCGCCGAGTTGCGCGCCTGCGGCGTCGACCTCAGCTTCACGCCGGTGCTCGACCTCGACCACGGTGCCAGCGGCGTGATCGGCGATCGCGCCTTCCATCGCGATCCGCGGGTCGTCTCGATGCTCGCGCGCAGCCTGGCGCACGGCCTGCTCCAGGCGGGAATGCACAACTGCGGCAAGCACTTCCCCGGCCACGGCTTCGTTCGCGCCGACAGCCACCTCGAGATCCCGGTCGACGGCCGCACGCTCGAGCAGATCCTCGCCGACGACGCGCGGCCGTACGAGTGGCTCGGCGGCGCGCTGGCCAGCGTGATGCCGGCGCACGTGATCTACCGCCAGGTCGACGAGCGCCCGGCGGGATTTTCCGCGCGCTGGCTGCGCGAGATCCTGCGCAATCAGCTCGGCTTCGACGGCGCCATCTTCAGCGACGACCTGAGCATGGCCGGCGCGCGTCGCATCGGCGGCGTCGAGGTCACGTACGCGGAAGCGGCTGCGCTCGCGCTCTCTGCGGGGTGCGACCTGGTGCTGCTGTGCAACCAGTCGATCGACGGCGGCGCCGCGGTCGACGCTTTGCTCGACGAGCTGCTCGCGGCCGAGGCGGCGGGCGGCTGGCAGGCCGATCCGGACAGCGACGTGCGGCGCCTCGACCTGTTGCCGCAGACGACGCCGATCGTCTGGGACGATCTCATGCGCCAGCCCGCGTACCAGCGCTCGCTCGAGCGGCTGCCCTAGCATCGGACAAAAGAAAGGCGCCCGGCGGGCGAACCCGCGGCGCCTTTCGCGCAGGTGCGCGGACCTAGAGACCTTGGGTCTCGCGCGGCGTCGTCTCGAACGGCAGCTTGACCTGCGACAGGTCCTTCTTCGTCTCGACGAGCACGAGCGGACCTTCGTCGACCGCGGCGACGGGCGGGATGTCGCGCGGCATGCGGATCGGTTCCGCCGCCGCCGCCATCGCCGCCTGCGCGGCCTCGATCTTTCCGGCGTCGGAATTCACCCATTGGAGGCCCGCCGACTCGGCGACCGCAACGAGCGAGTCCAGCGGCAGCGCGTAGGGCGTCACGGGAGCCGCGCTCGCTGCGGCAGGGGCCGGAGCCGCGACGGGCGCGGCGCGCTCGGCGGCAGGCGCCGACCGCAGTGCCGCCTCGGGCGAGCGCCACGCGTCGGACGCGACCTCGCGTGCCGGCTCCACCTCGCGGGTGGGGGACGGCGTGGCCGTCGCCATCGGCTCGTCGCGGCGACCGCCGCCGGTCGATTCACCGCCGGCGTCCGCGCCGTTGCCGAACGGCGTCGACATGGGGTCGCTGGCTTCGGTCCGGTCGCTGGCGAACGCGTCGCTGCCGATCGCTTCGCCGTCGCGCGGACCGCGTTCGCGGTCTCGCCCGCGGCCGCCGCGACCACGACGGCGGCTTCCTTCGCCGCGCGGCTCGGCCGCTGCGCTTTCACCTATCGGTCCGCCGGCGCCTTCGTCGCGCCGCACCTCGAGGGTGTCGATCGGCTGATCGTCGCTCGCGTCCGCGCCCGCAAACAACGGTGCGCCGCCTCGCGGCGCGTCGGCCGCTGGGGTCGACATCGTCGGGTCGCTGTCGGCGCTCCCCGTCGCTTCGTTCGCAGCGTCGCTGCGCTCGTCCGGGCGCGAGTCGTCGCGGTCGCGTCCGCGTCCGCCGCGTCGATTGCGGCGTCGCCCGCCCTGGCGCTCACCCTGGGCGTCGCCGCCTTCGGCGGCCTGCGGGTTGGGCAGGGTGTCGACGAACATCGGCGTCGCGCCTTGCTCGTCCGGCGCTGCGGCTGCGCCCTCGCCGGCGCTGCCGGCGAGGCGAGCGGGGCCGGCGTTGCGGCCATCCCGGCGCGGCTCGCCGCGGCCGTCGTCGGCGCGCGGCTCGTTGCGGCCGGTG
>JADGRJ010000184.1 GCA_017881025.1 Rhizobacter sp. | reverse complement strand
CGGCCAGCTCGATGTCGAACACGTCGATGCCGGCGAACTTCTTGAACAGGCACCCCTTGCCCTCCATGACCGGCTTGCTCGCGAGCGGCCCGATGTTGCCGAGGCCGAGCACCGCCGTTCCGTTCGTGATGACCGCGACGAGATTGCTGCGCGCGGTCAGGTTGCCGGCCTCGAGCGGGTCCTCGGCGATCGCCATGCAGGCATCGGCGACACCGGGCGAATAGGCGAGCGAGAGGTCGCGTGCCGTCGCCATCGCCTTGGTCGGCGTGACCGAGATCTTGCCGGGCGTCGGATAGCGGTGGTAGTCGAGCGCGGCGTCGCGAAGGTTCTCGCTCATGGGTTCGTCTCCGTGTGATCTGGGGTGGCGCTTCAGTGCGAGGCCGCCGCCGCGGGCTGCGGCTCGCCTGCGAGCGCGCGCCGGAGGCTGGCGAGGAAGGCGAGGGGCCGATCGGCATGGACCCAGTGGCCGGCGTCGGCGACGACATCGACCGCGAGGTCGTCGAACATCGGCCGGAACGCCGTGCCGTCGCGCTGCGCCACGTAGTCCGATCGCTCGCCGGCGATGACCCTCAGCGGCCCGGCGAAGTGCGCCCCGAGCAGCTCGCTCGGAAAGCTCGACAGCTGCGGCATGGCGGTGCTGATCGCGAGCAGGTTGAGGCGCCAGTCGAAGTGGTCGTTGCGCATGACCAGGTTCTGCATCAGGAACGGCACGACGCCGGGATCCGGCGCGTTCTCCTGCACGCGCCGCTGCACCTCGGCCCGGCTGGCCGCGGCGACGACGTCGACGCTGCGCATCGCCTCGGCGAACGGCGTCAGCGTGTCCGCGTAGGGCACCGGCGCGATGTCGACGACGACGACGCGGCTCACCGCCGACGGCTGCCGCAGCGCCATCGCCATCGCGGTCTTGCCGCCCATGCTGTGACCCAGCATTGCGGGGCGGTCGAGACGCAGCCGCGTGATCAGCTGCAGGACGTCGTCGGCCATCTCGATGTAGCCCATCGAGTCGGCCCACGGCGACGCGCCATGGTTGCGCAGGTCGACGCAGTGAACCGAATGGCTCGCTGCCAGCTCGCGTGCGATGCCGCGCCAGTTGCCGCTCGATCCGAAGAGGCCGTGCAGCACCACCAGCGGCGGTCCGCTGCCGGTGCTTTCGCAAGCCAGGTTCAGGGCCACGGCAAGTCCTACTTCTTCTTCTGCGGCGGCAGGTCGGTGCAGTGGCCTTCGAAGACCTCCGCCGTCATGCCAATCGATTCGCCGAGGGTCGGATGGGGGTGGATGGTCTTGCCGATGTCGGCCGGCTCGCAGCCCATCTCGACCGCGAGGCAGATCTCGCCGATCAAGTCGCCCGCATGCGTGCCGACGATGCCGCCGCCGACAACGCGGTGGGTCGCGTCGTCGAACAGCAGCTTGGTGAAGCCCTCGTCGCGACCGTTGGCGATCGCGCGGCCGGACGCAGCCCACGGAAAGACCGCCTTGCCCACCTTGAGGCCCTCGGCCTTGCACTGCTCTTCGGTCTTGCCGGCCCAGGCGACTTCCGGATCGGTGTAGGCGACCGACGGGATCTGGCGCGCGTCGAAGAACGCCGCATCGCCGTGCGCCGCCTCGGCGGCGACGTGTCCCTCGTGAACCGCCTTGTGCGCGAGCATCGGCTGGCCGACGATGTCGCCGATGGCGAAGATATGCCGCACGTTCGTTCGCATCTGCCGGTCGACGTCGATGAAGCCGCGCTCGGTGACGGCGACGCCGGCCTTCTCGGCACCGATCTGCCTGCCGTTCGGGCTGCGACCGACCGCCACCAGCACCCGGTCGTAGACCTGCGCCTTGTCGGGGGCGTTCTCGCCTTCGAAGGTGACCTCGATGCCGGCCTTGGTCGCCTTCGCGCCAACGGTCTTCGTCTTCAGCATGACCGTGTCGAAGCGCGGCGCGTTGAACTTCTCCCACACCTTCACGAGGTCTCGGTCGGCGCCCTGCATCAGGCCGTCGAGCATCTCGACCACGTCGATGCGCGTGCCGAGCGCCGAATAGACCGTCGCCATCTCGAGGCCGATGATCCCGCCGCCGACGACGAGCATGCGCTGCGGGATGCCCTCCAGCAGCAATGCGCCCGTCGAGTCGACGACGCGCTCGTCGTCGGGCATGAAAGGCAGCTTCATCGCCTGCGAGCCGGCGGCGATGATGGCCTTCGCGAACTTGACGACCTTCTTCACGCCAGCGTCGCCGACCACCTCGAGGTGATGCGGATCGAGGAAGCTGCCCACGCCGGTGACGACCTCGACCTTGCGCGCCTTGGCCATGCCGGCGAGCCCGCCCGTGAGCTTCTTGACGACGCCGTCCTTGAAGGCGCGCAACGCGTTCACGTCGACTTCCTGTGCGCCGTACTTGATGCCGTGGCGGGCGAGCAGCTTGACCTCGTCCATGATCGCGGCGGTGTGCAGCAGCGCCTTCGACGGGATGCAGCCGACGTTGAGGCACACGCCGCCAAGCGTCGAATAGCGCTCGACGAGCACCGTCTTCATGCCGATGTCGGCGCTGCGGAAGGCGGCCGAATAGCCGCCGGGGCCGGCGCCGAGTACGAGCACCTCGCACTCCACGTCGGCCTTGCCGGCAAAGCTTGCTGCGGTGGGCGCCGGCGCCGCCGAGGGGGAACGCGCCGGCGCAGCGGCGGCAGGCGCGGCCTTCTGTGAGGGCGCGGGCGCGGGCGCGGGCGCGGGCGCGGGTGCCGGGGCACCGGAACCGGCCGCCTCGACCGCGAGGATCACCGACCCTTCGCTGACCTTGTCGCCGAGCTTGACCCTGAGCGCCTGCACGGTGCCGGCGTGGCTCGACGGGATCTCCATCGACGCCTTGTCCGACTCGACCACGATCAGCGCGGTGTCGACCGCGATCACCTCGCCGGGCTTGACCAGGACCTCGATCACCGCGACGTCCTTGAAGTCGCCGATGTCGGGCACCTTCACTTCCACCAGATGGGCCATCGAGCGCGCTCCCTCAGAACAGCACACGCCGCAAGTCGGCGAGCACGTTGGCGAAATAGACGTTGAAGCGCGCCGCGGCGGCGCCGTCGATCACGCGGTGGTCCCACGAGAGCGACAGCGGCAGGGTCAAACGCCAGCTCGAGCTTTTCCCGTCAGAAGAATGCTGCTTCCAGTAGCTCTTGCAGACGCCCATGATCGAGACTTCGGGCGCGTTGATGATCGGCGTGAAGTAGATGCCGCCGATGCCGCCGAGCGAGCTGATCGTGAAGGTGCCGCCCTGCATCTGGTCGGGCTTGAGCTTGCCGTCGCGGGCCAGCTTGGCGAGCTCGCCCATCTCCCTGGCGATGTCGGGAATCGTCTTCTTGTCGACGTCGCGGATCACCGGGACCATCAGGCCGTTCGGCGTGTCGGCGGCGAAGCCGATGTGCCAGTAGTTCTTCAGGACCAGCGCGTCGCCATCGAGGCTGGCGTTGAACTCGGGGAACTTCTTCAGCGCCGCCACCGCCGCCTTCATCATGAAGGGCAGCATGCTGATCTTCACGCCCGACTTCTCGAGCTCCTTGTTCATCTGCACGCGGAACTGCTCGAGCTCGGTGATGTCGGCCTCGTCGTGCGTCGTCACGTGCGGGATCACGACCCAGTTGCGATGCAGGTTGGCGGCCGAGATCTTCTTGATCCGCGACATCTCCTTGCGCTCGACCGAGCCGAACTTGGCGAAGTCGACCTTCGGCCAGGGCAGCAGGTCGAGACCGGCGCCGCCGCCGGCAGCCGGCGCCGCGTTCGACGCCGTCGGTGCCGCGGCCGGCGAGCCGCCCTTCGAGAAGCTCTCGACGTCCTCGCGCAGGATGCGGCCGTGCTCGCCGCTGCCCTTGACCTTGCCGAGATCGACGCCGAGCTCGCGCGCGAGCTTGCGCACCGCCGGGCCGGCATAGGCGAGCGCGAAACCGGCCTCGTCAACCGCTCCGGCCGGGCTCGCCGTTACCGACGCCACACCAGCCGGCGTTGCCGTGGGCTGAGCGGCGCCCGCGGCCGCCACGGCCGCGGCGGCGGCGGGCGCCGCGGTGGCGTCCCCGGTCGACAGCGACAGGATCATCGAGCCTTCGCTGACCTTGTCGCCGACCTTCACGCCGATGGCCTTGACGACGCCCGACAGCGGCGCCGGCACGTCCATCGTCGCCTTGTCGGATTCGAGCGAGACGAGCGGGTCCTCGGCCTTTACGGTGTCGCCAACCTTGACGAAGATCTCGATCACCGGCACGTCCTTGAAGTCGCCGATGTCGGGCACGCGCACCTCGGCGAGCCCCGCCGGCGCGCTGACCGGGGAGGGCGGGGCGCTCACGCTCGGCTTCGCCGGCTCGGCAGGCGCCGCGGCGGGCGTTGCCGCCGCGCCTTCGGCCTCGAAGACGACGATCGTGCTGCCTTCGCTGACCTTGTCGCCGACCTTCACGGCGACCGACTTCACGGTGCCGCCGCGCGGCGCCGGCACGTCCATGGTCGCCTTGTCGGACTCGAGCGAGACCAGCGGCTCCTCGGCTTTCACCGTGTCGCCGGGCTTGACGAAGATCTCGATCACCGGCACGTCGGTGAAGTCGCCGATGTCGGGCACCTTGATGTCAATCGCATTGCTCATGTCGTGCCTCACACCGTCCAGGGAGCCGCACGATCGGCATCGAGGCCGTACTTCGCGATCGCCTCGGCCACCACCGTCGGCTTGATCGCGCCGTCGTCGGCCAGCGCCTTCAGCGCCGCCACGGCGACGTGCCATCGGTCGACCTCGAAGAAGCGGCGCAGCTTCCTGCGGTAGTCGCTGCGGCCGAAGCCGTCGGTGCCGAGCACGGTGAAGCGCCGGCCCGCGGCCTGGACCTGCTCGCGCACCTGGTCGGCGAAATTGCGCATGTAATCGGTGGCAGCGATCACCGGGCCGTCGTGGCCTTCCAGGCACTGCTCGACGTGGCTCAGGCGCGCCGGCGCGGTCGGGTGCAGGCGATTCCAGCGCTCGACCGCCATGCCGTCGCGGCGCAGCTCGTTGAAGCTCGTCGCGCTCCACACGTCGGCGGCGATGCCGAAGTCGTTCTTCAGCAGCTCCGCCGCGAACATCACCTCGCGCAGGATCGTGCCGCTGCCCATCAGCTGGACGCGCTGACCCTTCTTCGCCGTCTTGCCGCCGTCGCTGAGCTGGTACAGGCCCTTCAGGATCCCCGCCTCGCTGCCCTCGGGCATGCCGGGGTGCGGGTAGTTCTCGTTCATCAGGGTGACGTAGTAGTACACGTCCTCCTGCTGCTCGTACATCCTCCGCATGCCGTCGCGGATGATCGTCACGACCTCGTACGCGAAGGTCGGGTCGTACGAGACGCAGTTCGGGATCGTGCCGGCGAGGATGTGGCTGTGGCCGTCCTCGTGCTGCAAGCCTTCGCCGTTCAGCGTCGTGCGCCCGGCCGTGCCGCCGAGCAGGAATCCGCGCGCGCGGATGTCGCCGGCGAGCCAGGCCAGATCGCCCACCCGCTGCAGGCCGAACATCGAGTAGTAGATGTAGAACGGGATCATCGGCACGTTGTTCGTGCTGTACGACGTCGCGGCGACGATCCAGCTCGCCATGGCGCCGCCTTCGTTGATGCCCTCCTGCAGCACCTGCCCGTCCTTCGACTCGCGGTAGTACATCAGCTGGTCGGCGTCCTGCGGCTTGTAGAGCTGGCCGAGCGAGGACCAGATGCCGAGCTGGCGGAACATGCCCTCCATGCCGAAGGTGCGCGACTCGTCGGGGACGATCGGCACCACGTGCTTGCCGATCGACTTGTCGCGCACGAGCGTGCCGAGCATCTGCACGAAGGCCATGGTGGTCGAGATCTCGCGCTCGCCGGTGTCCTTCAGCAGGCGCTCGAACATGGCGAGCGGCGGAATCTCGAGCGCCGCGGATTTCCGGCGTCGCTGCGGCAGGTAGCCGCCGAGCGCGGCGCGGCGCTCGCGCAGGTACTTCATCTCCGGGCTGTCGTCGGCCGGCTTGATGAAAGGCACGTTCGGCAGATCTTCGTCGCTGACCGGAATTTGGAAGCGGTCGCGGAAGCTGCGCAGCGCGTCCTGCGTCATCTTCTTGGCCTGGTGCGCGATCATCTGGCCTTCGCCCGACTCGCCCATGCCGTAGCCCTTGACGGTCTTCGGCAGGATTAGGGTGGGCTGGCCGGTGTGCTTCACCGCGGCGGCGTAGGCGGCGAACACCTTCACCGGATCGTGGCCGCCTCGCGTCAGGCCCCAGATCTCGTCGTCGCTCATCTCGGCGACGAGCGCGCGCGTCTCGTCGTACTTGCCGAAGAAATGCTCGCGAACGTAGGCGCCGCTCTTGCTCTTGAAGTCCTGGTACTCGCCGTCGACGCACTCTTCCATGCGCTGCAGGAGCTTGCCGCTCTTGTCCTTGGCGAGCAGCGCATCCCAGCCGCTGCCCCAGAGCACCTTGATGACGTTCCAGCCGGCTCCCCGGAACACGCTCTCGAGCTCCTGGACGATCTTGCCGTTGCCGCGCACCGGGCCGTCGAGGCGCTGCAGGTTGCAGTTGATGACAAAGACGAGGTTGTCGAGGTTCTCGCGGCCGGCGAGCGAGATCGCGCCGAGCGACTCGGGCTCGTCCATCTCGCCGTCGCCCATGAACGCCCACACCTTGCGCGGCGCGGTGTCGGCGAGGCCGCGGCCATGCAGGTACTTCAGGAAGCGCGCCTGGTAGATCGCCATCAGCGGGCCGAGGCCCATCGACACCGTCGGGAACTGCCAGAAGTCGGGCATCAGCCAGGGATGCGGGTACGACGGGATGCCGTGGCCGTCGGTCTCCTGCCGGTAATTGAGCAGCTGAGCTTCCGTCAGCCGCCCTTCGAGGAAGGCACGCGCGTAGATCCCCGGCGAGCTGTGGCCCTGGATGAAGAGCAGGTCGCCGCCGTGCGTGTCGGTCGGTGCGTGCCAGAAGTGGCCGAAGCCGATGTCGTACAGCGTCGCCGCCGACTGGAAGCTCGCGATGTGGCCGCCGAGCTCCGACGACTCCTTGTTGGCGCGCAGGATGATCGCCATCGCGTTCCAGCGGACGATCGAGCGCAGGCGATGCTCGACCGCACGGTCGCCCGTGCTCTTCTCCTCGCGCTCGGGCGGGATGGTGTTGCAGTAGGCGGTGGTCAGCGAGCGGGGAACGTAGACGCCTTCGCGCCGGCCCTCGTCGACGAGCCGGTTGAGCAGGTAGTTCGTGCGCTCGCTGCCGCGGTGCTGCCGGACCGCGCTCAATGCGTCGACCCACTCGCTCGTTTCGGTGGGGTCGAGATCGCCCGTCGTGCTCATCGCTGCCTCCCGTGCCTCATGGCCTTGTCCCGCATTCGCGAATGCGGGCAGCAGCGTCCTTTCGCAACTCACATGCCATCGAGCGCAAACCGGGGGCGTGTGCCAAGTCGTTGATATTTCTTAGGTCTTTTCCCGAAGCGGCGACCCGGTCGCCGGAGCTCCGGTGTTCATCAATGCGGATCGTCCGGATGTCCGGCCGCATCTCTCCGCGAAAACCCTAGGCTCGGCTTGGCGGGTTCAGCAGACCAGCCAAGACGCCGCGTCGTTGGAAATCGCGGCGCTCATCGGCTTTCCGATACAAAGAGCAGCCAGAACCAGCGCGGCATCGACTGCCAAGATTGACTGTCAGGTCGATGTCGTCCGGAGGACGGCTTTCGTGAGCTGTTAGCCGCTCTGCACCGGTCGTGCGAACCGGACGACGCCCTGGTGCGGTAGCGACCTGGGTTGATGTCCCAGGAAGTGGTGTAAGTCTTTCATCGCGGCAAGGCGCGTAGGGCGTAGCCCGAAGCGGCTTGCCGCGAGGCGACGGCGATCCCGGTCGGGGTGGCCATCGTGGTCCCGGATATGGTTGAGGTGCGACCCACCAACTATGTCCAAGGAGATTTCCACGATGACCACCGCCACTATCGCATTGACCGAGCTCGCCGAGAAGGGAGCCGACATCGACGTGCTGCGCCAGATGGTGCAGTTCATGGCCCAGCGCCTGATGGAGCTCGACGTCGAGGGACGCTGCGGCGCCGGCTACGACGAGAAGACCGCCGAGCGGCTGAACAGCCGCAACGGCTACCGAGACCGGAGCTGGGACACGCGCGCCGGCAGCGTCGAG
>JADGRJ010000183.1 GCA_017881025.1 Rhizobacter sp. | reverse complement strand
GCGATCCTTCGCTTCGAGCGCGCGGCGCGGGGCGTGACAGCAGCAGCAACAGGTGCGGCGGCGGGAGCAGCAGGCGAACGGGCGGCCAGTGCAGCAGCCGCGGGGACCGGGGTGGCGGCGGGCGGCGCGATGCGCTCTTCTTCGGCGAGGCTCATGGAATCTCCGGGAAATCTTCCGCGTGTCGTGATGAAGGTCGAGGCGCGCGAGCTCAGCGCGCGGCGCCGGCGCTCGCCAGCGCGCGCGCCTCTGGCGGCGCTGCATAGCCGCCGCCGAGGGCGCGAACGAGCAGCATCTGCGAGTCGATCGCGCGCGCGCGCAGGTCGGTCGTCAGGCGCCGCTGCGCGATCAAGTTGCTCTCGGCGTTGAGGACGGTGAGGTAGCCGCCGAGGCCGGCGCGATAGCGCTGCGTCGCCAGGTCGTAGGCGGCCTCGGCCGACGCTTGCGCGGCGGCCTGCTCGCTCTGTTGGCGAACCACCGAGCGCGTCGAGCTGATCTGGTCGGCGACGTCGTGGATCGCGTCGACGAGCGCGCCGTTGTAGCCCTCGACGGCAGCGTCGAGGTCGGCGCTGCGCCCGCGCAGGCCGGCGCGCAACCGGCCGGCGTCGAAGATCGGCAGACGGATCGCCGGGCCGACGCCGTACTGTTCGCTGCCGGCGCGAACGAGGCGATCGAGGCCGAAGCTCGACAGGCCGATGAACGCGGTCAGGTTGACGTTCGGATAGAACTGGGCGCGCTGCGCGGCGACGTCGCCGGCGGCGGCCTCGACGCGCCAGCGCGCCGCGACGACGTCGGCGCGACGGCCGACGAGGTCGGCAGGAACGACGTCCGGGATCGCGACCGGGCGCAGCGTCGTCAGCGTCGGCGCGAGCGAATCGAAGCGCTGCGGCGGCTCGGCGAGCAAGGCGGCGAGCGCGTGGCGCGACAGGGCGATCTGCTCTTCGACCGATTCGAGCTGCTGCCTCGTCTCGGGCCTCAGGCCCTCGCTCTGGCGCAGCTCGACCGCGGTGTCGAGGCCGGCCGAGACGCGCTGGCGCGTCAGCGAGAACATCTCCTCGCGCTGGGCGAGCGCGCGCTGCAGGACCTCGCGCTGCTCGACCAGGCGCGCGAGCTGCACGTAGGTGCGCGCGACGTTGACGGCGAGCAGGACGCGCGCCGCGTCGGCGTCGGCGAGCGCCGCGCGCTCGGCGCCGATCGCCGCGTCGAGCTGGGCGCGGTTGCGGCCGAACAGGTCGAGCTCCCACGAGCCGTTCAGCTGCGCGGTCGCGGTGCTCTGAAGCGAGCCGGCGAGCGGCGGCGGGTAGAGACCGTTGGCGGTGAAGCGTTGGCGCGTCGCGTCGAACGAGCCGGTCAGCTGCGGCCCTTCGGCGGCGTGCGCGGAGGCGACGTTCGCGGACGCGCGCGCGGCGCGCGCGGCAGCGACGCGCAATGAGGGCGAGCCCGCGGTGGCGCGCTCGATCAGGTCGACGAGGACCGGATCGTCGAAGCCGCGCCACCAGTCGGCGGCGACCGGCGCGACCGCGGCGGCCGGATCGGCGCCGAGCGTCGCCGGCGCGATCAGCGAAGCCTTCGCCTCGATGCCGCGCGGGTTGGCGCAGCCGGCGAGCGCCAGCACGAGCATCGACGCCACCGCGACGATCACGGTCGTCATCGTCCGGGCGACCGCCCTCACGCCCTCTCCTGGGCAGTCCTCACAGGCTTTCATTCCGCGTTCCTCGTCTCCGCCGCTTCGCCATTGGTGACTATCCGCCTCAGCATGTCCTTCAATTGCGACCATTCCGTCTTCGAGAAGCCCGCCAGGTGCTCGTTGAGCACCTGCGCCAGCACGATCGGCACTTCCTGTGCCGCGACATCGCCTTCAGGCGTGAGCTCGATGCGCACGACGCGACGGTCGTCCGTCGAGCGCTGGCGGCGGCAGAACCCCTTGGCTTCGAGACGGTCGAGCAGGCGCGTCATCGCGCCCGGATCGCTTTGCGTCTCGCGCGCCAGCTCGGCCACGGTCGAGGCCCGGCAACGCTGCAGCATGAAGAGCGTGGCCCACTGCGCGTGGGTGATTCCCTTGGGCTCGAGTCGCTTGTCGGCCGCTTGCGCGACCGACATCAGGGCCCGCTTCATCAGCCAGCCGACGCTTTCGTCGGCGCAGTAGCCGACGGGCTCGTAGAAGTGAGTCGGCGCGGGTGCAGTGGTGTGATGACGTGCCATGGGACAGAATATACATGCCTAGGCAATGATTGTCAAGGCTCCCATTGTCGAGGCTGTCATTGCCGCTGCTTTATTTGCAGAGGCGCGCACCTCCTACACTTCGGTGGTGTCGAACGCCGCCACCCCACCCGCGTCCGCGCCCGTTGCCGTGCGCGACGTCCCCGCCGCGACCGCCGACCGCGACGTCCGCGCGCTCGGCGGCCTGCTTCCTTTCGTCAGGCCCTATCGGGCACGCATCGCCGCCGCGGCGCTCTTCCTCGTCCTCGCCGCCGTCAGCACGCTCATCTTTCCGGTCGCGCTGAAGTCGCTGATCGACCAGGGCTTCATCGCCGCCGATCCGGGCGTGCGGGTGATGGCGTTGCGCGAGCACTTCTTCGCCCTCTTCGCGGTCGGCGTCGCCCTCGGCGTCTTCTCGGCGGCGCGCTTCTACATGGTGAGCTGGCTCGGCGAGCGGGTCACAGCAGACCTGAGGAACGCCGTCTACGCGCACGTCGTCCGCCAGAGCCCCGAGTTCTTCGAGACGACGCAGACCGGCGAGGTGCTGTCGCGCCTGACGACCGACACGACGCTGGTGCAGACCGTCGTCGGCTCGAGCCTGTCGATGGGGCTGCGCAACACGGTGATGGGCATCGGCGCGATGGCGATGCTGATCGTCACCAACCCCGTCGTCATGACCCAGGTGCTGGCGATCCTGGTGCTGGTCGTCCTGCCGTCGCTCTACTTCGGGCGACGCGTGCGCGGCCTGTCGCGCGCCAGCCAGGACCGGATCGCCGACTCGAGCGCGATCGCCGCCGAGGTGCTGAACGCCGTCCCGGTGGTGCAGAGCTACCTGCAGGAAGGGCGCGAGGCCGACCGTTTCAGCGCCTCGACCGAGCGAGCCTTCGGCACCGCCGTGCGGCGGACGCAGATGCGATCGTTCCTGGTCGCCTTCATCATCAGCGCGACCTTCGGCGCCCTGTTGTGGGGGCTCTATCAGGGCACGCAGGCGGTCGTTCGCGGCGACATCAGCGCCGGCCACCTGGGCCAGACCGTCGTCTACGTGATCATCCTGGTGAGCAGCGTCGCCGTGCTCTCCGAGGTCTACGGCGACCTGCTGCGCGCCGCCGGCGCGACCGAGCGGCTGATGGAGCTGCTGCAGCTGCAGTCGCCGATCGTTTCGCCGGCGTCGCCGCGGCCGCTGGCGACTCCCGCCGGCGGCGCCTCGGTGCAGCTCGACGACGTCACCTTCCGCTACCCGTCGCGGCCGCAGCATCCGACGCTTTCGCACTTCAACCTCGCCGTCGCGCCCGGCGAGACGGTCGCCCTCGTCGGCCCGAGCGGCGCCGGCAAGAGCACGGTGCTGCAGCTGATCCTGCGCTTCTACGACGTCGAGTCGGGCGCGGTGAGGGTCGACGGCGAGCGCGTCGACCGGGTCGCGCTCGAGGCCCTGCGCAGCCGAATCGGCATCGTCCCGCAGGACAGCATCATCTTCTCGACCGACGCGATGGAGAACATCCGCTACGGCCGCCCCGACGCGAGCGACGACGAGGTCGTCGCCGCGGCGAAGGGCGCGTTCGCACACGACTTCATCGTCGCCCTGCCCGAAGGCTACCGCACCTTCCTCGGCGAGCGCGGCGTTCGCCTCTCGGGCGGGCAGCGGCAGCGCATCTCGATCGCCCGGGCGATGCTCAAGAACGCGCCGCTCCTCCTCCTCGACGAGGCGACGAGCGCGCTCGACGCCGAGGGCGAGCGGATGGTCCAGGCCGCGCTCGAATCGGCGATGCGCGGGCGCACGACGATCGTCATCGCGCATCGCCTCTCGACCGTGCAGCGCGCCGACCGCATCGTCGTCCTCGAGGCCGGCGAGATCGTCGGCACCGGCACGCACGCCGAGCTCGTCGCCGCCGGCGGCCTGTACGCGCGCCTGGCGGCGCTCCAGTTCGATCGCTGAGGCGCGAGCCCGGCAGCAGCAGCCGCGTCACGACGCGAGCCAGCGATCGGCGGTCGATAATCGCGCCATGCCCGCCGACGCTTCAGCCCCGCTCGATCCCGGCGCGCGGCCGATCCGCTCGCAATACGAAGAGTTCCTCCGCCACGTGCGCGGCCATGGCGTCGCCAAGGCCGACCGCACCGGCACCGGAACAAAGAGCGTCTTCGGCTACCAGATGCGCTTCGACCTGAGCGAGGGCTTCCCGCTCGTCACGACCAAGAAGGTGCACCTGCGCTCGATCGTCCTCGAGCTGCTCTGGTTCCTGCGCGGCGACGGCAACGCGCGCTGGCTGCAGGAGCGCGACGTGACGATCTGGGACGAGTGGGCGCGCCCCGACGGCGATCTCGGTCCGGTGTACGGCGTCCAGTGGCGCTCGTGGCCGACGCCCGAGGGCGGCCACATCGACCAGATCGCCAACGTCGTCGAGCAGCTCAGGACCAACCCGGATTCGCGCCGGATCATCGTCAGCGCCTGGAACGTCGCCGCCCTGCCGCAGATGGCGCTGCTGCCGTGCCACGCGCTGTTCCAGTTCTATGTCGCTCCCGCCACCGCGACGAGCCGCGCCCGGCTCAGCTGCCAGCTCTATCAGCGCAGCGCCGACATCTTCCTCGGCGTGCCGTTCAACATCGCCAGCTATGCGCTGCTCACGCACATGCTGGCGCAACAGTGCGACCTCGACGTCGGCGATTTCATCTGGACCGGCGGCGACTGCCACATCTACAGCAACCATGCCGAGCAGGTCGAGCTCCAGCTCGGCCGCGCGCCCTTCCCTTACCCAACGCTCGAGCTCGCGCGCCGGCCGGCGTCGATCTTCGACTACCAATACGAGGACTTCGTCGTCCACGACTACCGCCACCATCCGGCGATCAAGGCGCCGGTCGCGGTCTAGGGCCTGTCAACGCTAAGGGAGGACTCGCGCAGGAGCGTCGCCCGGACGGCGCGGCGGGCGCGGACCGTGGCGCAGTTCACTCGAAATGCGCGTCGGTCTTCGCCATGGCGCGGCCGGCGGCGCTACAGTGGCGGCGATGAGCAGCAATTTCCTTGCGCCGACGTCGTCCGAGCTCGAACGCGACTGGGGCATCGCGCTCAACGACGACTGGTCGACCGACGTCGTCGGCGGTGACTACGCGCCGATCATCCGCCGCTTCGGCCTCGGCGCCGCGGCGCAGCGCGAAGCCGTCCTCGCCCGCTTCGGCCTGATCCCGTCGACCGCCAAGACCGCGCGATCGCCGGGCTCGACCGTCAACGCCCGCTCAGAGACCGCGGCGACGCGGTCGGCGTTCAAGAACGCGTACGCCCAGCGCCAGTGGTGCATCGTCCCGGCGCAATGCATCTACGTGCCGTACTACGCCGAAGGCTCGAAGCGCGCCGAGCGCTGGCGCATCCGCCGCGTCGACCGGTCGCCGCTCAGCATCGCCGGACTGTGGGACCGCTGGGTCGACGACAACGATCGCGAGGTCGTCAGCTTCGCGATGCTGACGATCAACTGCGACCTGCATCCGCTCCTCTCCCGCTTCGACCGCCGACTCACCGAAAAGGGCGAGCCGACCGAGAAGCGCACGCCCGTGCTGCTCGCCGAAGAAGACTTCGACGAGTGGCTCGATGCCTCGCCGGGGCGCGCGCCGATCTACTTCGGCACCTTCGGCAAGGACGACCTCGACGCCGACCCGGCGCCGTCGGCGACGCGCCGGACGACGCAGCTGACGCCGCTCGACACGACGATCTCCGACTTCTGACTCGCGGCCGAGCTCAGGGGCTCGTCGGCCTGGCGCGTTCCAGCTCGGCGGCTTCTTCCGGCGCGAGGTTGTGCTGGGTGACCCACTGGCGCTTGGCCAGCTCGATGAGCTCGCGGGGATCGCGCTGCAGGTCGAGCTCGGCGAGCCTGAGAGCGAAGCGGCGGATCCATTCGCCCGCGTTGGCGGCGAGGTCGGGGCCCGGGCTCGCCGGCGCCGCGCGCGGCGGCGCGCCGAAGAGCTCGTCGAGCAGGTCGCCGGAAGCGCTTTCGGTCACCTCGAGGCCGTTCAGCAGGTCCCACGACGAGCGCGTCCAGCTGGCCTCGCGCAGCTCGTCCGGGGCGGGCGGAGCGGCGGGCTTGTCGGGCTTGTCGTCGGCATCGACGAACTCGCCGAAGGGCGCGGTGGGGGTCATGCGCCAGAGACGCCGCTGCGCCGCGCCTGGCTTTTCCGGCTTTCTCATCACGTCAGGTCTCGAGAGGGAGCGAAGGGGTCGAGCCGTTCGCGCCGCCTCGAAAGGTACCTCGACTCCAGGCTCCTGATAGGTCAATCTTGGCAAGATAAGAGCCCGCAGGCCGGATGTCCACCTCGGTGTCGTTTCACCCCCCGCGTTCAGGTGGATTTGTCCGGGAGAACCCTGCCTGGCCAGCCCGATTCCGCCCGACCAGCAGAGGCCGCAGCGCCCACAGGCCGAGCAGCGGGCCGGGAACGAGGATCCACATCGCCGCCGATCCCCAGGCGGGCACGGCGCGGCTGAGGACGAGGATGCTCGCCACCGTGATCAAAAAGCCGATGCCGTTCTGCGCGACGAGCGCACTGCCGAGCAGCTGCGGCGGCGCGAACTGCGACGACAGCGCGGAGAATTGCGGCGAATCGGCGACGACGCAAAAGCCCCAGAAGAAAAGCGCGGCGATGCGCAGCGCGATGGCCTGCTCCGGGAGCAGCGGGTAGAGCAGGCACATCAGGCCCGAGCCGGCGAGCGCGCCGGCAGCGACGCGCGCGCTGCCGATGCGCCGGCTCCACCAGCCGCCGAGGACGCAGCCGATGCCGCCCGCGGCGATGACGGCGAAGCTCAGCAGCGCGACCGAAGGCGCGCCGGCGCCGCCGCCGCGTCGCGCCAGCTCGGTGCTGATCGGCTGGCACAGCCACGGCAGCACGCTCCAGAACGCGTAGAGCTCCCACATGTGGCCGAAGTAGCCAAACGCCGAGGCGCGGAAGGTCGGGATGCGAAACACCTGCCAGACCGAACCGGGTTTCGGCGCGCCGGCAGCGCCGGGTTGCGGTGGCGCAGCGAACGGACCGTCGCCGAGGAAGGCGACGAGCGCCGCGCCGACCAGCGCCAGCGCCGACGAGGCGAAGAGGACCGCCTCCCACGGCCAGCTCGCGCCGCTCGCGCGCAGCGCGTGCGGCATCGCCGTGCCGAAGGTGAGCATGCCGACGAGCCAGCCGAGGGCCGCCGCGGGCCGGCCGCCGACCCACTGAACGATCATCTTCATGCCGAGCGGATAGATGCCGGCCAGGCACAGGCCGACGCCGAAGCGAAAGGCCCACGCCGCCGCGTACTCGACCCCGGGCAGCGCCAGCGCCGCGTTGGCGGCGGCGCCGGCGACGCAGCTGACCGCGAAGATGCGGCTCGCGCCGAAGCGATCGGCCAGACCGGTGGCGGCGAAGGCGAGCGTGCCGGCGATGAAGCCGAGCTGCGTCGCCGCGATCAGCCAGCCGAAGCCGGCCGCGTCGATCTCGAGTCGCGCCATCAGGCCGTCGGCAGCGCCGCTCGGGCTGAACCAGAGCGACGTGCCGAGCCACTGCGACAGGACGACGAGCGCGACCGCCGTGCGCCGGCGGCGCGCCGCGCTCAGCTCACTCGCACTGGTCAAGCGCCTGCGCCAGGTCGTCGATCAGGTCGTCGGCGTGCTCGAGGCCGACCGAGACGCGCAAGAGGCCCTGCGGCGTACGGCTCTCGGGCCCTTCGATCGAAGCGCGGTGCTCGATCAGGCTCTCGACGCCGCCCAGGCTGGTGGCGCGCGTGAAGAGCTCGACGCGCGCCGCCACCGTCATCGCCGCGTCCTTGCCGGCGCGCGCCTCGAACGACAGCATGCCGCCGAAATCGGCCATCTGCCGCTTCGCGAGGGCGTGGAACTGGTTGTCTGGCAGGCCCGGGTAATGAACCGCCGACACCTTGGCGTGCGCCGCGAGGAAGGCCGCGACCTTCATCGC
>JADGRJ010000182.1 GCA_017881025.1 Rhizobacter sp. | reverse complement strand
CAAAGCAGGAAAGCCTGGAACTTCATGTCCGCCGCCTGCGTGCGCAGTTCACCGCCCGCCAGCAGAGCCAGTGCGGTCGTTAACCAAAAGAGGCCAGTGGCCGGAATAAGCTTTGCTCTCATCGACTATTCAAATGTACCCATCTCGTCAATTTCCGCAGCTTCTTTATCGGCGGGATACGAGAGCCAGACCAAAGTCGTGCCAGCCGAATAATCGCGGTAAGTAAACGCACCAGCATCGGCCAGCGCGGTCTCGATCTCGGCGGCGACCGTCAAGCCCGAGGGCCCCGCCGACCGGTTGAGCATCAACCCGGCAATCACGACCGCCGCGACCGCCGAAGCAGGGACCAGGAACCGGCGGACCAGGGAGACCCGGAGGCCGACCTGGATCCCGCGCGCCTGGTTCGCCAAGGGCAACTACTACGCGCTGGCCGGCCGCTCGCCGTTCACGCGCCTGATCTACCCGGTCCCCGAGCCGGGCGGCCTCGGCGTCCACCTCACGCTCGATCTCGCCGGCCAGGCGCGCTTCGGTCCCGACGTCGAGTGGCTCGACGTCGAGTCGCCCGACGCGATCGACTACGCCGTCGACCCGGCGCGCAGCGCCGCGTTCTACGCCGCGATCCGGCGCTACTGGCCCGGGCTGAAGGACGGCGCGCTCGCGCCGGCCTACAGCGGCGTCCGGCCCAAGCTGCAGGGACCGGGCGAGCCGGCGAGCGACTTCATGCTGCAAGGGCCTGAAGCGCACGGTATCGCCGGCCTGGTGAACCTTTACGGGATCGAATCGCCGGGATTGACGGCGAGCCCGGCGATCGCGGCGGAGGTCGTTCGCCGGCTCGGCCTCTGAGCGCAGGCTGCGAACGATCGTCGGGCCGTTCCGGCCGCCGCCTTCGCCGAACCCGTATCGTCCGGGCTGAGCACTTTCATTTCTGGAGCCTTTGCCATGTCTCGCGTCATCAACTTCAGCGCCGGCCCGGCGGTATTGCCCGAATCGGTGTTGCGCCAGGCCGCCGACGAGATGCTCGACTGGCACGGCAGCGGCATGTCGGTGATGGAGATGAGCCACCGCGGCAAGGAGTTCATCGCCATCCACGCCGAGGCCGAGGCGCTGCTGCGCGAGCTGCTCGCGATCCCGGCCAACTACAAGGTGCTCTTCATGCAGGGCGGCGCGATCGGCGAGAACGCGATCGTGCCGATGAACCTGCTGCGCGGCAAGGCGAGCGCCGACTACATCCACACCGGCGAGTGGTCGAAGAAGTCGATCGCCGAGGCGAAGAAGTACGCGAAGGTCAACGTCGCCGCCAGCGCCGAGGCGAGCCGCTTCACGAGCGTGCCGGCGCGCGAGACCTGGCAGCTCGATCCCGACGCCGCCTACGTGCATATCTGCGCCAACGAGACGATCGGCGGCGTCGAATACCACTTCACGCCCGACACCGGCGCCGTGCCGCTGGTCGCCGACATGTCGAGCAACATCCTGTCGCGCCCGGTCGACGTGTCGAAGTACGGCCTGATCTACGGCGGCGCGCAGAAGAACATCGGCCCCGCGGGGCTGACGATCGTCATCGTCCGCGACGACCTGATCGGCCAGGCGCATCCGTTCACGCCGTCGGCGTTCGACTACAAGCAGCAGGCCGACAACGACTCGATGCTCAACACGCCGCCGACCTATGCGGTCTACATCGCCGGGCTCGTCTTCCGCTGGATCAAGGCGCGCGGCGGCTTGGCAGCGATGGCCGAGCACAACCGCGTCAAGGCGAAGATCCTGTACGACTACCTCGACCGGAGCGCTTTCTACAGCAACCCGGTCGCGCGCGCCGATCGCTCGCTCATGAACGTGCCGTTCCGATTGAAGGACGAAGCGCTCGACGACGCCTTCCTGAAGGGCGCGCAGGCGCGCGGCATGGTGCAGCTGAAAGGCCACCGCTCGGTCGGCGGCATGCGCGCGTCGATCTACAACGCGATGCCGGTCGAGGGCGTTCAGGCGCTCGTCGACTACATGAAGGAATTCGAGGCCCAGCATGGCTGAGCGGCTCGGCATCCTGGTGATCAACCAGATCTCGGCGTCGGGGCTGTCGCGCCTGCCGGCCGAGACCTACCGCGTCGGCAAGGACGTTGCCGATCCCGCCGCCATCCTGGTGCGCTCGGCCGACCTGCACGTGATGGCGATCCCGGCGAGCGTGCGCGCGATCGGCCGCGCCGGCGCCGGTACCAACAACATCCCGGTCGAGGCGATGAGCGAGCGCGGCGTGCCGGTCTTCAACGCGCCCGGCGCCAACGCCAACGCGGTCAAGGAGCTGGTCCTCGCCGGCATGCTGATGGCGGCGCGCCAGATCGCGCCGGCGCTGCGCTTCGTCGGCGCCCTCGACACCGCCGGGCCCGACCTCGACAAGGCGGTCGAGGAAGGCAAGAAGGCGTTCGCCGGCTACGAGCTGGCGGGACAGACGCTCGGCATCATCGGCCTCGGCAAGATCGGCTGCCTCGTCGCCGACGCCGCGATCAAGCTCGGCATGAACGTCCTCGGCTTCGACCCCGACATCACCGTCGACGCGGCCTGGAGCCTGCCCTCGCAGGTGCGCCGCGCGACCAGCGTCAACGACGTCCTCAAGCAGGCGCAGTTCGTGACGCTGCACGTGCCGCTGGTCGAGGCGACGCGCCACCTCGTCAACGACGCCAACATCGGCCTGATGCGGCCCGGCGCGGTGCTGCTCAACTTCAGCCGCGACGGCGTCGTCAGCGACAGCGCGGTGGTCGACGCGCTGGCGTCGCAGCGGCTCGGCCAGTACGTCTGCGACTTCCCCGGCGCGGCCCTGCACGGCCACGCGCAGGTGATCGCCCTGCCGCACCTCGGCGCGTCGACGCGCGAAGCCGAGGACAACTGCGCGGTGATGGTCGTCGACCAGTTGCGCGACTACCTCGAGCACGGCAACCTGACCAACGCGGTGAACTTCCCGCAGGTGACGATGGGGCGCGAGTCGGCGTACCGCGTCGCGATCGCCAACGCCAACGTGCCGAACATGCTCGGCCAGATCTCGACGGCGATGGCGCAGGCCGGATTGAACATCCACAACATGGTCAACAAGTCGCGCGGCGACATGGCGTACACGCTGGTCGACGTCGACAGCCCGGTGCTGCCCGAGGTGCAGGCGGGCTTGGCCGCGATCAAGGGCGTGCTCGCGGTGCGCTACCTGCCCGCGGCCTGAGTCCAGATCGCTGCGGTCACGGCACGGTAGCGACACGTGCGAGCGCGCCGACGCGGTGAAGCGGGTCGACACGGTTGCGCGCACCCTGGCGCGCGAATAGGCTACCCGCTGACTGAGGCGCGTCTGCCGCGCTGGCGGTCTCCGAGGAGAAAAACATGGAGAGCTGGGCCCGTCGCGGCATTGCTGGAACGCTGCTGGCTTCGGCATGCCTTCTCGCGCTGGCGCAACCTTATCCGAGCAAACCGATCCGACTGATCGTGCCGTTTCCTCCTGCGGGAACGGCCGACATCGCTGCGCGCACCGTCGCGCAAGCGCTGTCGCAAGGACTCGGCCAGCAGATCGTCGTCGACAACCGCAGTGGCGCCGACGGAGCGATCGCCGGCCTGGCGGTGATCGGCTCGGCGCCCGACGGCTACACCTTGTTCTTCGCCACGACCACAGCGCTCAACGCGGCGCCGACACTACGCAAGACGCCACCCTACGACCCGCTCACCGCGTTCACGCCGATCTCGCTGGTCGGCAAGTTCGGCTTCTTCCTGATCGTTCACGAGAGCGTGCCGGCGAAGACCGCAGCCGAGCTGCTCGCGTACGTGCGCGCCAACCCGGGCAAGGTCAACTACGGCACCGGCAACGGAACCAGCATCCTCAGCACCGCGCAACTCGCCGCGGCGGAGAAGCTCGAGATGACGCACATCCCCTACAAGGGAGACGCACCGGCCTCGGCCGACCTGATCGCCGGCCGCGTCCAGCTGATGATCGGCACGCTTTCCGCCGGCGTGCTGCCGCAGGTCAGCGAAGGCCGACTGCGCGTGCTCGCGACGCTGCTTCCCAATCGCAGCCCGTTGCTTCCCGAAGCGCCGACGGCGGCGGAAGCGGGCTTGCGAGGCCTCACGATTGCACCCTGGGGCGGTCTGTTCGGCCCTGCCGGGCTGCCGAAGGAAGTCGTCGAGCGCTTGGGCCGCGAGATGCGGCAGGTGGCGACGCGGCGCGACGTCCGCGATGCACTCGATCGCATCGCCTTCGAGCTGCAGGCGTCGACACCGGAGGAGATGTCGACGCTGCTCGGCGACCAGTTGCAGACCTGGCGACGGGCGGTGCAGGACCTCGGCATCGAGCGCAACTGACGAACTCGCCATCCGTGCCTCGCCCTCGAGGGCGTGCTCGTGGTGCGCTGACTGCTGGTACCGTGACGCGCGGCCGTCGCGAGACTAGGGCTTGACCGCGACGCGGCGCCGCTGCAGGAGCGAATCGCCCTTGAATCCCTGCGCTTCGACGACCTTCGTCGAGGCCGCGAAACGCACGTCGACGCTGCCGCCTTCGGCGACGGCGAAGCTGCCGACGGGATGGCCGTCGACGAAGCCGTCGATGCGGTCGAGGCCGCGCGCGCCGAAGGTCACCTTGCGGCCGGGCTTGTCGATCGCCACCGTCATCGCGCTCGTCGCCTGCTGGCGCAGCAGCGCGACGCAGCGCAGCAGCAGGTCGCCGTTGCCGGCGAGCAGGTCGTTGCGCGTCATCGCGTAGCGCGTGCCGGCGACGCCGACGTCCTCGATCGTCAGGCCCTCGCTCGGGCCGGCGCGGGTGGCGCGGCGGAACGCGAACGACAGGCCGATGCCGCCGGTGAGCGGCGGCAGCGCGATCGCCGTGCCGGCGAGCGCCTTGCGCAGATCGTCGTACTGCCAGACGTTGGCGCCGCCGGCGCCGGTCGCCTCGCCGACGCAGAGGAACGGGCCGAGGCCGTTGTCGACGAAGCCGGCCGTGAACAGGTCGCCCGCCGAATAGGTGTTGGTGTCGCCGACCAGCATCACCGGCCCGCCGTACTGCTGGCCGATCGCGTTGCAGTCGGCGGGGTCGGAGATCGGCACCGGCTGCGAGTAGAGCTCGCCGTTCCTCACCGCGGCGTCGAGCGAGGCCTTCCATGGCTGCAGCTCGTCGGCCAGGGCGGGCAGCGCGGCCATGTCGCGCGTGAACGGCGTCGCCAGCACCGAGAAGCGAACCGGCTCGATGTGCCTGGGCGTGAACAGCTGCAGCGCCTGCTCGGCGGCGAGGATGTAGCCGCCGGGGTTGCCGCGCACGTCGATGATCAGCCCGTTCTGCGGCAGGAGCGGAATCACGCGCAGAAGCTCGCCGATGAACTTGTCGGGATCGGTCTCGAAGGCCCAGATGCGCAGGTAGCCGACCGCGCCGCCCGGCACCTGCAGCGTCTGCACGCGCAGCGTGTCGGGCATCGTCGTCGCGATCGTCGACGCGGCGAGGCCGCGTCCTTTCGTGCGGCCGCCGGTTCGGCCTGCCGGCCGGCCCGAGGCGACGTGCGGCGCGTCGGCCGGCATCTCGCCGACCAGCGCCTCGGGCGCGAACAGCAGCATCTTCGCCATCCGCACCGCGGCGGCGGCGGGATTGACGGCGCGCGTTCGGCGCAGCCTGGTCCGCTGGCCGCTCGGCCCGCCGGCGAACAGGCCCGACGCCGCGCCCGGATCGACGACCTTCCACGGCACGCGGACTTCCTTGAGCGCTCCGCTCGGCGCGCCGGCGGCGTCGCTCGTGCGATAGCCGACGACGACCCATTCCTCGTCGGGCGGCGGCCCGAATTCCATCGAGCGGAAGGTGAGGCTCTGCAGCGACGCCGAGCGCAGGCCGTCGGGCCGGCCGGCGCATTCCTCGTCGGCATGGCGGACGACGGCGCGGTCGATCGGCACGCCGTTCCAGTACTGCAGCAGGACGCCGGGGACGAACCCCGCATCGAGGCCCTTGCCGACCTTGGTGACGACGTACGTGGGCGCCGAGTCGGGCCCGTACATCTCGACCAGGAACGGCAGCACCGCGACCTTGCCGGCGAACGCCGCCGGCCAGGTGTAGCGCGTGTGGTAGTCGCGCATCTGGGTGACGATCGCCGCCAGCTCGACGTGGAAGGCGCTGTCGTCGAAGGCGCTCACCTCCGTGCGCAGGATGCGCAGGCGCTGCACCGGATCGAAGCCGTAGCGAGCGCGCTTCAGCGGCAGGTGGGTGTAGACGCCGCCGATCACGGTCTCGAAGGCGGCGAGGAGGCGCAGCCGATCGGCCGTGGAGAGCGCCGCCGATGCCGGCAGCGTCGGCGCGGGCGTCGTGCCGCCGGCGGCCGTCGGCCCGGCGCGCGCCGCCCCGCTCTTCTTCGCGCCGCGTTGGCGCGCCTTCGCTTCCTTCTTCGACTTCTTCGCCTCGGCCGCATTGCGATACGGCATCGCCTCGGCGAGGGAAACGCCCTTCTGGGCGGCGGCGAATCGTGAGTCGGACATGGCGCGCTCCGCGGCTGCAATGCCGCGACGATAGACCGGCGGCCGAGTCCCGGCCCTCCTCCCTATGGATGAGGCGCGAACGCTGTCGCTCGCCTCAGCGGTAGAACGCTTCGACCTTGCCCTTCAGCGTGATGAGGAGCGGGTGGCCCTTGCGGTCGAGCGTCTTGCCGGCGGGCACCTTGATCCAGCCCTCACTGATGCAGTACTCCTCGACGTCGTGGCGCTCCTTGCCGTTGAGGCGGATGCCGACGCCGTGCTCGAACACGGCGGCGACGTGATGCGGGCTGCGCGGATCGACCGACAGGCGGTCGGGCAGCGGCGGGCCGGGCTCGCTCACTTCACGAGGTCGGCGCCGGCCTTGCATGCGGCGGCGTCTTGGTCGCCGGTGCCGCCGCTGCAGCCGATGGCGCCGATCAGCTTGCCGCCTTCGATCAGCGGCCAGCCGCCGGGCGAGGCGACCAACGTCGGATCGAGCGTCGACACGTAGGGGTGGCCGGTCTCGTAGGCGTTGTAGAAGGCGCGCGACTCGCGGCGGTACCGTGCCGAGGTGCGCGCCTTGCCTTGCGAGACGCCGATCGAGCCAACCTGCGCCCCGTCCATGCGCAGGAAGGCGACGAGCTCGCCGTGCGTGTCGACGACGGCGATGTTCATCCTCCAGCGATGCTTCGCGGACTCGGCCTCGACCGCGGCGATCATCTTCTTCGCGGTCTCCGATCCGACCGGGGTGCCGTAGGGCACGTCGAACGGAACGCCATCGGCGGTGCCGCCGGCGGCGGGCGGCGCCGCGGGCGTCTGGGCTTGCGTCGGCATGCCGATCAGTGCGGCGGCGCAGAGGAGCGACGAGGTCAACAGCGAGGGGCGCATGCGAGGTCTCCCGGAGTGTCGGCGCACTGTAGTGCGCGTCGCCGCTCGACGCAGGCAGGGAATTCAGCAGTAGGCGCCGGGCGCCGACGACATCACTTCATCGCGATCCCCGTCGCGCCAGGCCGTCGGCCGCGACGGGCCTCGCAGGCCGGCCGCACGATGAGCGCGCCTTCCGGCGCGGCCCCAGGGGCCGCGGCGGCGGCGCTCGAAGGCTGGGATCCGTTTCGCTGGAGGTTCATGTCCAGCTCCTTTGTCGATGGTGTCGTGGCCCCACGTCCGGCCGACAAGGGCTCCCTTGTCCGACCCGCGTCGTGTCCCGGCCGGCGAAGAATGCGCCCTCCCCCGTTTGAGGAGCACACGATGACAGATCCCCGCAACATCGCCCACGACAAGAAGATCCAGCAGGAAAAGAAGCATCGCCACGAGGACGTCGCTCCCGGCGCCGACGCGAAGCCGCAGCCCGGCAAGAAGCCCCACATAGAGCATCACGCGTCCGACATCGCCAAGGCCCCGGACGAGGCTGCCGACGAAGGCGCGGAACAGACCTAGGAAGGCGCTTCGGCTGGCCGGTCCGACGCTATGCAGGCCGAACGACCCGAAAGCCGATGTTGCTCGCCGACGTGTCGGCGGTGTTGGCGTTGCGCGCGGCGACGCGGTAGCGGTTGCAGTAAGAGTCGTGGCAGAGGAACGAGCCGCCGCGGAGCGCGCGCCGGCCGTCTTCCCAGCGATCGCCGCACCACTCCCAGACGTTGCCGCAGACGTTGAAGAGGCCGAAGCCGTTGGCTTCACCCGCGCC
>JADGRJ010000181.1 GCA_017881025.1 Rhizobacter sp. | reverse complement strand
GAACGGCGCGACGTTGGCGTGCGCGAAGATCGTGTCGAGCGCGAGCTTCAGGCTCTGCACGCCGTCGGTGTTGGCCGGGATCGTCGTGCCGAGGAAGGTCTTGCTGCCGAGCTCGTGGCGGCCGGCGATCTGCACCATCGGCCGGCGCATGAAGTCGGGCGTCGCGGTGCCGACCGCGCCGCTCTGCCCTTGCAGGTCGAAGTCCCAGCCGGTGAAGACGCGCGCCAGGCCGGTGATGTCGGCGAGCGCATAGGTCGGCACCGGCTGGCCGCCGACCAGCTTCACGCTGCCGTCGAGGTCGAGCTGGACCAGGCCGATCGTGAACAGCTGCATCAGCTCGCGCGCGTAGTTCTCGTCGGGCAGCGACCCCGAGACCGGGTTGGCCTTCTTGCTGGCGCGAAAGGTCAGGTACATGCCCATCGCGGTGTTGGTCGAGACTGCCTGCATCAGGTCGCGGTAGTTGCCGAAGGCGTTCGCTTCGAGCAGGTCGAGATAGTTCGCCGCCGCGAACGCTTTCCAGCCGCCGCCGGTCAGGCTGTCGATCGACGTCACCATGATTTCCGAGAGCGCCAGCGTCACGCGCTGGCGCAGCGTGTCGGGCGATCCGAGGAGCTTGCGCCAGGCGCAGGTGTCGAAGCCGCCTTCGCCGTTCTTGAACGTCGGATCCGCGAAGCCGCCGGCGACGAGCGCGTCCCAGCGCGTCGGCGAGGGTGCGACGGCGAACTGCTCGTCGATCCAGGCGGCGTAGCCGATCGCTTGCACGCGGGCGATCTCGGCGCGGCTCGCGCCCAGCGATACCTGCGCCAGGAAGCGCGACGCCTCGGCGGCGCTCGGCGCCGCCGGCGGCGGCGTCGAGCCCCCGCCGCTGCCCGCGCCGACGCCCGCCGAATCGCCGCCGCCGCCACAGGCCGCGAGCGCAGCGCTCGCGGCGACGGCCGCGAGCAGCGTCCCCGCGGTGCCGGCGACCGCCGATTCGTGTTCTTCCGTTGGCGCGACCACGGGATCTGCCGCTGTGTCCATTCGAACCTCCCGGCCGCAGTGTCGTGCCAGGGCGGGCGCGGCGAATGTAGTAACCGCGCGAATCGGTAAAGCGTCGTAAAGCGATTGCGACAAAGCGCACGCCCCGCGCCGCGCGCGCTGCGAGGCGCGCGGATCGCCAAAGGAAAGCGCCCCGAAGGGCGCTTCCTCATCGGCTCGGCCGATTACTTGCCGTCGCGATCCGAGTCGCCGGGAACGGCGCGCTCGATCGTGTCGCTGAGGCGATGGAACGCGTCGCGGGTCGCGTTCTTGGCGCGATCCCAGGTCAGGCTCGACTTGCCCTTGGCGTTGCTCCAGTCGCGCGACAGGTCCGACTCGACGTCTTCGAACTTGCGGCCGGCGTACTTCGGATACGAACTCACGCCGTAGGCATAGGCCGGGCCGTAGTCGTCGTAACTCGCGCCGCTCGCATACGGACGCGATTTGAAGTTCTCGCGCCAGTACGCATCCTCACGCGTCGGGTCGATCTGCTCGGCGATGCCCTTGCCGGCGAGACCGCCGACGACGGCACCGACGGCAGCGCCGATCGCGGTGCCGACCGGGCCGGCGACGGTGCCGACGGCTGCGCCGGTGGCGATGCCGCCCGCGACCGCGCCTGCGGCCGTGCCGACCGGATGCGCGCCGAGTGTGCCCGTCAGCGGGTCACGGTTGGCGCTGGTGCCCGTCGTGGGACGGTTGGTCGTGTCGTTAGCCATTTGTTTCTCCTGAAGATGGAAGTGAAAAGCGCCGCGGCGCTGCCCGATCAACGTGTTCGGCCGCGGCGGAACAGGCTGACGATGCCCAGCAAAATGATGGCGCCGAGCATCGCGGGAAGGCTGAATGCATCCTGGTTGATGGTGGGCACGCCGACGAGCGGCGAGATCAGCCAGGTGAAGTTCATATCGTTTCCTCGCCTCGGGGCCCTCGTCGAAGATGAAGTGACAGAGCGCCGGGATGTCCGACGCACAAGACGCAGGTTACGGACGCGGCATGCCCGCAGCCATCGCCAAACGCCGCATGCCGGTAGGGAGGGGCGCCGCTTGGCGGCGTCGGACTCGGCCTACGTCACCGGCGCCGGATTGAAGAGGACGAGCGCGTTGTGCAGGCCGATGCGCTCGGCGCACGTGCGCTCGCCGCTCGCGACCTCGAGCAGCCTCCTGAACAGCGCCCAGCCGGTCTCCTCGATCGTCGCTTCGCCGTCGGCGATGGTGCCGGCGTTGACGTCCATCAGGTCGTGCCAGCGCCGCGCCAGGCCGCTCGTGGTCGCCACCTTCACGACCGGCGCTTCGGCCAGGCCGTAGGGCGTGCCGCGGCCGGTGGTGAAGACGTGGACGTTCATTCCGGCAGCGAGCTGCAGCGTGCCGCAGATGAAGTCGCTCGCCGGCGTCGCCGCGTAGACGAGGCCGCTCGTCAGTCCCTTGTCGCGCAGCCGCTCGCCCGGGCCGAGGACGCCGACGATCGGCGCCGATCCCGACTTGACGATCGATCCCATCGCCTTCTCGACGATGTTGGCGAGGCCGCCCTTCTTGTTGCCCGGCGTCGTGTTGGCGCTGCGGTCGGCGCCGCCCTTGCCCAGATAGGCGTCGTACCACGCCATCTCGCGCACCATCGCCGCGGCGACCTCGGGCGTCGCCGCGCGCGCGGTCAGCTGGTCGATGCCGTCGCGCACTTCGGTGACCTCGGAGAACATCACCGTCGCACCGGCGCGGACGAGCAGGTCGGTGCAGACGCCGACCGCTGGATTCGCGGTTGCGCCCGAGAACGCGTCGCTGCCGCCGCACTGGACGCCGACGACGAGCGCCGACGCCGGCACGGTCTCGCGCCGGCGCGCGTCCAGCCGCTCGAGGTGGCGCCGCGCCGACGCCATGATCGAATCGATCATCGACGCGAAGCCGACGTGCGCGTCGTCCTGCAGGCAGACGACGTCGAGCCCCTCGCCCGCGTCGGGCTCGCCACGCTCGTCACGGATCTCGAACGATCCCGGCGGCAGCAGCCGCTCGGGCTGCAGCTTCTCGCAGCCGAGGCTCACGACCATGATCTCGCCGCCGAAGTTCGGGTTCTTGCTGATGTTGCGCAGCGTCCGGATCGGGATCTGCGCATCCGGCGCGTCGATCGCGACGCCGCAGCCGTAGCCGTGCTCGAGGCCGACGACGTCGTCGACGTTCGGGAAGCGCGGCAAGAGCTCGGCCTTGATGCGCGCGACCGCGTGCTCGACGACGCCGGCGACGCACTGCACCGTCGTCGTGATGGCGAGGATGTTGCGCGTGCCGACCGAGCCGTCGGCGTTGCGGAATCCTTCGAAGGTGTAGCCCGCGAGCGGCGCCGGCGACGGCGGCTTGATCGTCGCCACCGGCAGCCCCTCGAGCGAGCGTGCCGCCGGCATCTTCAAGAGCCGCTCGTGGACCCAGCGGCCGGCGGCGATCGCCTCGGCGGCGTAGCCGATCGCGATGCCGTAGCGAACGACCGCGTCGCCGGCGCCGATCGGCGCGAGCGCGACCTTGTGGCCCTGCGGCACGCGATCGACGAGGCGAAGGCCCGAGGCGAGGACGGTGCCGGCATCGAGCCCGCCCTCGTTGGCGACGATGGCGACGTTGTCGCCGTCGGCCATGCGGATGGTGTGCGGCGCGCGTACGCCCTTGGCGTTTGCGGCAATGGCGGGCGTGCTCGACATGGCGGAAAGTCTATGCCTCGCGCCGACGCCCGGCCACGCCCCGAATCATGGAGAACGACATGACGATTTCGCGCCGAAGCTTCACCCTCGCCGCCAGCGGCGCCGCCTTCGCCCTGCCTGCCTGGAGCCAGGACAAGTGGCCGTCCAAGCCGATCGTCTACATCGTGCCGTTTCCGGCCGGCGGAACGACCGACATCCTGGCGCGCCTGATCGGCCAGAAGCTCGGCCCCGTGCTCGGCACGACGATCGTCGTCGACAACAAGGGCGGCGCCGGCGGCAGCGTCGGCTCGGAGATGGCGTCGCGCGCCGCGCCCGACGGCTACACGATCCTCGGCGGAACGATAAGCTCGCACGCGATCAACGTCAGCCTCTATCCGAAGATCGGCTACGACCCGATCAAGTCGTTCGAGCCGATCACGCTGATCGGCACCAACCCGACGGTCCTCGTCGTCGCACCGTCGAGCCCGTACAAGACGCTCGCCGACGTCATCGCCGCCGGCAAGGCGAAGAAGCCGCTCTCCGGCGCGTCGGCCGGCAGCGGCACGTCGCAGCACCTCTCGCTCGAATTGCTGAAGGCGCGCGCCGGCATCGACATCACGCACATCCCGTACAAGGGCAGCGGCCCGGCGATCCAGGACACGATGGCCGGCCAGGTCGACATGATGTTCGACACGACCGTCGTCGCCGGCCCGCACATCGAGAGCGGCAAGCTGCGCGCGCTCGCGGTGTCGTCGGCGAAGCGCGTGCCGAGCCTGCCCAACGTGCCGACCGTCGCCGAGAGCGGCGTGCCGGGCTACGAGGTCGTCTCGTGGCAGGCGATCTTCGCGCCGGCGGGAACGCCGAAGCCGATCGTCGACCGCCTGCACAACGAGATCGCCAAGATCCTGCGCGAGCCCGAGATGCAGGAGCGCCTCGGCAAGCTCGGCATGCAGGGCGCCGACATGACGACCGAGCAGATCGCCGCGTTCCAGAAGGCCGAGGTGGCGAAGTGGGCGGCGGTGATCAAGAGCGCGAACATCAAGCTCGAGTGAGCGCAGCGCGCCGTCTCACCCGGCGAAGGCGGCGCGCCACTGCTGCTCGCCTCTCGGCGTGAAGACGACGACGCGCGAATCGGCAGCGCGGCGCGCCCAGCGCAGCGCGTAGAGGCGATCGAGCAGCGCGGCGCCGAGCGCGCCGCCGAGGTGGTGGCGCCGCTCGCCCCAGTCGAGGCACGGCCGGCAGAACGTGCGCCGTTCGCGCGCGGCGAGCGCCGGGTCGATGCCGAACTCGCCGAGGCCGTGGGCGCCGGCGTTGGTGAGGAACAGGCTGCCGGCACGGTCGGCGAGCCAGCCGCGCGCGACCAGGCCGTCATAGGCGAGCACGCCGAGCTCGCCGGCGAGGTGGTCGTAGCAGACGCGCGCCTTCCTCAGCGCCGGCTCGCGCGGCCCGGTGACGAGTCGCACCGCGCCGGTGCGAAAGGCGACGCCCATCAGCGATTCGAGGAGGCGGGCGACGTCGCTGCCGGCGAGGCGGAAGTAGCGATGCCGGCCCTGTGCCTCGACGGCGAGGAGGCGTGCGTCGACGAGCTTGGCGAGGTGCGCGCTCACGGTCTGCTTGGTGACGCCGGCGACGGCGGCGAGCTCGGTCGCCGTCAGCGCCCGGTCGGCGAGGAGCGCGGTCAGGATCTCGGCGCGCGCCGGTTCGCCGATCAGGCCGGCGACGCGGGCGATGTTCGGCCCGTCTTTCATGGTTCGATCGTAGCCGAACCATCGCGGCGACGCTCGGCGCTATCGTCTCGCTCCCACCCCGTGCGACCGACCCGCCATGACGATCACCTGCTTCATCCGCTACCGCATCGACCCGTTCCAGCGCGACGCCTTCGCCGCCTACGCCGCCGCCTGGGCCGGCATCATCCCGCGCTGCGGCGGCCACCTCGTCGGCTACTTCCTGCCGCATGAGGGGGCCAACGACATCGCCTGGGGGCTGATCGCCTTCGACTCGCTCGCCGCCTACGAGGCATATCGCGCCCGCCTCAAGGCCGATCCGGCGGGGCGCGCGAACTTCGCCGCCGCCCAGGCCGGGCGCTTCATCCTGAGCGAGGAGCGCAGCTTCCTCGAGACCGTCGACGCGACCTTCGGCATCGCCGCCTCCCACGCCGTCTCTCGAGAACCCGCCGCCGCGTGAAACCGCCGACGGGCGGGCGCGAAAACCCCGGCTGCAGCGTGGCCGCCTTTGTGATGTGATGGCGTGACGCGGCGGTGTCTCGGCCGCCGCAGGGAAATCCCGGTGCGCATTGCCTCTCTCGCCCTCGTCGTCGCCGCCCTCCTCGCCGGCTGCGCCGCCGCGCCGCCGCCGGCGCCGCCCGATTCGCTGCTCGCCGATCGCCTGTTCGCACCGCCGCGCGAGTCGGTCCGCACCGACGACATCTTCGCGATGAGCGAGCCCATGCGTCGGTATCTGGCGGTCGATATCGCGTCGCAGCTGCGCACGCTGGGTCCGCAGCAAGGCTTGATCCAGGCGCTGCAAAAGCATGCGCAGCTGAAGCTCGAGTACGACGCCGCGCGCACCAAGGATGCGGCGGCGACCTTCGCGGCCCGCAACGGCAACTGCCTGTCGCTGGTGATCATGACCGCCGCCTTCGCCAAGGAACTGCACCTGCCTGTCGCGTTCCAGAGTGCCTACCTCGACGAGACGTGGAGCCGGACCGGGAACCTGCTGATCTCGAGCGGCCACGTCAACATCACGCTGGGACGCAATCTCTTCGATGCCAGGACGCAGCGCGATCGAATTCCGATCACGATCGACTTCCTGCCGCCCGAAGACATCCGGGGACTGCGCACGCGGGACGTCGGCGAAGCGACGATCGTCGCGATGTACGCGAACAACCGTGCCGCCGAGGCGCTCGCCGACGGCCGCCTCGACGACGCCTACGCCTGGGCCGCAGAGAGCGTGCGGCGCGACCCGTCGTTCGCCGGCGCCTACAACACGCTCGGCGTCATCTACCTGCGCCACGGCGATTTCACCGAGGCCGAGCGCACCTTCCTTCGCGTCCTCGCCGGTGACGCGAAGGACACGCGCGCGCTCGCCAACCTGGCCGAGACGTATGCCAGGCACGGGCGCGGCGGCGACGCCGAGGCGATGCGGCGGCGCCTGGTGGCGCTCGAGACGTACCCGCCGTACCACTTCTTCGATCTCGGCATGGCGGCGGCGCACCGCGACGACTGGCGCAGCGCGCGCGAGCTGTTCGCGCGCGAGGTCGCGCGCGCCGATGCCAACCACGAGTTCCACTTCTGGCTCGGCGTCGCCGACTGGCGTCTCGGCGAAGAGTCGGCGGCGATGCGCCACTTGTCGCTGGCGATGGACAACAGCCTGACGCGCGACCAGCACCAGCTGTACGCGGCCAAGCTGGCCTGGCTGCAGGCGCATCGCCAGCACTAGGTCTGGAGGCGCGGCCATGGACGAAGACGACGAACTGGCCGCAAGGCGCCGGGCGATGGTCGACCTGCAGATCGACGCGCGCGGCATCCGCGACCCGGCGCTCCTCGCCGCGATGCGGGAGGTGCCGCGCCACGAGTTCGTCGCCGCCTCGCTGCGTCGCGAGGCCTACGACGACACGCCGTTGCCGATCGAGGAGAGGCAGACGATCTCGCAGCCGTACATCGTCGCCCTCATGCTCGAGGCAGCACGGATCGGCCCGCGCGACCGCGTCCTCGAGGTCGGCGCCGGCTCGGGCTACGCGAGCGCGGTCGCGAGCCGGCTGGCGGCGCACGTCGACGCGATCGAGCGCCACCCGCGCCTGGTCGAGCTCGCGCGCGAGCGGCTGGCGCGCCTCGGCTTCGCCAACGTCGACGTCCACGGCGGCGACGGCAGCACCGGCTGGGCCGCGGGCGCGCCCTACGACGCGATCGTCGTCGCCGCTGCCGGGCCGCGCGTTCCCGACGCGCTGCGCGAGCAGCTCGCCCCGGGCGGGAGGCTGGTCATGCCGGTCGGCGGCGAGCACGGCGCGCAGCGCCTCGTCCGGCTCGTGCGCGAAAGCGACGGTCGCTTCCGCGAGACCGACCTGGGCGGGGTGATGTTCGTTCCCCTCGTCGGCGCTCAGGGCTGGAGCGCCGGGTCGAACGACACCTGACACGTCGGCGCAGCGAGCGAGCGCGGGCGCGGCCGCCCTCCCCGCGTGAATCCGTCACTCGAACCGAGCGTCAGCTTCACTCGGCAACGCCGTCCCGGCTTCCTACATTGACGGGGCCGGCCATCGAGGTCGGCAGCCGGAGAAGAACTCCGGTCGACCGTCACATCTTCGTCAAGGAACCGTCATGAGCGCCCAGCGTTTTCTCTCCCTCTCGATCCTCGTCGCGGCCCTCGCGACCACGGCCAGCGGCGCGCTCGCCGCCAGCGACAGCGAAGCCGCCCGGCGCGCCGACGTCAAGGCGCTCGTCCTGCAGGCGCGCGCCAGCGGCGAGCTGAAGCCGGCCGGCGAAGCGATCCAGCCGTTCAC
>JADGRJ010000033.1 GCA_017881025.1 Rhizobacter sp. | reverse complement strand
GTTAACAGGCCCTAGGGCCCGTCAAGAAACCCTCGGAGACTGCATGAACGACGACGACTTCCGGCCGCGCGTGCTGGTGACCAAGATCGGCCTCGACGGCCACGACCGCGGCAGCCGCATCGTCGCCGCCGCCTGCCGCGACGCCGGCATGGAAGTGATCTACACGCCGCCGTGGCAGAGCATCCCGGCGGTCGTGAAGCTGGCGCTGGAGGAAGACGTCGACGTCGTCGGCATCTCGTCGCTCGCCACCGACCACCTGATCGTTCCCAAGCTGATGACGGCGCTGCGCGACGCGGGCCTCGGCCACATGCGCGTCGTCGTCGGCGGCATCGTCCCCGACAACGAGGAAAAGCTCCTGATCGAGAGCGGCGTGCGCGAGGTGTTCCATCCCGGCAGCACGATGGACGACATCACGACGCGAATGCGCGAGTACGCGCGCGAGGCGCGGCGCGCCGGCGCCGACGCGGAGAACCCGACATGAACAAGCCCATCGAGCCGCACCTTCTCTCCGGCACCGAATCGGCGCACGACCGCTGGAAGCGCGAGTTCACGGAAGGTGTCGGCGACGACCGCGAGATCGCCAACGTCTCCGGCATTCCGATCCGGCCGCTCTACACCGCCGCCGATCGCGCCGCGTCGGGCGGCGACGACGCGCTCGGCTATCCCGGCCAGCCCGACTACACGCGCGGCATCTACGCGACCATGCACCGCGGCCGCACCTGGACGCAGCGCCAGCTGGTCGGCCTCGGCACCCCCGCCGACTACAACCAGCGCCTGCTCGGCCTGCTCGATCGCGGCGCGACCGCGGTCTCGCTGATTCCGTGCAACTCGGTGTACCGCGGCTACGACATGGATTCGGTCGAGCCCGAGCTGCTCGGCACCTGCGGCGTCGTCGTCAACAACGCCGACCACATGGACCGCTGCCTCGAAGGCGTCGACGTCGGCGAGGTCTCGTGCGCGATGAACGACCCGTCGCCGTTCACGCTGCTCGCCTTCATGCTCGTCGCCGCCGAGCGGCGCGGCATCGACTGGAACAAGATCACCGGCACCTCGAACCAGAGCGACTACCTCTCGCACTACGTCGCCAACCACATGTTCTACCGTCTCTCGCTGCCGGGCGCGCGGCGCGTGCTGATGGACCACATCGCCTGGTGCGGCGAGCACGTGCCGCG
Organism: Rhizobacter sp.; assembly: GCA_017881025.1. GTDB lineage: Bacteria > Pseudomonadota > Gammaproteobacteria > Burkholderiales > Burkholderiaceae_C > Schlegelella_A. The sequence goes on along the minus strand of JADGRJ010000033.1, from coordinate 23,228 downwards.
CTGGAACCCGATGTCGGTGGTCGGCCAGCACATGCAGCAGGCGGGCGCGACGCCGGCCGAGGCGATGGCCTTCACGCTCTCGAGCGCGGTGCAGAACGCCGAGGACTGCATCGCCCGCGGCATGGACCCGGACGAGTTCCTGCCGCGCTTCACCTTCTTCTTCGACATCTCGCTCAGCTTCTTCGAGGAGATCGCCAAGTTCCGCGCCGGCCGGCGCATCTGGGCACGGATCGCGCGCGATCGACTCGGAGTCAGGGGCGAGCGCGCCTGGCGCTTCAAGTTCCACGCCCAGACCTCGGGCGTCGACCTGACGCGCCAGCAGCCGCTCAACAACATCGCCCGCGTCACGGCGCAGGCGATGGCCGGCATCTTCGGCGGCCTGCAGTCGCTCCACACTGACGCCTACGACGAGGCCTATGCCACGCCGAGCGAGGCCGGCGCGCGCATCGCCGTCGCGACGCAGAACATCCTGCGCGAGGAAGCGCACCTGACGGACGTGATCGATCCCCTCGGCGGCTCGTTCTACGTCGAGTCGCTCACGGACCGGATGGAGGAGAAGATCGTCGCGATCATGAAGACGATCGACGACGCCGGCGGCATGTACAAGGCGGTCGAGGCCGGCGTCGTCCAGCGAATGATCGGCGCCTCGGCGATGCGCTTCCAGCGCCGCGTCGAGGCCGGCGAGCAGGTCGTCGTCGGCGTCAACAAGTACCAGGCCGACGACGACGCCGCGAACCGGCCGCCGGTCGAGCGTCCCGATGCGGCGGCGATGCAGCGCCACCTCGACGAGTTCAGAGCGGCCAAGGCCGCGCGCTCCGGCGCGGCGGTCGCCGAGGCGCTCGACGACCTCACCCGCGCGGCCGCGAGCAAGGGCGGCAACGTCTTCGGCGCCGTCGTCGACGGTGCGCGCGCCGGCCTGACGAACGAGGAGATCTGCACGCGCCTGCGCCGCGACCTCGGCTTCGGCGAGCCGCTCGTCATCGTTTGACGGTGGCCAAGCATCCTGCCGCGGCGGGCCGCGCCGACGAGACGGTGACCTCGTCCGCGGCTGCGGCGGGCCTCGCCGAGCGGGCGATCGCGGGCGACCGGCGCGCCCTGGCGCGCCTCCTGACGTTGATCGACGACGACCGGCCCGGCGCGCGCGAGGTCGCGGCGTCGCTCGCCGAGCGCGCCGGCCGCGCCTGGGTCGTCGGCGTCACCGGGGTGCCGGGCAGCGGCAAGTCGACGCTCGTCGACGCGCTGCTCGGCGCCTGGCTCGCGCAAGGCCACCGGGTCGCCGTGATCGCGATCGATCCGTCGAGCCCGATCAGCGGCGGCGCCGTCCTCGGCGACCGCATCCGCATGGGCGCCAACGCGGCGCACGAGAACGTCTTCATCCGCTCGTTCTCGGCCCGCGGCGAGCTCGGCGGCCTGTCGCACGCGGCACGCGCCGCGGTCGATGCCTTCGATGCCTGCGGCTTCGATCGGGTCATCGTCGAGACCGTCGGCACCGGCCAGTCGGAGACGCGCATCGTCGCCCTCGCCGACACCCGCGTCGTCGTCTGCCCGCCCGGGCTCGGCGACGACGTCCAGGCGATCAAGGCCGGCACGCTCGAGATCGCCGACGTCCTCGCCATCAGCAAGGGCGACTTGCCGCTCGCCGAGCAGACGGCGCGCGAGATGCGCGAGATGCTGACGCTGCGGCGGCGGGTCGCCAAGAGCGACTGGGCGCCGCGCGTCGTCGTCGTCAGCGCCCTCGCCGGCACCGGCATCGGCATCAGCGAGCTGCTCGGGGCGCTCGATGCGCACCGCGACGCGGTCGGCGTCGGCCGACGCGCTCGGGCGCGGACGCCGGAGCGCATCGCCGCGGCACCGGTCACGGCGCGGGCCGCAGCAGCGGTCGCAGCGACGGCCACGGCAGCCCTCGCGACGCCGCTCGACGCCGACGGCTGGCGCGACCGGATCGCCGGCCTGGCCGCGAACGACGGCTTGTGCACGACGCTCGGAATCACCTTCCGCTCGGGCGGCCCGGGCCGCGCCGAAGTCGCCATGACGGTCGACGCGCGCCATCTCAACTTCAACGGCGTCGGCCACGGCGGCGCGATCTTCAGCCTGGCCGACTCCGCTTTCGGCCTCGCCGCCAACTCGCACGGGCCGCTCGCGGCCGGCATCGACGCGCACATCACCTTCCAGGCCGGCGTCGTCACCGGCGATCGCCTCGTCGCGCGAGCGACCGAAGCGCACCGCTCGCGGCGCGTCGCCGTCTATCGCATCGATGTCGTTCGCCTCGACCCCGGGGGCGGCGAAAGCGCCATCTCCAGCTTCACCGGAACGGTCTACATCAAGGGCTGACCGAGGAAGGGATACACCCGAGGGTGTTCTCCCGTAGATTGTCGCCAGAACGACAGAACGGCGTCAAAATCTTCCTAGAGTCGAGACTGACGCCCAGCGCGCGGTGGGTGCTTGCCTGCGCCTCTTTCGAAAGCCGATCGTGCCCTCGACATTTCCCGGCCTCTTGCTCGATCACGCGGCGCGGCGGCCGAGCGCGCCGGCACTGCGTGAAAAAGAGTTCGGCATCTGGCAGACGCTCACCTGGGGCGAACTGGCGGTGCTCGTTCGCGCCATCGCCTGCGGCCTCGTCGAAGCGGGGCTCGCGCGCGGCCAGCATCTGGTCGTCATCGGCGAAAACCGGCCTCGCCTCTACGCGTCGATGCTTGCCGCACAGGCGCTGGGCGCGATCCCGGTGCCGCTGTACCAGGACGCCGCCGCTGCCGAATTCGTCTTTCCGATGGGCAACGCCGAGGTCGGCTTTGCGATTGTCGAAGACCAGGAGCAGGTCGACAAGATGCTCGAGGTGCGTGCCTCATGCCCGCAGTTGGCTCGGATCTGGTTCGACGACCCGCGCGGGCTGCGCCACTACGGCGAGACCGGCCTCGCGCCGCTCGACGCGCTGATCGCCGCTGGGCGAGCTTACGACGCGCAGCATCCCGGCTTCTTCGCTGCCGAGGTCGCCAAGACGCGGCCTGCGGACGTCGCTGCGATGTTCTACACCTCGGGAACGACGGGCCACCCGAAAGGTGTCGTGCACACGCACGAGACGCTGATCGATCGCGCCGCCGCTGGTGCCCGCTTCGACAAGCTCACGGCCGACGACGAGGTGCTCGCCTACCTGCCACCAGCCTGGATCGGGCAGAACATCTTCTCGTATGCGCAATGGCTCGTCTGCGGCTACGTCGTCAACTGCCCCGAGTCGGCGAGCACGGTGACGATCGACCTGAAGGAGATCGGGCCGACCTATTACTTCGCGCCGCCGCGCGTCTTCGAAGGCCTGCTCACGAGCGTGATGATTCGCATGGAAGACGCCGGGCGCATCAAGCGCTGGCTCTTCGACCGCGCCATGGCCCTGGCCCGCCGCATCGGCCCGGCGCGCATGGACGGCAGGCCCGTCGGCGCGATCGATGGCCTGCGCTACGCACTCGGCAACCTCCTCATCTACGCGCCGTTGCGCAACACACTCGGCTTTTCCCGAGTGCGCGTCGCCTACACCGCGGGCGAGGCGATCGGTCCCGACCTCTTCACCTTCTACCGCTCGATCGGCATCAATCTCAAGCAGCTCTACGGCTCGACCGAGACCGCCGTCTTCGTCTGCCTGCAGCCCGATCACGAGGCGCGCTCCGACACCGTCGGCGTGCCGATCGAAGGTGTCGAGATCAAGATCGAAGCGAGCGGCGAGATTCTGGTCCGCTCACCCGGCCTGCTCAAGGAGTACTTCAAGAATCCCGAGGCGACTGCCGAGGTCCTGACCGGCGACGGCTGGTATCGCACCGGCGACGCCGGCTTCGTCGACGCCGCCGGCCACGTCAAGATCATCGACCGCGCCAAGGACGTCGGCCGCATCTTCGGCGGCGCCAACGACGGCGCGCTGTTCGCGCCCAAGTACGTCGAGAACAAGCTGAAGTTCTTTCCCTACATCAAGGAGGCCGTCGCTTTCGGCGACCGCCGCGAGAAGGTCTGCGCCTTCATCAACATCGACATGGAAGCGGTCGGCAACTGGGCCGAGAAGCGCAACCTTCCGTACGGCGGCTACGCCGAGCTGTCGCAAAAGGCCCAGGTCGGTGAGCTGATCCGCGACTGCGTGCAGAAGGTCAATGCCGACCTCGCCGCCGACGACAAGCTCGCCGGCAGCCAGATCAGCCGCTTCCTGATCCTGCACAAGGAGCTCGACGCCGACGACGGCGAGCTGACGCGAACGCGCAAGGTCCGGCGCGGAGCCATCGCCGAGCGCTACCAGGTCCTCGTCGACGCGCTCTACGACGGCAGGAGCGAGCAGTACGTCGAGACCGCAGTGAAGTTCGAGGACGGCCGCACCGGCAAGGTCGCGGCGACGCTGAAGATCATCGACGTGCCGACCTTCGCGGCGGTCGGCCGGGCCGCGTGATGGCGACTCGGCAGACCGGCGACGTCGTCCTCGACGTGCACGGCATCAGCCTGAGCTTCGGCGGCGTGAAGGCGCTCAGCGACGTGACCTTCGACGTCAAGGAGCACGAGATACGCGCCATCATCGGCCCGAACGGTGCCGGCAAGAGCTCGATGCTGAACTGCATCAATGGCGTGTACCAGCCGCAACAGGGGTCGATCAGCCTGCGCGGCAGGACGTTCCACCAGATGAACTCGCGCCAGGTCGCCGAGATGGGAGTCGCGCGTACGTTCCAGAGCCTCGCGCTCTTCAAGGGAATGAGCGTCCTCGACAACCTGATGACCGGGCGCAACCTGAAGATGCGCACGAATCTCCTGCAGCAGGCGATCCGCTGGGGCGCGGCCGAGCGCGAGGAGACCGCGCAGCGAATCGTCGTCGAGCGCATCATCGATTTCCTCGAGATCCAGCCCTATCGCAAGACGCCGGTCGGGCGCTTGCCCTACGGGCTGCAAAAGCGCGTCGACCTCGGCCGGGCCCTTGCCATGGAGCCGCAGGTGCTGCTCCTCGACGAGCCGATGGCGGGAATGAACGTCGAGGAAAAGCAGGACATGAGCCGCTTCATCCTCGACGTGAACGACGAGTTCGGAACGACCATCGTCCTCATCGAGCACGACATGGGCGTGGTGATGGACATCAGCGACCGCATCGTCGTCCTCGACTACGGCAAGAAGATCGGCGACGGCGCTCCCGACGAAGTGCGCAGCAATCCGGAAGTGATCAGCGCCTATCTGGGCACGGTGCACTGATGGGCCCCTTCCTCGAAACCCTGCTTGGCGGCCTGATGGTCGGGATGCTCTATTCGCTCGTCGCGCTGGGCCTCGTGCTGATCTACAAGGCGTCGGGCGTCTTCAACTTCGCGCAGGGCGCGATGGTCCTGTTCGCGGCACTGGTGATGGCCCGCTTCGCCGACTGGATCCCGCAACTCACGGGCCTCGACAACAAGGCCCTGAACAACACGCTGGCCTTCGCCGGCGCCGCGCTCGTGATGGTCGCGCTGGCCTGGGCCGTGCAGAAGCTGGTCCTCGGCAAGCTCGTCAACCAGGAGGGCATCACGCTGCTCATGGCGACGCTGGGCATCAACTATTTTCTCGAGGGCGCCGGGCAGGCCCTGTTCGGCAACGACATCTACAAGATCGACATCGGCCTGCCGAAGGAGCCGATCTTCCTGTTCCAGAACGCGTTCCCCGGCGGCGTGCTCGTCAATCAGGAGGACCTCGCCGCCGCCCTCATCGCGGCGATCCTCGTCGCCCTGCTCGCCCTGTTCTTCCAGAAGACGCCAACCGGGCGCGCCCTGCGCGCGGTCGCCGACGATCACCAGGCGGCGCAATCGATCGGCATTCCGCTCGACCGCATCTGGGTCATCGTCTGGGCGGTCGCGGGGATCGTCGCCCTCGTCGCCGGGGTCATCTGGGGCAGCAAGCTCGGCGTGCAGTTCTCGCTGTCGCTGGTGGCCCTGAAGGCACTGCCGGTCGTCATCCTCGGCGGGCTGACGTCGATCCCGGGCGCGATCGTCGGCGGCCTGATCATCGGCGTCGGCGAAAAGCTCTCCGAGATCTACATCGGGCCGATGTTCGGCGGCGGCGTCGAAATCTGGTTCGCCTACGTCCTTGCGCTCGCCTTCCTGCTGTTCAGGCCGCAAGGTCTGTTCGGCGAGAAGATCATCGATCGCGTCTGAACATGCTCTACCGCGAAAACGGCCAGTTCAAGACGAGCTATCGAGCCGACCAGCAGGTCTTTCCGATCCTGCAGGATCGGATCGCGATCGCGCTTCTGCTTGCGCTAGCCATCGTCGCCGTGCCGCTGCTCGCATCGGAATACCTGATGCGCGCGGTCCTGATCCCCTTCCTCATCCTGTCGCTCGCCGCCCTGGGCCTCAACATCCTGGTCGGCTATTGCGGCCAGATCTCGCTCGGCACCGGCGCCTTCATGGCCGTTGGCGCGTATGCCGCCTACAACTTTCAGGTCCGCATCGACGGCATGCCGGTGATCGCCTCGCTGCTGCTCGGGGGCGTGTTCGCGACCCTCGTCGGCGTGGTCTTCGGCATCCCCTCGCTTCGCATCAAGGGCCTGTACCTGGCTGTCGCCACGCTCGCCGCGCAGTTCTTCGTCGACTGGGCCTTCCTGCGGATTCGCTGGTTCACGCACGACAATCCGTCCGGGTCGGTCAGCGTCGCCGGGCTGCGGGTGTTCGGCTATCCGATCGAAACGCCGGCGCAGAAGTATCTGTTCTGCCTGGCGTTCCTGATCATCTTCGCGGCGCTCGCCAAGAACCTGGTGCGCGGCGCGATCGGCCGCGAGTGGATGGCGATCCGCGACATGGACGTCGCCGCCGCCGTCATCGGCATCCGCCCGGTCTATGCCAAGCTGACGGCGTTTGCCGTCAGCAGCTTCATCGTCGGCGTGTCCGGCGGCCTCTGGGCCTTCGTCTACCTCGGCTCCTGGGAGCCCGCCGCGTTCAGCATCGACCGCTCGTTCCAGCTTCTCTTCATGGTCATCATCGGCGGGCTCGGCTCGATCATGGGAAGCTTCTTCGGTGCGGCGTTCATCGTCGTCCTGCCGATCCTGCTCGACAACCTACCGCAATGGTTCGGCATCCCGATCGATACCGCGATGGCTTCGCATCTGACCTTCATGATCTTCGGCTCGCTCATCGTGTTCTTCCTGATCGTCGAGCCCCACGGCCTGGCGAGGCTGTGGTCGACGGCCAAGGAAAAGCTTCGCCTCTGGCCGTTTCCGCATTGACCTGACCCCTCTTTCACAACGCACCGCCGCGTGCCCACCCTCTGGAGACAGACATCATGAAATCGAGATCATTCGCCTATGCAACCGCCTTGGCCGCGACCGCGCTGGCGGCGCTGCTGGCCGCCCCGGGCGCGTACGCCCAGGAAAAGGAACAGTTCTTCCCGATCCTGCCCTACCGGACCGGCGCCTACGCCCCGAACGGCGTGCCGTGGGCCAATGGCTACGTCGACTATCTGAAGCTCGTCAACGCGCGCGGCGGCATCAACGGCGTGAAGATCATCTTCGAGGAGTGCGAGACCGGCTACGCCACGGACCGCGGCGTCGAGTGCTACGAAAGGCTCAAGGGCAAGCACGGCGGCGCGACGCTGTTCCAGCCGCTGTCGACCGGAATCACCTTCGCGCTGACCGGCAAGGCACCGGCCGACAAGATTCCGCTCGTCACGGTCGGCTACGGCCTGAGCGAATCGCAGGACGGCGGCGTATTCAAGTGGAACTTCCCGATCGCCGGAACGTACTGGGTCGCCGCCGACGCGATCGTCCAGGAAATCGCGCTGAAGGAAGGCGGCATGGCGAAGCTGAAAGGCAAGAAGATCGCCCTCGTCTATCACGACAGCCCGTACGGCAAGGAGCCGATCGCGCTCCTGCAGGAGCGTTCGAAGATGCTCGGCTACGAGCTGCAGCTGTTGCCGGTGACCGCGCCGGGCGTCGAGCAGAAGTCGACCTGGCTGCAGATCCGCCAGAGCAAGCCCGACTACGTGCTGCTGTGGGGCTGGGGCGTCATGAACTCGACCGCGATCAAGGAAGCGCAAGCGACCGGCTTTCCGCGCGAGAAGATGTACGGCGGCTGGTGGTCGGGAGCCGAGCCCGACGTGAAGGATCTGGGCATGGGTGCCAAGGGCTACAACGCCGTCGCCATGCAGCATGGCGCCGAGCCCGGCTCGAGGGTCGTCAAGGACATCCTCTCCATGGTGCATGACAAGGGCCAGGGGACCGGCCCGAAGGAGGAGGTCGGCTCGGTGCTGTACATGCGCGGCGCGATGTCGGCGATGATCGGCGTCGAAGGCGTGCGCCGCGCCCAGGAGCGCTACGGCAAGGGCAAGGTCATGACCGGCGAGCAGACCCGCTGGGGCCTGGAGAACCTGGCCCTCGACCAGAAGAAGCTCGACGCCCTCGGCTTTGCCGGCGTGATGCGCCCGATCTCGACGAGTTGCGCCGACCACATGGGCGCGAACTGGGTCCGCGTCCACACCTGGGACGGGACGAAGTGGGTGTTCAGCTCGGAATGGCTGCAGGCCGACGAGCAGATCATCAAGCCGATGGTCAAGGCCGCAGCCAACAAGTACGCCGAGGAGAAGAAGCTGGTCCGGCGCACGCCTGAGGACTGCCAAACCTGAGGTTTGGCAATCTCAGGCTTTGCCTGACAGGGCTGCTCCCTCCCCAACCCCTCCCCCAAGGGGGAGGGGCGGGCCCCGGTGGGGCCCCTCTTCAAAGCGTCGCGCGCGGCGCTTTGAAGAGTCCGACAAATGAACGCCACGCCACCTGCCATCCTCCTCGACGTCAACGGCATCGAGGTCATCTACAGCCACGTCATCCTGGTGCTGAAGGGCGTCTCGCTGCAGGTCCCGGAAGGCAAGGTCGTCGCCCTGCTCGGCGGCAACGGCGCGGGCAAGACGACGACCCTGCGCGCGGTGAGCAACCTGTTGCACGGTGAGCGCGGCGAAGTGACGAAGGGCTCGATCGAGCTGCGCGGCGAGCGCATCGAGCGCCTGAGCACTTCGGACATGGTCGAACGCGGCGTGATCCAGGTGATGGAAGGCCGCCACTGCTTCGCCCATCTGACGATCGAGGAGAACCTCCTGACCGGCGCCTACACCCGGCGCGACGGCAAGGCGCAGATCGCCGCAACCCTCGACAAGGTGTATCGCTATTTCCCGCGCCTGAAGGAGCGCCGCACGTCGCAGGCCGCCTATACCTCCGGCGGCGAGCAGCAGATGTGCGCCATCGGCCGCGCCTTGATGGCGAATCCGAAGATGGTCCTTCTCGACGAACCGTCGATGGGGCTGGCGCCGCAGATCGTCGAGGAGGTCTTCGAGATCGTGAAGGACCTGAATCAGAAAGAGGGCGTCACCTTCCTGCTCGCCGAGCAGAACACGAACATGGCATTGCGCTACGCCGACTACGGCTACATCCTGGAAAGCGGCCGTGTCGTGATGGACGGCGCCGCGAAGTCGCTGCGCGAGAACGAAGACGTTCGCGAGTTCTATCTCGGCACCGGCAGCGCCTCGGGCGAGCGCAAGAGCTATCGCGACGTGAAGAGCTACAAGCGGCGCAAGCGCTGGCTGTCCTGAAGGAGATCCGACATGGCCCGTGCCGGCGCCGAAGCCTTGAAGCCGCTCGCTCCCGTGCTGCGCCAGCTGCGCGAGATCAAGGGCGTCAAGGAGACGCAGCCGGGCGTGTTCCACGCACGCCGCGACGCCTTCATCCACTTCCACGATGAAGGCGGCGTCCTCCATGCCGACCTGAAGAAACCCGGCGGCTCAGGCTTCGACCGCTTCCCGCTCGCGACGCCCGCCGATCAGAGGAAGCTCGTCGACGAAGCGAAGCTGCGCGCGCGCAAGCTCGACGACGAGTAGTCGCGCGACGTGCCGATGGCTTCTCCTTCCGCGCCTGCCGACGCCCACTTCGACGCGCTCGAGACGCGCTCGGCCGACGAACGCGAGGCGGCGTTGCGGCACGCGCTCCCGGCGCAGATCGCGCATGCCGTGGCGCACGCGCCGGCGCTGGCGGCGTGGCTGCGCGGCGTCGATCCGAAGGCGGTGACGTCGCGCGCCGCGCTCGCCGCGCTGCCGGTGCTGCGCAAGACCGACCTGCTCGCGCAGCAGAACGCCGCGGGCGCGCCGGATTCGTTCGGCGGGTTCGCGGCGGTCGGCTGGGGCGCGTCGCGGCCCGCAGCGCAGCGCGCGGTGCGCGTCTTCGTCTCGCCGGGGCCGATCCGCGAGCCCGAGACCGCGCGCGTCGACTACTGGCGCATGGCGCGGGCCCTCTTCGCCGCCGGCTTTCGCGCCGGCGACCTCGTCCACAACACCTTCAGCTACCACTTCACCCCCGCCGGCTCGATGATGGAAAGCGGCGCGCACGCGATCGGCTGCACCGTCGTCCCGGCGGGCACCGGACAGACCGAGCTGCAGCTGCAGGCGATGGTCGCCCTCGCGCCAACGGCCTACGTGGGAACGCCGAGCTTCCTTCGCCTCCTCCTCGAGAAGGCCGACGAGACCGGCGTCGCCCTGCCGTCGCTGACCAAGGCCGCGCTCAGCGGCGAGGCGGTGCCGCTCGCCGTGCGCGAGTGGCTCGCGACACGCGGCATCGCCGCCTACCAGTGTTACGGCACGGCTGACCTCGGCCTGGTCGCCTACGAGACCGCGGCGCGCGCCGGGCTCGTCGTCGACGAGGGCGTCGTCGTCGAGATCGTCCGCCCTGGCACCGGCGATCCGGTCGCCGACGGCGAGGTCGGCGAGCTCGTCGTGACGACGCTCAACCCGGACTACCCGCTGATCCGTTATGCCACCGGCGACCTGTCGGCGGTGCTCGCCGGCGCCTGCCCGACCGGCCGCACCAACCAGCGAATCCGTGGCTGGCTCGGCCGCGCCGACCAGTCGACCAAGGTGCGCGGCATGTTCGTCCACCCGTCGCACGTCGCCGAGATCGTTCGCCGCCACCCGGAGATCGGCCGGGCGCGGCTGGTCGTCGAGGGCGAGATGGCCGACGACCGCATGACCCTGCGCGCCGAGACCAGCGCCGCGGTCGCCGGACTCCGCGACCAGGTCGCGCAGACGATCCGCGACGTCACCCGGTTGCGCGGCGAAGTCGCCTTCGTCGCCCTCGGCAGCCTGCCCAACGACGGCAAGGTGATCGACGACCTGCGCCCCCCGGGCTGAGGGGCACGGCGGCGGATGTCGAGGGTTCCACGCTGGCGCGCCCGACGGCGCTCGGGACAATTCGCCATCGCCCTCACGGATCCCTCCATGAAAACGCTTCGCACCAGCCTCGGCCTCGTCGTTCTGGCCCTGGCGGGACCCGTCCTCGCCGACTATCCCGACAAGCCGATCACGATCGTCGTCCCCTTCACCGCCGGCGGCCCGACCGACAAGGTCGCGCGCGACCTCGCGGAGGCGATGAGGAAGCCGCTCGGCGGGCAGTCGGTGATCATCGAGAACGTCGGCGGCGCCGGCGGCACGCTCGGCGCCGCGAAGGTCGCGCGGGCGCCCAACGACGGCTACACGCTGCTCCTGCACCACATCGGCATCAGCACGGCGCCTTCCCTCTACCGCACCCTGCCGTACAAGACCCTCGAGGATTTCGAGTACGTCGGAATGGTCAACGAGGTGCCGATGACGCTGATCGGCAAGCCGACGCTGCCGGCCAGCAACTACGCCGAGCTGCTCAAGTGGATGGAGGCGAACAAGGGCAAGATCAACCTCGCCAACGCCGGCCTAGGCGCCGCTTCGCACCTGTGCGGCCTGCTCCTGCAGAGCTCCCTCAAGATCGACATGCAGACGGTTCCCTACAAGGGCACGGCGCCGGCCATGAACGACCTGCTCGGCGGCCAGGTCGACATCATGTGCGACCAGACGACCAACACGACCGGCCAGATCGAGGCCGGCAAGGTCAAGGCGTTCGCGGTGACCTCGAGCAAGCGGCTGACGACGCCGGCGCTGAAGAATCTGCCGACGCTGGACGAAGCCGGGCTGAAGGGCTTCAACGTCAACATCTGGCACGGGGTCTATGCCCCCAAGGGCACGCCGAAGGCGGTCACCGACAAGCTCAATGCGGCGCTGCGCGCGGCGCTCAAGGATCCGGACTTCATCAAGCGCGAAGAGGCCTTGGGCGCGGTCATCATCACCGACGCCCGCCTCGGCGGCGCCGAGCACAAGAAGTTCGTCGAGGCCGAGATCGCCAAGTGGGGGCCGATCATCAAGGCGGCTGGGCAGTACGCCGACTGAGCGCCCGCCAAGGAGCGCTCAGCCGCGCAGCGTGATCGGGATCGTCACCGGCCCGTCGTTGACGAGGCTCACCCGCATGTCGGCGCCGAATTCGCCGCTGGCGACCTCGCCGGCGTGCAGCCGCCGAGCCGTCGCCAGCGCGCGCTCATAGAGCCGGCGGCCGAGCTCGGCGCCGGCGGCGCCCGAAAAGCCCGGCCGATGGCCGCGTGAGGTGTCCGCCGCGAGCGTGAACTGGCTGACGACGAGCAGGCCGCCGCCGACCGCGGCGAGATCGAGGTTCATCTTGCCGCCGGCGTCGGCGAAGATGCGCAGCCCCAGCACCTTCGCGATCAAGCGGTCGGCGACCGCCTCGCTGTCGTCGGGCTCGGCGCAAAGGAAGAGCAGCGCGCCGCGGCCGATCGCGCCGACGACGCGATCGCCGACCGAGACGCGCGCCTCGGCGACGCGCTGCACGAGAGCGATCACCGCGATGCCTGGACGGCGTTGAACTGCGGCTCGACGTTGGACGGCAGGAGCTGGATCGAGGCACGCAGCCCCGCGACCTCGTCCATGAGCGCCTGCTCGACCTCGCCGCGCAGCGCGGCGGCGCGGCCGAGAGTCCAGGTCGCCGGCACGTGCATGTGGACGTCGAGGAAGCGCCGGCTGCCGGCGCGCCGCGTCACGATGTCGTCGAAGCGGACCGAGCTCTCGGCGAAGCGCGCCAACGTCCGGTCGATGCTCGCCTGCACTTCCGGCTCGAGCGCCTTGTCCATCAGGCCGTCGACCGACCCCCAGACGACGCGCGCGCCCTCGCGAATGATGTTGGCGGCGACGCCGATCGCGACCACCGGATCGAGCCAGAGCCAGCCGGTGACCTCGACCAGGACGACGCCGACGATGACTGCGGCCGACGTCCAGACGTCGGCGTAGAGGTGGCGCGCGTCGGCCTCGAGGGCGACCGAGCGGTGCTCGCGCGAGGCCGCCAGCATCTTGTGAGCGAGCAGGCCGTTGAGGAGCGAGCTCGCGACGGTGAGCGCCAGGCCAATGCCGACAGCCTCGAGCGGCTGCAGGTCCATCAAGCGGCGCAACGCCGCCCAGACGATGGCGATTGCCGCAGCGGCGATCATCAGCCCCTCGAAGGCGCTCGAGAAGTACTCGGCCTTGGTGTGGCCGAACGGGTGGTCGTCGTCGGCGGGCCGCGCCGCGATCGTCACCATCGCCAGCGCGAAAAGCGCCGACGCCAGGTTGACGAACGACTCCATCGCGTCGGAGAGGAGGCCCACCGAGCCGGTGATCCACCACGCCGTCGTCTTAAGGACGATGGTGATGACCGCCGTCGCTACGGAGAGGCGAAGCAGCGTCGTGACCTGCATCGAGCCTCGCTTCAGCGCAGGGTGACGCGGGCGAACTTGCGCTTGCCGACCTGGACGACGAAGGTCCCCGCGGGCACTTTCAGCGCGCGATCGGAGACGACGGCGCCGTCGATGCGTACGCCCCCGCCTTCGAGGAGGCGCATCGCCTCGCTGGTCGAAGGTGCGAGCCCCGCCTGCTTCAACAGCGCGCCGATGGCGAGGGGAGCGCCGGCGAAGGCAATCTCCGGAATGTCTTGCGGAATCCCACCGCGTGCCCGCAGCGAGAAGTCGACTTCGCCTGCTTCGGCGGCGGCGGCCCCGTGGAAGCGCGCGGTGATCTCCTTCGCGAGCCCCACCTTGGCGTCCCGCGGGTTCCGTCCGGCGGCGACTTCGCGACGCAGCCCCGCAATTTCCACGTCCGAGCGCCAGCTTAGAAGATCGTAGTACTTCCACATCAGTTCGTCGCTGATGGACATCAGTTTGGCGAACATGTCGTTCGGCGGTTCGGAAATGGCGATGTAGTTGCCCTTCGTCTTGGACATCTTTTCGACGCCGTCCAGCCCTTCCAGCAGCGGCATCGTCATGATGCACTGCGGTTCCTGCCCGTACTCGGCCTGCAGCGCCCGGCCCACGAGCAGGTTGAACTTCTGGTCGGTGCCGCCGAGCTCCAAGTCGGCGTGCAGGGCGACCGAGTCGTAGCCCTGCATGAGCGGATAGAGGAATTCGTGGACGCTGATCGGCGTCCCGGCCTTGAAGCGCTTGCTGAAGTCGTCGCGCTCCATCATTCGGGCGACGGTGTAGCGGGCGGCGAGCTCGATCATGCCGCGCGCGCCCAGCGGATCACTCCACTCGGAGTTGTATCGGATCTCTGTGTGCGCAAGGTCCAGAACCAGGCTCGCCTGAGCGTAGTAAGTGCTCGCGTTTGATTCGATCTGCTGGCGCGTCAGCGGCGGTCGGGTCGTGTTGCGACCGGACGGGTCGCCGATCATCGAGGTGAAGTCGCCGATCAGGAAGATGACCGTGTGGCCCAGATCCTGCAGTTGCCTGAGCTTGTTCAACACGACGGTGTGGCCGAGATGAATGTCCGGGGCGGTCGGGTCGAGGCCGAGCTTGATGCGCAGCGGCACGCCGGTCGCCTCCGATCGCGCCAGCTTCGCCAGCCACTCGTGCTCGGGGATCAGCTCGCTGCTGTGACGCTTCGATCGCTCGAACGCCTCGCGGACAGAGTCTGTGACCGGGTATTTCTGGGGCGCCGCCGGCGCGGGAATAGAGGCAGACATCACTGGCTGTTACGGGAAAAGGGGCTCCGACGGCCGGTATACTGCGGCGGCGTCCTACGGGGCGGTGGGAAGCTTCCCGACACAGAGCGGACGAGCGTCACGATTCTAGTGGTGCCCCGCTCACGACGATCAACCGAAGTGCAGACCGCAAGGCGGCACTGACCGAACTGGGCGCCGAGCTCCGCAGAAATTGAAATCGTTGACATCCCTCGATGTCGCCTGGGACTACGCCTCGGCGCACATCACAAGCTTCGCTTCCCGCTATCCCCGCACCCTGACGGCCACGGTCTCTCTCGGTCTGGCCGGTTTCGCCGCGACCGCCTTCGGCATCGCGCCGCAGGTGCCCGACGCGGCCGACCTGCCGCAGCGGACGGTCGTTGAAAGCGTCGCCACCGTCGACCTGCACGCCCAGCTCGACGCCCTCGCCGAGCACGACCTCGATCTCTACCGCAGCGACGTCACCCGCGTCAGCGACACCGCCGACTCCCTCCTGGCGCGGCTGAACGTCGCCGATCCCCGCGCGGCCGCGTTCCTGCGCAGCGACGCGGTGGCGCGAAAGCTGCTGGAAGGCCGCGCCGGCAAGCGCGTCCAGGTGCGCGTCGATTCGCGCGGTGCCCTCGAGGAGCTGGTGGCGCGCTACGCCGCGCCCGGCACCGACAAGCTGCCGACCCAGTTCACGCGCCTGCGCATTCAGCGCATCGCCGACAAGCTGGTCGCCGACACGTCGACCCTGCCGCTCAGCTCGCAGACGCTGATGGCGGGCGGGACGATCCGCTCCTCGCTCTTCAACGCGACCGACGAAGCCGGCATCCCCGACGGCGTCGCGACCCAGCTGGCCGAGATCTTCGCCAACGACATCGACTTCCGGCGCGAGCTCAAGCGCGGCGCGAGCTTCTCGGTCGTCTACGAAACGCTCACCGCCGACGGCGAGCCGATCACCTGGGGGCCGGTGACCGGCCGCGTCCTCGCCGCCGAGTTCGTCAACAAGGGCCAGACCTTCTCGGCGATGTGGTTCAAGGACGGCGACGGCAAGGGCGCCTACTTCGGCCTCGACGGCCAGAGCAAGCAGCGCTCGTTCCTCGCCAGTCCGCTCGAGTTCTCGCGCGTGACGTCGGGCTTCTCGATGCGCATGCATCCCATCCTCAACAGCTGGAAGCAGCACAACGGCGTCGATTACGGCGCGCCGGTCGGCACGCCGGTGCGGACGATCGGCGACGGCGTCGTCGAGTTCGCCGGCTGGCAAAACGGCTACGGCAACGTCATCCAGGTTCGCCACGGCAACGAGCGCCTGACGGTGTACGCCCACCTGAGCCGCATCGAGGTCGCCAAGGGCCAGAAGGTCGAGCAGGGCGCGATCATCGGCGCCGTCGGCCAGACCGGCTGGGCGACCGGTCCGCACCTGCACTTCGAGGTCAAGATCGACGGGCTGCAGCGGGATCCGCTGCTGGTCGCCCAGGCCTCCGAAGCCGCTGTCGTCGCGCCGGCTTCGAAGGCACGGTTCGGCCAGCTCGCGCAGAGCGCCCGCGTCCAGCTCGGCGTCGCCGAGACGCTGCCGCGGACGCCGCTCCTGGGCGAGTAGTCGCGCTCGAAGGTCGCGCCGTCGCGGCCTCGATGCGACGCCGGATCGGCCGCAACCGAGCGACCGCCCGGCCGCCTCGGTCCCTTCCATGAGCTCCTTCTTCATCGGGCTGATGTCGGGGACGTCGCTCGACGGCATCGACGGCGTCATCGTCGACTTCGAGCCAGCGGGCGGCTCGGCCGGCACCAGCGTCATCGCCCACGCGAAGCGCGCCTTCGCACCCGTCTTGCGCGGCCAGCTCGCGGCGCTGAACCGTTCCGGCGACGACGAGATCCATCGCGCCGCGATCGCCGCCAATGCCCTCGCGCGCGACTACGCGGCGCTGGTCGAGACGCTGTGCGGGAGCGCGGCGGTGGCACGCGACCGGATCGTCGCCATCGGCTGTCACGGCCAGACGGTCAGGCATCGCCCGGGCGAGTTCGACGGCACCGGCTACACCGTTCAGCTGAACGCGCCGGCGCTGGTCGCCGAGCTGACCGGCATCGACGTGATCGCCGATTTCCGCAGCCGCGACGTCGCCGCCGGCGGCCAGGGCGCACCGCTCGTGCCGGCGTTCCATCGGGCGCTCTTCGGCCGCGCCGGCGCGACGGTCGCGGTCCTCAATCTCGGCGGCATCGCCAACCTCACGGTCCTCGGCCCGGCAGAAGAGGCGATCGGCTTCGATTGCGGTCCGGCCAACACCCTGCTCGATCTCTGGTGCGAGCGCTCGTCGGGCCGCGCCTTCGACGCCGACGGCGCCACCGCGGCGCGCGGCGACGTCGACTCGAGTCTGCTCGATGCGCTGCTCGCCGAGCCGTACTTCGCGCTGGCGCCGCCGAAGAGCACCGGGCTCGACCTGTTCAACGCGCGCTGGCTCGACACCCGCCTCGACGCGGCCGATGCACGCGCCCGGTTGCGCCCGGAGGACGTGCAGGCGACGCTCGCCGAGCTCACGGCGCGCGTCGTCGGCATTGCCTGCCACCGCCATGCAGGCGCAGCGGCCGAGCTGATCGTCTGTGGCGGCGGCGCCTTCAATGCCGACCTGATGCGGCGGCTGGGACGATCGCTCGCGCCGATGCCGGTCGTGGCGAGCGATGCGCGCGGGCTACCGCCGGACCAGGTCGAGGCGTCGGCGTTCGCGTGGTTGGCGCGCGCGTTCGTCGAGCGCCGGGCGGGCAATGTCCCGACGGCGACCGGCGCCGCCGGTCCGCGTGTTCTCGGCGCGCTGTACCCCGCCGGCTGACCGCGCTCCGCCAAGAAAAAAGCCGCCTGGCGGCGGCTTCGTTCGCGCCTCGCGGCGACTCAGGCGGAAAAGCTCGAGCCGCAGCCGCAGGTCGTGGTCGCGTTCGGGTTCTTGATCACGAACTGGGCGCCCTGCAGATCGTCCTTGTAGTCGATCTCGGCGCCGGCCAGGTACTGCAGGCTCATGGCATCGATGAGCAGCGTGACGCCGTTCTTGGCCATCGCCGTGTCGTCGTCGTTGACGATCTCGTCGAAGGTGAACCCGTACTGGAAGCCCGAGCAGCCGCCGCCTTGCACGAAGACGCGCAGCTTGAGGTCGGGATTGCCCTCCTCGTCGACGAGCTCCTTGACCTTGGCGGCCGCGCTGTCGGTGAAGACGAGCGGCGGAGGCGGCGCATCGGCCTCCGGCGAGCTGACGATGTTTTCGGCGACTGCGCTCATACAACGCTCCTGAAAGGCGAGAACCGCCATTATCGGCGAACCGCCGTGCCAGCGGGCGGGGCGGGGACAAGCACCAGATGCGGGGCCGTGACCAAAACGACAAGGCCGCCCGCGGGCGGCCCTGGATCGCGATGCCGGAGCGACCGGACCGATCAGCGCTTGCTGAACTGCTTCCTGCGCCGGGCGCCGTGCAGGCCGACCTTCTTGCGCTCGACCTCGCGCGCGTCGCGGGTGACGAAGCCGGCACGGCTGAGGTCTGGCTTCAGCGCCGCGTCGTAGTCGATCAGGGCACGCGTGATGCCGTGCCGGACGGCGCCGGCCTGGCCGGTCTCGCCGCCGCCATGGACATTGACCTTGACGTCGAAGGCGGCGTCGTTGGCGGTCAGGACGAGCGGCTGGCGCACGACCATGATCGACGTCTGGCGGCCGAAGTATTCCTCGACCGGCTTGCCGTTGACGAGGATCTGGCCGCTGCCCTTCTTCATGAAGACGCGGGCGACCGACGACTTGCGCCGGCCCGTGCCGTAGTTCCAGTTTCCGATCATCGCGGCGCGTCCTGAAGAATGTCGAGTTGCTTGGGTTGCTGCGCAGTGTGCGGATGCGTGTCGCCCGCATACACCTTCAGCTTCTTGATCATCGCGTAGCCGAGCGGGCCCTTGGGAAGCATTCCCTTGACGGCCTTCTCGAGCGCACGGCCCGGGTGGCGCGCCTGCATGTCCTTGAACTTGAGGCCGCGGATTCCGCCCGGATAGCCGGAGTGGCGGTAGTAGATCTTGTCCTCGGCCTTGTTGCCGGTGACGCGGATCTTGTCGGCGTTGACGATGACGATGAAGTCGCCGGTATCGACGTGAGGCGTGTAGATGGCCTTGTGCTTGCCGCGCAGGCGGAGGGCGACTTCACTGGCCACCCTGCCCAAGACCTTGTCGGTCGCGTCGATCACAAACCACTCATGCGTCACTTCGGCGGCTTTGGCGCTGAAGGTTTTCATGGGTTCTGGGAGAAAATTCAAGCCTCTTTCTGCGACGATGCTCGGCCACGCTTCGAAATGGAGGGCTCTCGCACGGTGCTGGACTCCCGCCCGGCAGTAGACGGGCGGCCTTCGCCGAGGCAGATGGCGAAAAGCCTTCAAGTATAGCTCCTGTCCGACATCGCGAGGAGGTTCCGACCCAAGTCGGTGGTACACGCTCCCTAAACGAAATCCCTACACTTCGGGTTAACCCTATGGTTTACCCCATGACACTCCTGCCCACCCTCCAGACAGCAGACGCCCACGCCGAGCCGGCCGCGGCAGAGTCGGTCAGCCATCTTCCGCCCGAACCGGCCCGCCCGGGGCGTGCGTGGGTGCCGATTCGCTCGCTCGGCCCGCGCCACCGCGAACGGATCGCCGCCCACCTGATCGCCCTCGACGAGCGGTCGCGCTATCTCCGCTTCGGCTATGCCGCCAACGACGCCCAGATCAGCCGCTACGTCGACACGCTCGATTTCGAGCACGACGAAGTGTTCGGAATCTTCAATCGCCGCCTCGAGCTGATCGCCCTCGCCCATCTGGCGCACCGCGACGGCGACTCCCTGCGCGGCCGCGCGGCAGCGTCGGAATTCGGCGTCTCGGTTCTGCCGAAGGCGCGCCGCCGCGGCTTCGGCAGGCGCCTGTTCGAGCACGCCATGCTGCACGCCCGGAACCGCCACGTGGAGACGATGTTCATCCACGCGCTGAGCGAAAACACGGCCATGCTGAAGTTGGCCCGAAATGCCGGGGCGACGATCGAGCGGGACGGCTCGGAGTCCGAGGCTTGGCTGAAGCTTCCGCCCGACTCCCTCGCCTCCCACCTCGACCAGCTGATCGTCGACCGGGCCGCCGAGTTCGACTACCGAATCAAGCAGCAGACGCACCGCCCGGAGCCCACGGAGCCGGTCCACGACGGCGCGGACGACGGCGCACCGGCCCGGGCGGAGTCCTAGCCGCTCGTCGGTTTCGCGTGGTCTTTGCCCACCGCAGTCGAAAGAGGGATGGCCGGGGCGGCGCAGTCGCCGCTAACATCCAAGCCTTCGCCTGGCACCTGTGCCAGGGGTACCCGCGCTCTGGACTGGACGGCTCGTGATGGAAACGCTTCCGTGGATCGCAGCGGTGCTGGCGCTCTCGCTGCTCGCGGTCGTCGTCCTGGTCGGGATCTGGCTCCTGCGCCGCCCGCGTCGCCTGCCGCCGCTGCCCACAGAATGGTCGCTGTCGGCGCGCCCGGTCTTCTCGACCGACGAGCGCCGCGTCTACAAGCTGCTGCGCGAAGCGCTGCCGCATCACATCGTCCTCTCGAAGCTGCCGCTGGTGCGCTTCTCGCAGCCGAGCGACCCCGCCGAAGTCCGCTTCTGGTACGACCTGCTCGGCGCGATCAACGTCACCTTCGCGGTCTGCAGCGCCAACGGGCGCGTCCTCGCCGCGATCGATCTCGACACCGACCGCGGCAACTCGCGCCGCATCCTGCAGATCAAGCAGTCGGTGCTCGGCGCGTGCCGCATCCGCTACCTGCGCTGCCCGGTCGACAACCTGCCGACCGCGGCGGAGTTGCAGCTCCTCGTGCCGAGCAGCACGGCGGCGACAGCGCGCGGCCCGCAGCCCGGGATCGTGCCGCCGCGCGATCTCGACGAGGCGCGCGACTCGCTCGCCAGCACCGTCGCCACCCGCCGGGCGCAGCGCAGCGCCCTCTGGCAGGACTCGTCGGTATTCCAGGATTCGTTCTTCGCCCCCGACAGCCGACAAGACAGCCTCGGCAACAGCGAGTTCGCGTCGCTCTCGTTCGCGAACCCGCGTACGCCGGCGCCGCGAAGCGGCAACGGCCACGACGCGTCGCTCGGCCTGGTCGGCCGCAACGGCGCGGCGCCGGACGAGGCCAGCCAGAGTGGCGAAGACGGCGATGAGACGGCCGGGGTCGTCGTCGACTCGCCGTCGCCGCTGGCGTCGCGCTCGCATCACTGAGCGCACGCGCCGGCAACTGCCGGCGCTGACCGATGGGCGCTGATCCCTCCACCACCGCCGGCACGGGCCAGGCTCCGTACACCGACCTCACCCCCGGCGGCGTGCTCGATGCCCTCGACGCCGTCGGCATGTACGGCGACGGCAGGCTGATCCAGCTGAACTCGTACGAGAACCGCGTCTTCCAGGTCTTCCTCGAAGGCGGCCGCGTCGTCGTCGCCAAGTTCTATCGGCCGGGGCGATGGAGCGATGCGCAGATCCTCGAGGAGCACGCCTTCGCCGCCGAGCTCGTGCGCGGCGAGATCCCGGTCGCGGCGCCGATCGCGCTCGCGCTCGATCCGCGCTCGACCCACGCCGCGGCCGTCGCCACGGCAGGCGCGACCCTCGCGCGACTGACCACCGACGCCGGCGCCGTCTACCGCTTCGGCGTCACCGAGCGGCTCGCCGGCCGCGCGCCCGAGCTCGAGGATCCCGAGGTCCGGCGCTGGCTCGGCCGCTACCTCGGCCGGCTCCACGCCGTCGGTGCGGTCGCGCCGTTCGCGCACCGGGTGACGCTCGACGTCGCCAGCTACGGCGAGGCGAGCCGCGACTTCCTGCTCGCGCAGCGCCTCGTCTCCGACGACGTCGCCGAGCGCTGGCGCGTCCTCGCCGAGCAGGCGCTCGCCGTCTGCCGCGACGCCTTCGCCGCGGTCTCGGCGCGCCAGCTTCGCCTGCACGGCGACTGTCATCCCGGCAACATCCTCTGGACCGACGCCGGCCCGCATTTCGTCGACCTCGACGACGCCGTCACCGGCCCGGCGGTGCAGGACCTCTGGATGCTGCTCTCGGGCGATCGCGCCGCGATGACGCGCCAGCTGCTCGACGTCCTCGAGGGCTACGAAGCGTTCATGGATTTCGACTGGCGTGAGCTCCGCCTGCTCGAGCCGCTGCGCACCTTGCGCATGCTCCACCACAGCGCCTGGATCGCGCGGCGCTGGAGCGACCCGACCTTCCCGATCAACTTCCCGTGGTTCGCGAGCCCGGCGTACTGGGCCGACCAGTGCACGCGCCTCGGCGAGCAGCTCGAGGCGATGGCCGAGCCGCCGCTCGGCAGCCCGGCCTGAGGCGCGACGCGTCCCAGGCTGGGTCGCCGCGCGAACGCCGCCGCCGCGTCGAGTCGCTCGACGCGGGTCGCGGCCTCAGGCGAGCAGCATCGCGTTGACGCGCCTCACGTAGGCCGCCGGGTCGTCGAGCTGGCCGCCCTCGGCGAGCAGCGCCTGGTCGAAGAGGATGCCGGCGAGGTCGTCGAAGCGCTCGCTCGACTCGAGCTTCTTGACGAGCGGATGCTCGGCGTTGACCTCGAGGATCGGCTGCGACACCGGCGCGCCCTGCCCGGCCTGCTTGAGCAGGCGCGACAGGTGGCCGCTCATGTCGCCTTCCTCGACGACAAGGCAGGCCGGCGAATCGACCAGGCGCGTCGTCACGCGGACGTCCTTGGCGCGATCCTTGAGCGAGACCTTGAGCCGCTCGAGCGTCGGCTTGAACGCGGTCGCGGCGTCCTCGGCCTGCTTCTTCTCGGCCTCGTCGGCGAGCTTGCCGAGGTCGACCGAGCCCTTGGCGACGCTCTGCAGCGGGTGGCCGTCGTACTCGTAGAGGTGCGAGAGCAGCCACTCGTCGACGCGATCGGTGAGCAGCAGCACCTCGATGCCCTTCTTCTTGAAGATCTCGAGCTGCGGGCTGTTCTTGGCCGTCGCCAGCGTGTCGGCGGTGACGTAGTAGATCGCCTCCTGGCCTTCCTTCATGCGGCTCACGTACTCGGGCAGCGAGACGTTCTGGACGCTGCCGTCGTCGTGCGTCGAGGCGAAGCGGTAGAGCTTGGTGAGGCGGTCGCGATTCGCGTGGTCCTCGCCGATGCCTTCCTTCATGACGACGCCGAAGTCCTTCCAGAACGCGGCGTACTTCGCCTTCTCGGCGGCGTCCTCGCTCTCGGCGAGGCCCTCGAGCATCGACAGGACGCGCTTGGTCGAGCCTTCGCGGATCGCCTTGACGTCGCGGCTTTCCTGGAGCAGCTCGCGCGAGACATTGAGCGGGAGGTCGCTCGAGTCGATCACGCCCTTGACGAAGCGCAGGTAGACCGGCATCAGCGCCTCGGCGTCGTCCATGATGAAGACGCGCTTGACGTAGAGCTTGACGCCGCCGCGCTTGTCGCGGTTCCAGAGGTCGAACGGCGCCTT
>JADGRJ010000180.1 GCA_017881025.1 Rhizobacter sp. | reverse complement strand
CGACCGGTTGCGACTTCATCGGCGAAACCGGCGGCGACGCGATCGACGCGACCGGCTGCGGTGAAACCGGGACCCCTGCTCGTGCCGGCGTCGTCGACGCCGCGACGGGCGAGACCGGCGTTCGCGGCGCCGCCGCGGCCGCGACTGCGCCCGCGACCGCCGCGACGATCGGCAGCGCGATCCGCGTCACCGGCGTCGGCGATGCCGCCGCGGCGCCGCGGCTGTCGAACGCCAGCGTCCAGCCGCGCTGCAGCGACGCGCTCAATGGCGGCTGCGCGAGCGGCTCGGTCGCCAGCGCGATCAGCTCGGCGTGCGGCCGCCGTGCCGGCAGCTCGGCGTCGTGCGCTTCGATCAGGCGGCGCACCAGCGCGCGCGCGGTGGCGTGGCGCGGCCGCGTCCAGCAGCCCGTTGTCGTGTCCTCGAGCTCGGGGAGGTAGCGCCAGAGCATGGCCGCCAGGCTGAACAGGTCGCAGCGCCAGTCGAGCTGGCGCGTCGGCGCGAGGTCGCCGTGGCGGCCGGCCTCGAGCGCGCGCAGGAGGCGCGGCGACTGGTAGTCGTAGTCGGCCTGCTGCGCGATCGGCAGCGCGCTCTCGAGCCGCTCGCCCGAGACCAGCGAGAACGCGAAGTCGATCAGCGCGATCTCGTCGAAGCGCGGCTGCAGCAGCTGGCCGCGCGCGTGCGGATCGAAGTCGGCCGGTCCGACCGGGATGCAGACGTTGTCGGCCTTGAGGTCGAGGTGGACGAGGTGGAGCTCGTGGATCGCGTCGAGCGCGATCAGGCTGTGGCGGGCAAGCGCCCACCAGTGCGCGCAATCCTCGAAGACGTTGCGCAGGGTCGTGCCGTCGCGCTCGAGCGGCAGCAGCGTCGCCCAGTGGTCGACGGTGACGCCGGCGTCGTAGGTCTGCACCAGCGCCGGCCGGTCGGCGGCGCCGCGATCGAAGCGGACGACGTCGGGCACCGGCTTGATGCCGTGGCCGACGAGGCGGGCGAGGATGCGCCATTCGCGCTCGGTCCACTCGCTGAAGTCGCCGGCGGCGGTGGCGAGGAACCGCTTCGTGTAGCGGCGCCGTTCGCCCGGCAGCGATTCCTCGCGGAAGACCTCGACGTGGTCGCCGGTCACCATGCGCAGGCGCCTGCGACCGAAGACGCGGTCGATGTCGGCGGGCGTCATCGCTCGCTCCCTTCCGTGTCGTGAGGCGCGGCGCCGCGGCCGCTCCCTCTTAGGCCGCGCCAGCCGGGGTCGGACCGATGCAGCAGCAGCACGGTCGCGTCGTCGACGCTGCCGCGCGTGCGTGCCCGCGCGACCAGCGCCTGGCCGCGCTGCGCGAGCGAGGCCGGCGCGCCAAGGAGGCGACACCAGTCGGCGCCGTCGAGGTGCTTGTGGACGCCGTCGCTGCAGAGGACGAGCAGCTCGCCGCGGTCGAGGCCGTGGACGGCGACGTTGGCGCCGGTGGTCGCGCCGTTGCCGACCATTCGCGCCGGGTCGTTGGCCGAGCCGCCGGGCGGCGGCGCTTCGCCGAGGTGTCCGAAGGTGTCGTCGCGCGTCAGCAGGTCGAGCTGCCCCGCGCCGCGCGCCGAAAAGCGGTAGACGCGGCAGTCGCCGACCCAGGCGACGAGCCAGCGCGCTGCCGAGGCGTCGAGCGGCGCGCAGAGCGCGACCGTCGCCGCGCCGGGCCGATCGGTGACGCGCGCGATCGCCTCGGCGATCGTGCGGTCGGCGGCGAGCATCGCCATGGCGACTCGATCGCCTTCGAGCGGCTGCCCTTCGAGCGCCTGGTGCAGCTGCGCGACGAGGAGGCGGCTCGCGGTCTGCGCCATCGCGCCGCCGCCGACGCCGTCGGCGACGACGAAGAGACGGCCCGTTCCGTCGAGCGGGCTGTGCGCGTCTTCGTTGACGGCGTGCTGGCTGCCGCACGACGACGCGACCGCGGCTTCGAGGCGGCGCGATGCGTTCGCGTAGACCGCGTGCGTCGGCGCCGGTGCGTTGGCCGCGAGCGCGCCGGGACGCGTCGCGCGGCCGGGCTCGATCGGCGTGACGAGTCCGTGGGAGACCGTCGCCACGTCAGTGCTCGCCTTGTCGCGCCAACACCAGCGTGCAGGGCGGCTCGCCCGGCAGCGAACCGCCGAGGATCATCGTCTGGCCGGGCTGCCAGTCGAAGCGCGCGCCGGGGCCGTGCGCGACGCCGTCGATGACGATGCCGTTGTCGCCGTGGACGACGCCGCGCGCGCCGCTGTCGTCGATCGCCTCGATGGCGACGTGCTGCCCCGACACGCCGGGGTGGCGCCGGTCGATTACCACCGTCTGGTCGCGCGAGCGGCCGACGGTGAGGGGAAGCGTCTCGCTCGCGAGCGGATGGTTGCTCTCGCCGCTCGCCTGCATCGTCGTGATCGCGAAGCGAGCAGGCGCGGGCCGCAGCGCGAGCACCGAGGTCAGCGGCGTCTTCGGCACGCCGGCGGCGACGGCGACCGGCGTTGCCTCGGTCGACGACGGCGCGGCGGCTGGCGTCGATCGCATCGGTCGCAGCGCGATCGACGGATAGTCGGCCGGCGGCCCTTCGGCGCGCGCCGAGAGGACGATGCGCATCCCGTCGCCGACGCGGATCGGCGCTGCGTCGCTCGTCGCTGCCGTCGCGACGATGCGCGGCGTGCCGTCGGCGTCGGCGCCCTCGACGCGGATGCCGTTGGTCGAGCCGGAGTCGGCGACGCGCCAGCCGTCGCCGTCGAGCCAGATCTCGGCGTGGCGACGGCTGGTGTACGTGCCGTCGACGCGAAGGTCGCAGGTCTCGTCCTTGCCGACGACGTAGCGGCGCCCCGGAACGACCGCGTGCAGGACGGCGCGGCGCGTGCCGGCGCCGTCTTCGATGTCGAACTCGCAGCGCCTCCCGGCGAGCGGCGTCGTCGGCGTGTCGAGGCGACGCGCGCGTGCCGGCGCGCCCACGACGTCGGCCTCGCTCCAGCGGCCGAGCACGCTCACTTCGTACGGCCGCGCGATCGGCAGCGCCGGCGTCGTCCGCAGCGCGGCGAGCAGCTCGCGGTACTCGCCGTCGTCGCCGGGGCGCTCGCCGGCTTCGAGGTCCGACAGGCCGGCGAACTGCGAGAGGTCGATCACCGCCGCGTTCGCCAGCCGGCCGATCACTTCGCGCGCGAGGTAGCGCTTGACCTGCTCGGGCCTGAACTCGTGCATGAACCGCTGCAGCAGCTCGCGCGCTTCGGCGCCGCCCGGCGAGCGAACGCCGATCGACGTCAGCAGGAAGCGGTCGCGCTCGGCGATGACGACGTGCAGGCGCACGTGGCTGGCGACGAAGTGCTCGAGCTCGTCGCGCACGGCGCCGATCAGCGGCGCGTAGACGCCGAGGTCGGCGCCGGCACGCAGCGGATCGGCTGTGGTGCCGGCATCGGTGCCGCCCCGCGATGCGGTGTCGACGCCGAGATCGGGCTCGTGCGCGTGGCGCGAGTCGCGCGACGGCAGGTCGCTGCGTCCGGCGACGCGATGGAGTACCCACGATTTCATGGACATGGCGGTCTTTCGGTGAATCAACTTCGGTAGGCGACGACGAGCGTCGCGAGGGGGCCCAGGGTGCGCAGGTGGCGCACGCGCGGAAAGGCGGGCAGGCCGTAGCCGGCGATGCGTTCGGTGAAGCGGCCCCACGCCGGCTGGACCGCGTCGCCGGCGCGGACGCGGCCGAGCAGCGCCGGCAGCGAAAGGTCGATGAGGAGGGCGACGCGCGAGACGTCGCCGATCAGGACGATGGCGCGGCGAAGGCTGTCGTCGAGGTCGTCGAGGCAGCGCTCGAACGGGCCGTCGAACGTCCAGACCAGCGGCGCCGGGAGCGACTCGATCTCCGGGTCGCGGCCAAACCGGCGCGCGGGCGTCGACGACGTGCGGCTCATCGCGCTGCCTCCGCGCCGGGCGCGGCGGTGTTCGCCTTGGCGAGTGTCGGGCGGCCGATCGCAAGGGGCTCGTCGAGCGCGCCGGTCCTGCGGCCGACGATCTGCAGCGCGATCTCTGCCGCCGGGTTCGGCCCGTGGTCGCCGGCGCCGTGGACGCGGCCGCTCGCGCGCAGCCAGTTGCGCTCGGCGAGGACGGCGATCGCCTTCGTCCAGGGCCCCGTCTTCGCGCGGTCGTCGCGCCACGTCGCGACGTACCACTTGTAGGGACGCAGCGAGCTGCAGGCGCCACGCCTAGCCCCGGGTGACGGCGCCGCGCCGTCGCGGCAGAGTCGCACGAGCGCGTCGAGGGAGAGGCCGTCGCTCGGAAAGCTCGGCGTGCCGGTCTTGCCGGCGAGCCAGTCGATGTCGCGGCAGCGCTTCGCGTCGAAGACCTGCTCGCACGCGGTGCGCGCGGTGCCGGCGCGGTGGCTGTACGAGAGGCCGCTCAGGATCACCTCGGCGGCGTCGCGCGGCAGCGGGCTCGGCAACGTCGCCTGTGATCCCCAGCGCGCCGATGCCGCGGCGACCGGATCGGGAGAAGACGCCGCCGCGACGCCGTGCAGCGAAGCGACGAGATGCGGCCGCGGCACAGTCGCAGCGCCGTTCGCCGCTGCCGCGAGCGTCGCCATCATGCCGGCGACGCCGAGGACGCTGGCGCGCGCGTGGCCCTGGCCCCAGCCTTCAGCGACGACGTCGACGACGGCGCCGCCTTTGCACTTCTCCCAGTCGTCGTCGCTGAGGCGGCGTCCGTCGGCGCCGGCGGCGCAGCGGCGCAGGATGCCGGCGTCGAGCTGCGCCGGCGGCATCAGGCGCATCGGCGCGCCGAGCTTCCTGCCGGCCGGCTCGCTGAGGACGCGGCCGTAGGCAATCGCGGTCGGCCCGGGCGCGAGCAGCGCGTTCTCGTCGTCGCGCCCGAGCGGCCGGCCGAACAGCAGGTCGGCCTTGCCGCAGCCCTCGTCGCCGTCGGCGCAGCCGGCGTTCCAGCCGAACCCGCGCGCCGCCGCCTGCACCTCCCACGGCCGGCCGCAGGCAGCGAAGTTCTGGTCGACGCAGAACATGCGATCGAGGAAGCGCGCCGAGTCGGATCGCATCAGCTGGCCGCGCAGGCTGTCGCGCGCCGGCGCGCCGTCGCGCTGCATCGCCGCGCGCTCGCTCGCGAGCAGGCGATTGCCGCGGCCGCCGCCGTCGGCGAGGAACGCCGTCGCCATGATCGGCTTGATCGTCGAGGCGGGCATCGCGTCGTGATAGACGGCGGGGTTGAGGAGCGCGTCGGCGCGGTACTGCACCGGATACGGCAGGCGCGTGTCGCAGGCGGCGTCGCGGCCAGGGCCGTCGACCTCCTGGCGCGCGCACGGCGAGAGCGCTCCGGCGAGCGCCTCGATGCGGCCGCTGGCGACGTCGATCACGGCCACGGCCGCCATCCGCACCATCGCGCCTTCGAGCAGCTGCGAGCCGAGCGGCTGGTCGCGGTCCTCGGCGCGGCGCATGGCGAGCGAACGGCAGACGTCGTGCCGGCCGGTGTAGCAGGCAGCCGTCTTCTGGGCGAGCGCCTGAAGGGCCGGGTCGATCGTCACGTCGATCGAATAGCCGACGTCGACCGGCGCGCCGTCGATGACGACGCGATTGCGCGAAACGGCGCCGCCCGCGAATCGCGCCAGCGACTCGCTCTCGCCTTCGGCATAGACGCGGTAGAGCGCGCCCGCCGGCTGGCGCAGCGTCTCCAGCGGCTGCAGCAACGCGAGCAGCGACGGCGGCACCATCCAGCGCGGATCGTCGACAGCGTCGGCGGGACCGGGCTCGCCGCGCAGGGCCGTCGGCGCCGGCGTCGGCAGCGGCGTCGCGCCGCTCGCGGCGGTCGCGACGCGAACGACCTCGGGGGTCGCGCAGACGCGCTGCTGCGCGCTGCGTGCGCCGGCGAGGAAGTAGCCGGGTGAATCGCTGCCGTCGGCGCGGCCGAGATAGATGCAGCCGGCGATGCCGCCCCACGGGTTCCTGCGCGTCACCTCGCGCGCCGTGATGCGCATCTCCTGCTCGGGCCGCCAGCGTGCCAGCGTCGCCGCGCCTTCGCTGCCGCGCCAGGCGAAGGTCTCGAGCATCGCCGCGTCGCCGCGGCGCAGGGCGGCAAGCGCGCCGGCGAGGTCGGCGCAGCGGACCTGGAAATGCTGCCCGGGTGCGTCGACGGATTCCAGCGGCGTCGCCAGCGCGTCGACGGCGGCGGCGAACCAGCGCGCCGGGTCGACGCCGACACGGTGCTCGACGCGACCGTTCGGTCGCGTGCTGAAGCGCAGCAGGGCAGCGTCGAGCTCGCTCAGCTGCGCCGCGATCTGCGCCGCCGGCGGCGCGTCGTCGGCGCCGCCAAGCGAGAGGCGGCGCAGCCACCGCCTGGCGACCGTCTCGCCGCTCCATTCGCGCCGGCACGGCGCGAGGCCGTCGAGCACCTCCTGGGTCGTCACGAGCCGGGGCTCCTGCGCCGACCGGCGCACGATCGCGCGCTCGAAGGTCTGCAGCGCGGCGACATGGCGGACGCTGACATAGCGGTCGCTGCGCCCCTGGCGCCAGATGCTGTCGGGATCGCTCGGACGTACCCAGGCGACGAGCGCGACGACGCCGAGCAGCACCGGCACGATCGCAGCGCTCGCCGCGATCGCGCAGTCGAGCAGCGAGACGGTGCGCCGCTCAGCCATTGCGTCGCCCAGCGGGCAGGTCGACGTTGAGGCAGAGCGCCAGGAACGCCATGTTGACGAGCAGCGACGTCATGCCGAAGCTGACGAACGGAAAAGTGACGCCGGTGAGCGGCAGGACGGCGAGGTTGCCGGCGACGGTGACCGCGAGCTGGCACGAGGTCAGGACGACCCAGGCGACCGCGATCCAGCTGAGCAGCGCCTGGCCGTCGTTGCCGAGCTGGCCGCCGGCGCCGACCAGGCGCGGTTCGCCGCGCGTGACGCGGCCGTGATGGCGGATCAGCCGGTGCAGCCAGATCGCCATCGCCACCGAGACCGCCCACGCGATGAAGGGCCCGAAGACGCCGACGATCGCCGTGAAGGTGTAGTCGCTGTGGATCTGCGCCGGAACGCCGCTGCAGCCGCGCGAGGTCGCGAAGCCGCACCACGGCGCGGCGCCGATGCCGAAGCCGTCGGCGGGCGCGGCGCGCTGGAACCACGAGACGAGCGCGAGCTGGTCGTTGATCGACGCGAACGGCGCGGCGACGCTCTCGAGTCGGCTCGCGGTGACGCTGTCGTGGGCGCCGACGCGAAACAGCGCGAACGTGACGGCGCCGATCCAGCCGGCGAAGAGGAAGAGGGCGAGCGCGAAGGCGCTGATCACCTGGCCGCTGCGGTGATGCCACCACATCGCCAGCGCCGCGGCGAGGAACGCTCCCGACGCGTAGCCGGCGATGAGGAGCGGCCCCATGTCGCGGGTGACGAACATCGCGCCGACGAGGACGGCGACGACGAACAGCATCGGCCAGGCGTAGCGCAGGAACGACGTCGCTGCCTTGCCGCTGCGCGCGAGCCGCTCGGTCAGCGGCCCGGCGCGCAGGAAGAAGAACCAGGCCGCGCCGACGATCAGCCAGACGCGGCCGAGCTCGGACGTGAGCTGGCGCAGGTTGGCGAGGACGAGGCCGAAGGCGAGCACCGCGACGGCCGTCGCCAGCAGGAGCAGCGCGGCGACGCTGACGGCGCCGAAGCGGCGGCTCGCGCGCTGCACCGCTTCGCCGCCGACCGAGAGCAGCCAGGCGAAGCCGCGCGAGACCGACCGCCGCGCGAACAGCAGCACCGAGAGCGCGAGCATCGCCAACCAGAGGTGGCCCTGGTGGTACAGCGCGAGGTAACGGTTGCCGGCGTGGCCGTCGAGCGAGAGGTCGAGCAGGATCAGCCAGCCGAGGCCGGTCGCGAGCACCAGGCCGGGGTAGCCGACGCGCGAGCTCATCGACTGCGCGACCGGCGCCGGACGCGCGGCCGGCGCGCGGCGGACGAGCGCGGCGAAGGTCAACGCCGCCGCCGCGGCGAAGAGCCCGATCACGAAGGCGCCCGGCGCGCTCGCCCAGGCGTCGTCCGCGCGCGCCAGCGCGAAGTCGCGACCGCCGGCGAGAGGCCACGGCACGCGCGCCAGCCAGGCGGCAGCGGCCCATGCGGCGAGCGCGGCGGCGCTGCCGAGCGCGGCAGAAGCAGGGCGCCGGCTCCAGATCAGGAAGGCGTAGCCGAGCGTCATCGCCGCCGCCCATTGCAGCCCGGCCGAGGGCACGAGGGCGCGCATCGCCTCGTTCTTGC
>JADGRJ010000179.1 GCA_017881025.1 Rhizobacter sp. | reverse complement strand
GCGCGGCCGCGTGGCGGTTCACCGATCCCGAGCGTGCCGACGACGCCGCAGCGCCGGCCGAGCGTTGCCAGCGCCTGCGCGACCCACCACGCGGTCGAGGTCTTGCCGTTGGTGCCGGTGACGGCGACGACGTCGAGCTTGCTGCTCGGCGTGCCGAGGAAGCGGCTGGCGATGTCGCCGGCGGCCGCCTTCAGCCCGCGCAGCGCGGCGACGCGCGGCTCGGCGCCGAACGCGAACGCCTCGACGCCGTTGGCTTCGACCAGGCACCCGCTTGCGCCTGCCGCTAGCGCCGCGCCGACGAACTGGCGGCCGTCGCTGACGTGGCCCGGCCAGGCGACGAAGGCGTCGCCGGCGCCGACGCGGCGGCTGTCGGCGGCGAGCGCGCGCGCCTTGCGCAGCACGAGCCAGGCGTGCGCCGCCGCGCGCGACTCGAGGCGCGCCATGCCGGCGTGGTTCGCCTTGGCCACTAGAAGCTTTCCTCTTCGGCGGGGATGTCGCGCGAGACGATCTGCGCCTTGACGTCGAGGTCGGGCTGGACGCCCATCATTCGCAGCGTCTGCTGGACCACCTCGCTGAACACCGGCGCGGCGACGTCGCCGCCGAAGTACTTGCCCGCCGTCGGCTCGTCGACCATGACGGCGACGATGATTCGCGGGTGCGCGATCGGCGCCATGCCGACGAACCAGGCGCGGTACTTCTTCGTCGCGTAGCTCGCGCCTTCCTGCTTGTACGCGGTGCCGCTCTTGCCGCCCACGGAATAGCCGATCACCTGCGCCTTCGGCGCCGTGCCGCCAGGGAGCGTGACGAGGTGGAGCATGTCGCGAATGGTCGCCGCCGTCTTCGGCGAGAGGACGCGAATGCCCGAGGCGAGCGGCGCCGGGCCGCTGCCGAGCGGCCGCGTCAGCGTCACCGGGATCAGCTCGCCGTCGTGCGCGAACACCGAGTACGCGTGGGCGATCTGGAACAGCGACGCCGACAGACCGTAGCCGTAGCTCATCGTCGCCTGTTCGATCGGCCGCCAGCTCTTGTACGGACGGAGGCGACCGGTGACGACGCCGGGAAAGCCGAGCTGCGGCTTCTGGCCGAAGCCGACCGAGCTGTAGAGCTCCCACATCTCGCGCGGCGTGAACATCATCGCCATGCGCACGGCGCCGACGTTGCTCGACTTCTGGATCACTTCGGTGACGGTGAGGTTGCCGTGCGGATGCGAGTCGGTGATGGTCGAGCCGGTGAGCGTCATCTTGCCGGGCGCGGTCTGGATCACGGTCGTCGGCGTGACGCGGCCGGTCTCGAGCGCCCAGGCGGCAACGAAAGGCTTCATCGTCGAGCCCGGCTCGAAGGTGTCGGTCAAGGCGCGGTTCCTCAGCTGCGCGCCGGTCAGGTTCTTTCGGTCCGACGGCGAATAGCTCGGAAAGTTCGCGAGCGCGAGCACCTCGCCGGTCTGCGCGTCGAGAACGACGACGCTGCCCGCCTTGGCCTTGTTGGCGGCGACGGCGTCGCGGATCCGCTGGTAGGCGAAGAACTGCACCTTGGAGTCGACCGCGAGGCCGATGTCCTGGCCTTCGACCGGCGCCGTGCTGTCGCCGACGTCCTCGATGACGCGGCCGAGCCGGTCCTTGATGACGCGGCGCGTGCCGTCGCGGCCGGCGAGCTCCTTCTGGAACGCGAGCTCGACGCCTTCCTGGCCGCGGTCCTCGACGTTGGTGAAGCCGACGACGTGCGCCGCCGCCTCGCCTTCCGGGTACTTGCGCTTGTACTCGCGCACTTCGTGGATGCCCTTGACGCCGAGGTCGCGCACCGCCTTGGCGACGTTCTCGTCGACCTGGCGGCGCAGCCAGACGAAGTTCGGGTTGTCGGCGAGGCGCGCCTCGAGCGCCGCGCTCGTCATGTCGAGCAGGATCGCGAGCCGGGCGCGCGAGCGTGCGTCGCCGTCGAGGTCCTTCGGGATCGCCCAGATCGACGGCGCCGGCACGCTCGCCGCGAGGATCAGGCCGTTGCGGTCGACGATGCGGCCGCGGCTCGCCGGCAACTCGATCGTGTGGCCGTAGCGGATCTCGCCCTGCTTCAGGAAGAACGGCGCATCGATGATCTGGACGTAGACGGCGCGGCCGAGGAGGAGCGCGAAGCCAAGGCCGACGAGCGCGACCAGCAGCTTCGAGCGCCACGGCGGCGTCGGCGCGGCGAGCAGCGGGCTGGTCGAGTAGTTGAAGCTCTTGACGCTGGCGTTGGCGCGCGCCTTGGCGCTTCTCTTCTTCGCGCTCATGGTCATGGATTTGCCCCGGACGCGGGTGCTGAGGCCGCCGCCGGCAGCGCCACGTACTGCGTCACCGCGGGCGTCGCCGCGCGCATCGCCAGGCGCTCGCGCGCCGTCCGCTCGACGCGCAGCGGCGTCGCCTGCGAGCGCAGCTCGGTCTTGAGCCGCTCGCTGTCGGTGTCGAGCGCGCGCTCCTCGTTCTGCGCCTTGTCGAGCTCGGCGAACAGGCGCCGCGATTCGTACGAGACGCGAACCAGGTAGAGGCTGCTCGCGAGCAGGACCAGCAGCAGGAAGACGTTGAGCCGGGTCACGCGGCGGCTCCTTCGCCGAGCGGAACGTCGGTCCGCTCGGCGACTCGCATCACCGCCGAGCGGGCGCGCGGATTGGTCGCCGCCTCGGTCGGGCCGGCCCTGACACGGCCGAGCGCGCGCAGCCGCTGCGGCCGCGGCGCGGCGAACGGCGCGCGCCGGTCGAACTCGCTCCTGCTCTCGTGGGCGATGAAGGTCTTGACGATCCGGTCCTCGAGCGAGTGGAAGCTGATGACGACCAGCCGCCCGCCCGGCGCGAGCAGCGCGAGCGCCGCGCTCAGGCCCTGCTCGAGCTCCTCAAGCTCGGCGTTGACGAAAATCCGAAGAGCCTGAAACGTGCGCGTTGCAGGGTTCTGGCCCGCTTCTCGGGACCGGACCGCACCAGCCACGAGGTCGGCAAGCTCGCCTGTGGTTCGAACAGGACGCCCGCCTTCGCGCCGAGCAACAAGCGCCTTTGCAACCTGTAGAGCAAACCGTTCTTCCCCATAGTCGCGTATCACCTCCGCAATGTGGCGCTCGTCGGCGCGGGCCAGGAATTCGGCCGCGCTCTCGCCGCGCGTCGGGTCCATCCGCATGTCGAGCGGGCCGTCGAAGCGGAACGAGAAGCCGCGTTCCGGGTCGTCGATCTGCGGCGACGAGACGCCGAGGTCGAGGAGGACGCCGCTCACCCGCGAGACGCCGAGCGCCGCGAGCGTTGCGGTCATGGCGGAGAACGCGGTGTGCTCGATCGTGAAGCGCGGGTCGGCGGCGAGGGCGGCGTCGCCGGCGGCGCTGGCGACCGCCGCCGGGTCGCGGTCGAGCGCGATCAGGCGGCCGCGCGGCGACAACCGGCCAAGGATCGCGCGGGCATGGCCGCCGCGGCCGAACGTGCCGTCGACATAGATGCCGTCGGCATCGGTGACGAGGGCATCGACGGCCTCGGGCAGGAGAACGCTCAAGTGCTGCAAGGCGCAGGCTCGGATCAGAAACTGAAGTTCTTGAGCGAGTCCGGCATCGGCGACTGCATCACCTCGGCCTCGTGGGCGGCGTGGCGCTGCGCGTCCCAGAGCTCGAAGTGGCTGCCCATGCCGAGCAGCATGACGTCGCGCACGAGCCCGGCGGCGGCGCGCAGCTCGGGGGCGATGAGGACGCGCGACGACGCGTCGATGTCGACGTCCATGGCGTTGCCGAGAAAGACCCGCTTCCAGCCGCTCGAATCCATCGGCAAGGCGGCGACCCGGTCGCGAAAATGTTCCCACGCCGGACGCGGGAAGATGAGGAGTGACCCTTCGGGGTGCTTGGTGACGGTGAGCTGGTGAACGCCCATCGCCGCGAGCAGCTCGCGGTGGCGCGCCGGCATCGCGATCCGGCCCTTGCCGTCCAACGTCAGCGCCGCGGGGCCTTGAAACACAACGTTCGCCACAAAACCCCACCAAAGTGCACTTTGTGCCACTGTAGCCCAAAGGGCTGGCGAGGGTCAATTCATCGGCAAAACAAAAATCAATGGAATCAACAACTTAGTTCAGACTCTTCATTCCAGATAAGTCTGTAAAAAACGCGTTCAAAA
This sequence comes from Rhizobacter sp., assembly GCA_017881025.1. Classification (GTDB taxonomy): domain Bacteria; phylum Pseudomonadota; class Gammaproteobacteria; order Burkholderiales; family Burkholderiaceae_C; genus Schlegelella_A. Next base: position 4,095 of record JADGRJ010000179.1, on the reverse strand, counting down.
ATAAGGACTTGCAGCGCACTGTGAAAGACAGCGCTCAGGAGTCCGCCTCTTTGGCGAGCATGCCGGGCAGCGCCGGCCGCGTCGCAGGGCGCGGAACTACATCACGCTACCCGCGAGCATCGTCATGCGAAGCTGAAGTCGATCGCGCCGAGCGGCCCGTAGTCGACGCGAAAGACGTCGCCGCGAGCGGCCGGCGTCGGCCGCGTGAACGAGCCGCCGAGGACGACGTCGCCGGCGTTCAGCTGCTCATCGTACGCGGCGATCTTGTTGGCGAGCCAGACGACGCCGTTGCCCGGGTGATCGAGCACGCCGGCTGCGAGGCCGGTCTCCTCGATCACGCCGTTCTTGTAGAGCATCGCGCCGATCCAGCGCAGGTCGACGTCGCCCGGCCGCACCGGCCGGCCGCCGACGACGATGCCGGCGTTGGCGGCGAAGTCGGCGATCGTGTCGAACACCTTGCGCGGCGCCTTGGTGTCGCGGTCGAACTGCTCGATGCGCGCGTCGATGATCTCGACCGCCGGTGTCACGTGGTCGGTCGCGGCGAGCACGTCGGCGAGGCTCACGCCCGGGCCGCGCAGCGGCCGGGCGAGGACGAAGGCGAGCTCGACCTCGACGCGCGGCGTGATGAAGCGATCAAACGGGACCCTCCCGCCGGCGGCGAAGAACATGTCGTCGAGCAGCGGCGCGAAGTCCGGCTCGTCGATCTGCGACGCCTGCTGCATCGCGCGCGAGGTCAGGCCGATCTTTCGACCCTTGACGACGCGGCCTTCGGCGAGCCGCGTCTTCAGCCACGCGCGCTGGATCGCGTAGCCGTCGTCGATCGTCATGCCCGGATGGCGCAGCGAGAAATGGCGCACCTGGACGCGGCGCCGCTGCGCGTCGTGCAGCTCGGCCGCCAGCGCGGCGATGGTGGCGTCGTCGAGCACGCTCAGCGGCCCTCGAACAAGGGATGCAGGTTGCTGTGCTTGGCGTCGAACACCGGCGCGCCTTCGTCGATCTGCAGGGTGATGCCGACGGGCCGGCTCGCGAAGATCGCGGCGAAATGCGATCGCACCGCCGCGATCAGCGCCTCTCCGGTCGCGACCACGAGCGCGCGTTCGCGGCCGGCGGCGATGCGCACGTTGAGGTAGACGAAGGCGTGATCGGGCGCGCCGTCGGCGACCGCGAAATGCGGCGTCGGATAGGCGAGGACGCGTGTGCCGCCGATCGGAAAGACGCGCGCGCCGGCGCCGTCGCGCTGGGCGACGATGATCCCGGCGAGCGTCCTGCAGAGAGTGCCGATCGCCGCCTCGGGATCGAGGTTGGCGGTGTACTGGACGACGATGTGCGGCATCGCTTTCTCCTATTCGATCGTCATCGTCGCGACCGTGCAGCCGACCGAGAAGATCGGGATCGGCGCGTAGTGCCGGATCTCGCCCTTGCCGCGCGCCGCGGCGGCGACGGCGATGAAGGTGCGGATCTCGAAGCCGCCCTGGCCGGCATCGCGGTAGGTCGCCGCGTCGGTGTAATCGAGCAGCGCCGCGCGGTCGTTGCGCGCCCAGCGATCGAGGAAGTCGCGGTCCCACGCTTCGTTGATCTTTCCCGAGTCCGGGGTGGCAGGCCAATGCGAGATGCCGCCCGTGCCGACGAGCGCGATCCGCTCCGGCACGGCGTCGCAGGCGCGCCGCAGCGCCGCGCCGAACGCCCAGGCGCGCTTCAGCGGCGTCAGCGGCGGGCCCTGGCAGTTGATGTTGGCGGGAATCACGGGCAGGTCGAAGCGCGGCGTCAGGAAGTGCAGCGGCACCATGATGCCGTGATCGAACTTCCACTCCTCGGCGAAGGCGACGTCGACGTCGTTCATCACCTCGCCGATGAGGCGGCGCGACAGATCGGCGTTGCCGGGAACGCGCGTGCGCGCGATGCCGAGCCAGCCGGGATCCTCGATCGGGCCGTCGTAGTGGTCGGCCATGCCGATCGCATACGCCGGCATGTTGTTCATGAAGAAGTTCGCGAAGTGCTCGGCGGCGATGACGATCAGCGCCTCGGGCCGAGTCTCGCGCATCGTCTCGCCGAGACGGCGGAGCTGATCGTGCAGCGCGTCCTTCAACGCCGGCTCGGCCAGCTTCGCACGCCCCGTGATTCCGGGCGCGTGGCTGCAGGCGGCGGCGAAGACGAGGCTCATGGTGTCGCGAGCAGGGCCCGCGTCGCAGGCAGCGTGTGCGGCCAGAGCATCGCCATCTCAGACCCCGGCGATCTTCTCGTCGGTCGACGTCGTCATCGCGTAGATGCCGGCGCGCACCGGGCCGTGGCGGCGCACGCCTTCGCGCATCGCCTCGATGTAGTCGGCCCACGGCATGCCGAGCAGCGCCGCGTAGTGCATCAGCAGCTGGCCGTTCGCGCCGAGCACGTAGAGCTTGCCGACGTCGCCGGCGAGGATCGCCTCGCGCTCTTCGCCCGTGAGCTCGTAGTCGCCGAGCAGCGCCGGCAGGTCGTCGCGGTAGCGCTTCTGCACCGCCGCGTCGCGGTTCAGATGAAACAGGAGCTTCTGCGTCCCGTAGAGACTCATCGATATCGCCCTTCTTGCGCCCTCCCCCTGGGGGAGGGTTGGGAGGGGCCCCATCCTGTCCACATTCCGAAGTGGGGAGCGACGTTCACGTCGCTCCCCACTTCGGAATGTGATGGTCGGTGATCGAGACGCAGACGTTCTTCGGCTCGCAGAACACCTCGAAGCTCCAGCTGCCGCCTTCGCGCCCGGTCCCCGACGCCTTCGTGCCGCCGAACGGCTGGCGCAGGTCGCGCACGTTCTGGCTGTTGACGAAGCACATCCCCGCCTCGACCGCGGCGGCGACGCGATGGGCGCGGCCGACGTCCTTGGTCCAGACGTAGCTCGACAGGCCATAGGCGATGTCGTTCGCTATGGCGACCCCATCGGCCTCGTCGTCGAAGGCGATCAGGCACGCGACCGGGCCGAAGATCTCCTCCTGGGCGATCCGCATGCGGTTGTCGACGTCGCCGAACACGGTCGGCTGGACGAAGTTGCCGACGCGCAGCGCCGCCGGCAGCTCGGGCAGGTCGAGGCCGCCGCACAAGAGCGTCGCGCCCTCCTCGCTGCCGAGGGCGATGTAGCCGCGCACCTTCTCGAGATGGTCGCGGCTGATCATCGGGCCGACGATCGTCTTCTCGTCGAGCGGGTCGCCGACGGCAAGGCGGCGCGCGCGCTCGGCGAAGCGCGCCGCGAACTCGGCGTAGATCGATCGCTCGACGAGGATGCGCGAGCCGGCGGTGCAGCGCTCGCCGTTGTTCGAGAAGATCATGAACACGGCGGCGTCGAGCGCGCGCTCGAAGTCGGCGTCGGCGAAGACGACGAACGGGCTCTTGCCGCCGAGCTCCATCGAGAACTTCTTCAGCCCCGCGGTCTGGACGATGCGGTTGCCGGTTCGGGTCGAGCCTGTGAACGAGATCGCGCGGACGTCGCGGTGAGCGACCAGCGCCTCGCCGGCTTCGCCGCCGTAGCCGTGGACGACGTTGAGCACGCCGGCGGGGATGCCGGCCTCGAGCGCAAGCTCGCCGAGGCGCGCCGCAGTGAGCGGCGACAGCTCGCTCATCTTCAGCACCGCGGTGTTGCCGAGCGCCAGGCACGGCGCGACCTTCCAGGTCGCGGTCATGAACGGCACGTTCCACGGCGAGATCAGCGCGCACACACCGACCGGCTGATAGAGCGTGTAGTTGAGGTGGGTCGGCGTCGGGTAGGTGTGGCCGTCGACGCGCGTGCAGACCTCGGCGAAGTAGTGGAAGTTGTCGGCGGCGCGCGGGATGAGCTGCTTTTTCGTCTGCGCGATCACTTGGCCGGTGTCGCGCGTTTCGATCTCGGCCAGAGTGGGAACGTGGCTGGCGATGAGATCGCCGAGGCGATGCATCAGGCGGGCGCGCTCCGCAGACGGCGTTCGCGCCCAGGCGGGAAACGCGGCCTTCGCGGCGGCGACTGCGGCCTCGACCTCGACGGCGCCGCCGCGCGCCACTTCGGCGAGCACGTCCTGCGTCGCCGGATCGACGGTCTCGAAGTAGCTGCGGCTCGCGACCGGACGGCCGTCGATCAGGTGCTCGACTCTCATGCGG
>JADGRJ010000178.1 GCA_017881025.1 Rhizobacter sp. | reverse complement strand
GGGCGCCCGTGTTGCCGGCGGGAAAATTGACGATGTTGTAGCCCTTGTAAAACTCGCGCATCAGCTTCAGGCCGTTGCCTTCGTACATCCAGGCCGTCATCTGGCGCGAGTTCAGCCCGAACGGGATCGCGCAACCCAGCGCGAAGGTCGGATCCTTGCCGAAGAAGTAGTACGGCGCCGTGTGCGCCATCTCGACCGTGGCTGCCTGAACACCGTCGACCACGCCGAAGGCCGGCATGAGCTCACCGGGCCCATGGACGGTGATCTGGAACTTGCCGCCGGTCATCTCGCTCATCTTCTTGGCGAAGACGTCGGCGCCGCCATAGATGATGTCCGCGGCTTTGGGAAAGCTCGAAGCCATCCGCCAGCGGATGCTCGCCTGAGCGTGGACGATCCCCGGCGCTGCGCCAGCGGCAAGCACGCCGGCAAGGCCGGTCTTGCGGATGAATGAACGACGTTGCATGAAAAATGTCTCCTGGGAATGCCTTGGCAGGCTCCACCGAATTCTAGGAAGGGTGCGCGCCCGGCCACGACCGGGATTACCCGCTTCGCGGGCTCACGCGCCGGCGATCTTCATCCTCTCGATCAGCACCGAGCCGATCGTCTTGCTGCCCATGGCGTACGTGTCGGCGCCGACGGCGACGATCCGCTGGAGCATCTCGCGCAGGTTGCCGGCGATCGTCACCTCGTGCACCGGGAAGGCGATCTTTCCGTTCTCGACCCAGAAGCCGGCGGCGCCGCGCGAGTAGTCGCCGGTGACGTAGTTGATGCCCTGGCCCATCAGCTCGATGACGAACAGGCCGCGGCCGAGCTTGGCGAGCATCGCGTCGAGGTCGTCGCCCGGCGCCGTGCGCCGCGATGTGAGCGTGAGGTTGTGCGAGCCGCCGGCGTGGCCGGTCGTGCGCATGCCGAGCTTTCGCGCCGAGTAGCTCGAGAGGAAGTAGCTGCCGACGACGCCGGCGTCGACGATCTGCGCCGGCCGCGTCGCGACGCCCTCGTCGTCGAACGGCGCGCTGCCCTTGCCGCGCGGCACGTGCGGGTCCTCACGGACGTCGATGTGCTCGGGCAGGACGCGCTGGCCGAGGCTGTCGAGCAGGAACGACGACTTGCGGTAGAGCGCACCGCCGCTCGTCGCCTGCACGTACGCGCCGAGCAGGCCGGAGGCAAGCGCCGATTCGTACAGCACCGGCACCTCGCAGGTCTTGATCTTGCGCGACGCGAGACGCGAGAGCGCGCGCTCGGCGGCGTAGCGGCCGACCGCTTCGGGCGCGGCGAGCTCGTCGGGCGATCGCATCGAGGTGTACCAGGCGTCGCGCTGCATGTCGTCGCCGTTCTTGCCGGGCAGCGACGCGATCGGCGCGACCGAGAGCGAATGGCGCGAGCTCGCGTAGCCGGCGCCGAAGCCGCGCGTGTTGCCGGCGTAGAAGTGCGACTGCTGCGCCGACACGCCGGCGCCTTCCGAGTTGGTGATGCGCGGATCGACGGTAAGCGCCGCCGCCTCGCAGCGCTGGGCGATCTTGATCGCCGCCTCGGCGTCGATCGCCCACGGATGGAAGAGATCGAGGTCGCGCGCCGCCGAGCCCGGGTCGGCGAGGTCGGCCTCGTCGGGCAGGCCCGCCGCCGGATCCTCGGCGGTGAAGCGGGCGATGTCGTGCGCCGCGCGCACCGTCTGCTCGAGCGCCGCCGCCGAGAAGTCGGACGTGCTCGCGTTGCCGCGCCGCTGGCCGACGTAGACCGTGACGCTGATCGACTTGTCGCGGTTGCGCTCGATGTTCTCGGTTTCGCCCTTGCGCACCGACACCGAGAGGCCGACGCCTTCCGAGACCTCGGCGACGGCATCGCTCGCGCCGAGCGACTTCGCGGTCGCGAGGCAGGTATCGACGAAGGCGCGGAACTGCTCGCGCGAATAGGCGAAGCCGGAGGGGAGCGGCGACGACGCCGCGGAAGGGGTGGCCATGGGAAGGTGAACGGTGATGGACTCGGGTGGCGCGCAAGCTCGCGCGGCGACGGACCTGCCGCGACGACTGCCGGCGAGTGAGCCGAGACTATGATACCGACGCCCTTTTCGCTCCCCTCTTCTCCCTGTTCCCGTCGATGCCCGAGCGTCCTTCCGATCCCGACGCGGCCACTGCCGCCGATGCGCTCGCGGCAGGTCCGGCCGGCGCCCTGCGCGAGCGGGCGAGCAAGACCCGGCGCAAGCAGGAGTCGCACGACCTGCAGTCGCTCGGCGAGGCGCTGCTCGAGCTTCCCGACGACCACCTCGCGACACTCGGCCTCGGCGAATCGCTCGTCGACGCGATCCGCACCGGGCGGCGCGTCAAGAGCCACGAGGCGCGCCGGCGCCAGATGCAGCTGATCGGCAAGCTCATGCGGTCGGCCGACGTCGAGCTGGCCCGCGCCGCGGTGCTCGAGCGCCAGCTCGGCCGCGCGCGCGACTCGCTCGCCCTGCACCAGGCCGAGCGCTGGCGCGCCGAGCTGATCGCCGGCGACGAGGCGACAACCCGCTTCGCCGCGGCGCACCTGCGCGCCGACGTGCAGCGATTGCGCACCCTCGTCCGCAACGCGCGCAAGGACGCCGCGATCGCGCCCGAGCAGCGCAACGGCCGCGCCTACCGCGAGCTGTTCCAGTTCATCCGCGAGCACGAAGGCGATGAATGAAGCGGGCACGGGCGGCGACGGTGGACGCGACCGCGTCCGCATCGGCCTGGTCTCGGTGAGCGACCGCGCCTCGACCGGCGTCTACGAGGACAAGGGAATCCCAGCGCTGCGCGACTGGCTCGCGCGCGCCGTGCTCAACCCGGTCGACTGGGAGACGCGCCTCATCCCCGACGACGCGGCGACGATAGTCGCGACCTTGCGCGAGCTCGTCGACAACGTGCGCTGCGACCTCGTCCTCACCACCGGCGGCACCGGCCCGGCGCCGCGCGACGTCACGCCCGAGGCGACGCTCGCGATCGCCGACAAGGAGATGCCGGGGTTCGGCGAACAGATGCGCCGGATCGGCCTGGCGTTCGTGCCGACGTCGATCCTGTCGCGCCAGGTCGCGGTGATCCGCGCCAAGGCGCTCGTGATCAACCTGCCCGGCCAGCCGAAGGCGATCGCCGAGACGCTCGAAGGCCTGCCGCGCGCGACGCCGCCGCTGCCGGGAATCTTCGCGGCCGTGCCCTACTGCATCGACCTGATCGGCGGGCCGTACCTCGAGACCGACGCGGCGGTGTGCGCCGCGTTCCGGCCGAAGTCGGCGCTGGTAAAGCGATCCGGACGCGGCACGCTGGCGTAGCGCGCGCAGCGCGCCGCCTTCCGAGCTATTTCACGAGCCGGTTCAGCCGCTCGGCGTCGAAGGTCTCGGTGGTGTGCGCTTCGCCCGGGACGCAGTCCTCGGTCGGCAGCTCGCGCGAGCGCGACGAGAGCTTCTCGATCGCCTGCCAGATCAGCGCGATCTGGTGCTCGTGTCCCGAGGCGTTGTCGATCAGCCCCTTCATCGCCAGCGAGACCGGGTCGTCCCCTTGCGTCAGGCCATAGGCGGAGAAACCCATCTTGGCGGCGGTCGCTTCGCGCGTCGCGTCGGCATCGGCCTGGATGATGCGGGCTGGGTTGCCGACCGCCGTCGCGCCGGGGGGCACCGGCTTGACGACGACCGCGCTCGAGCCGATGCGGGCGCCGTCGCCGACCGTGAAGCCGCCGAGCACCTGCGAGTTGGCGCCGACGATGACGCCGCGGCCGAGCGTCGGATGGCGCTTGGCGCCCTTCGCGAGCGAGGTACCGCCGAGGGTGACGCCCTGGTAGATCGTGCAATCGTCGCCGACCTCGGCGGTCTCGCCGACGACCACGCCCATGCCGTGGTCGATGAAGACGCGCCGGCCGATCGTCGCGCCCGGATGGATCTCGATTCCCGTGAAGAAGCGCGCCAGGTGCGAGACCCAGCGCCCCATCCAGTGAAAGCCGTGACGCCACCACCACGCCGCCTGGCGATGCAGGACGACCGCATGCAGCCCCGGGTAGCAGGTGAGCACCTCCCACGACGAGCGCGCCGCCGGGTCGCGCTCGCGGATGCAGGCGATGTCTTCGCGAAGGCGCTCGAACATGGAGGTGGCAACCGTGGAGGGAGCGAGGCAGTTTAGCGGCAGCGCTCGTCGATTGCTCGGGCGATGCCGCGCAGGATGTGCACCTCTTCCGTGCTCAGCTCGGCGCGATTGGCCAGGCGCTGCAGGCGTGCCATCAGCTTCTTCGGCGCCGCCGGGTCGAGAAAGCCGAGCGTTTCGAGCGACGCCTGCCAGTGACGGACCAGCCCGCGCACCGCGACCGCATCGGCCAGGGGGCCGTCGAGCGCGCGTTCGGGCGCGCCGAAGCCGCCCAGCGCCTGGCGCCAGTCGTAGGCGATCAGCTGCACCGCCTGCGCCAGGTTGAGCGAGCCGTACGCCGGGTCGGTCGGGATCGTCAGGCAGGCGTGGCAGGCGTAGACGTCGTCGTTGGCCAGGCCGAAACGCTCCGAGCCGAAGACGAAGGCGACGCGGTGGCCGCCCGTCGCGAGCGTCGCGAACAGCTCGCGCGGCGCCCGGTTCGGCGGCCCGAAGTCGCGCGGCGTCATCGCCGTCGCGCACACATAGGTAATGCCGTCGAGCGCGTCGCCGAGGCCGGCGACGACACGCGCGCCGGCGAGGATGTCGGTCGCGCCGCTCGCCAGCGCGATCGCCTCGGGGCGATGCTGGACGTCGGCGAAGCGCGGCGCGACGAGGACCAGGTCCGAGAAGCCCATCACCTTCATCGCCCGCGCCGTCGCGCCGACGTTGCCGGCATGGCTGGCGCCGACGAGGACGAAGCGGGTGGGGTCGGCGGGCATGCGGCGGCTAAAATCGGTGTCGCTCATTTTGCAGCGCGCCCGCATGCGCCTCGGCCCGTCACGCCGCGGCCCTTCGCCGAAAGCCACCTGCTCCCATGTCCCAAGCGCTGCACCCCATGCTCAACACCGCCATCAAGGCGGCCCGCACCGCCGGGGCGATCATCAACCGCGCCTCGCTCGACCTCGAGCGGCTGCAGGTGAACACGAAGGCGCCGAACGACTTCGTCACCGAGGTCGACCACGCCGCCGAGGCGGCGATCATCGACACGCTGCTGTCGGCGTACCCGGGCCACGGCATCCTCGCCGAGGAGTCGGGCTCGGCGCGCGGCGCGCGTGACAGCGAGTACGTCTGGATCATCGACCCGCTCGACGGCACGACCAACTTCATCCACGGCCTGCCGACGTACGCGGTCTCGATCGGCCTCGCCTTTCGCCACCAGATCCAGCAGGCCGTCGTCTACGACCCGGCGCGCAACGACCTCTTCTTCGCATCGAAGGGGCGCGGCGCCTTCCTCAACGACAGGCGCCTGCGCGTCTCGAAGCGGACGCGAATGGCCGACGCGCTGATCGGCACCGGCTTTCCGTTCCGCAAGGGCGACGACCTCAGCCACTACCTCCGCGTCCTCGAGACGGTGATGAAGAGCTGCGCCGGCGTGCGCCGCCCCGGCGCCGCGGCGCTCGACCTCTGCTACGTCGCCGCCGGCTGGTACGACGGCTTCTTCGAGACGGGCCTGTCGCCGTGGGACGTCGCGGCCGGGTCGCTCATCGTCACCGAGGCGGGCGGCCTGGTCGGCAACTTCACCGGCGAGTCCGACTTCCTGCACCAGCGCGAGGTCGTCGCCGGCTGCCCGAAGATCTACGGCCAGCTCGTCCAGTTGCTTGCGCCGCACACCAACGTCGCGCGCGGCGCGGCCGACGAGACGGCGGCGTAGGCCAGGGCCGGAGCGCGCGAGCGCCGATGACCTCTCTACGCGCTTGCGACGCTCTCGGGTCTTCAAAGACACCCCCTTCGTGAAAACGCGCCTAACCCTGACGGTGTTCGCACTGCTCGTGGGCTGCGGAGGCGGAACACCGATGTCCCCGCCGCTCCCTCCCCTCGCTGCCATGTCGAGCGTCGCCTGCGTGTCGACAGGCACGGTCGTCCGAATCCAGCTCTTCGGCGATTCGACGATGGCTGGTTACTCTGGAACGACCCTCGCCGTCCACACGCCCCAGGTGGCTCTTCAGGCCGACATGGATGCGATGTTCGGCGCTGGAGCGGTGTCGGTCGAGAACCGCGCCGTAGGCAGCACGAGCTCCGGGCGGCTCGTGCTCGGGACAGATGGCATGAACGCGCCGTGGCCTGCGTCGGTCGATGCGGACATCGTGGTCGTGAACCACGGGATCAACGACGCGGCGACCGGCGTCAGCCCCCTCGCCTATCGGGAGAACTTGGAGGTTCTGGCAGTTGCGCCCGCACAAGTGGTCTTCGAGACACCGAACCCTGTCGAGGACTTCGAGGTAGTTCCCTACGCGCGCACCATGATCGCCGTGGCCTCGGCGCACGGGATTCCGGTCGCCGATACGTTTACCTATGTCTCCGGGCTCGGCCGCAACTACCGCGCGGATTGGGCGCACCCGAGGGACGATCTCTACCAGTACATCGTGCGGCTGTCGCTCGAGCCGGTCCTGGTGCCGATGGTGAAATCGCTGCGCTGCAGGTAGATGATTCAGCACAGGCCCAGCGACGCACCCGCCATCAGATGAACGATCGAGCGATCACAACGAGTCAGGCCGTGGATCTGGCGCAAGCTCAATCATCGGTTCATACGCCGATGATGCAGCAGTACCTACACCTATGAAGCCTTCAGAAATTCGGAGAACTTACGCAAAAACCTACGCTGGTGAGACCACTGTCGGCGTTCAGAGATGCCCCCTCGTCGCGCTCCGAACGGAGCCGTCTCCGGGCCCTCCCCTGACCTAATCGACGCAACTGGGAACTCGCGGATGGAGGCGCGCCCCTGTTTTAGCATCCCGACGAATACGCGCCGATGGAAGAAGGGAGCGCTGAAGGTCTGTCGGAATGCCCCGGGTCGCTGCGGGGCGACGCCTTGTTTGGCCGCGCCAGTGCCTAGGTGATCCTTCTCTTTCGCGACTACGACAGCTATGCGCCGCCATTCCCGATTCGCCGTCTACACGGCGGTGTTCACCGCCGTCACAGCTGTCACGTCGTGCGCGAACACGCGGTCAGACTGGCGCACCGCCAGCCGCGAGCCCGTGGGTCTCGCGCCCGATCCTGCCGCCGTGAGGGAAGCGGTGGTCCAGGTGTATGGCGCCCGCACCTTCGGGGCCAAGGGCCTCTTCGGCGTCCACACCTGGGTCGCGGTCAAACCGGCCGAGGCCGCAGAGTGGACGGTGTACGAAGTGGTGGGCTGGCAGCTGCGCTGGTCGCAAAGCGCCATCGCCGTGCACAGCCGATCACCCGACGCACGCTGGTACGGCTCTGCGCCGGAGCTCTATGCGGACCGACGTGGACCGGGGGTCGACCAGTTGATCGAGCGCATCGACAAGGCGGCTCGCAGCTATCCCTATGGCGCTGAATACCGGGCGTGGCCGGGTCCGAACTCCAACACGTTCACCGCCTGGATCGCACGGACCGTGCCGGAGCTGGAAGTCGATCTTCCCGCCACGGCCATCGGCAAGGACTACCTCGGCAGCTCCATCTTCGGTTCAGCGCCGAGCGGCAGCGGTTTCCAGCTGTCGCTCGTCGGAGTTCTCGCCCTGGCCGTCAGCCCCGTCGATGGCCTTGAGTTCAACGTGCTCGGCTTGAACTTCGGCGTCAGTCCGAACGGCGTGAAGCTGCCGATGGTGGGTCGAGTCGGAGGCAGCGAGCATCCGAGCGATCGAGCGGCGGAGGCGCAACCCAAGAGGCTGGTGTCGGGCAAAGACATTTGAGCCGGCATTTCAGTGGTTCGACTCTCTCGCCGAGAGCCGGTTGCGGCATGACTTCTACCGTCTTCACGTCAGCGAGGGGACGTAGCCGCAAGACCGCTTGCGACCCCAAAGCTGACCTTCAACGGGACCGGCTGAGCCGCAGCAATGCAGCGGTTGCTGTCGATGACGGCAGCACCCCGAACTTACGCTGTCGACCACTTTGCGGTCATCCAACCGTCGACGGGCGTTTGGACCGAACGACCGGTTCCGGGGCGATTGCTGACATCAGATATGTGCGAGCGCCGCGAGGTAGCCCAACAGTCCGCTCGCGTTGGCTCCCAACTGGAGCTACCGACCCGAAGCGGCATCTGGACCCGCCGGCTTGCGTGCCTCAAAGCAGACGTACGGAAGACTGTGATGCGCGGTGCGGACGCGCGTTCGAAGCTCAATCCAGCACGGCGACAGCCTCGTCGGGCTGCGC
>JADGRJ010000177.1 GCA_017881025.1 Rhizobacter sp. | reverse complement strand
GATGATGCCGAAGGTGCCGAAGAAGGCGTAGATGATGTTGATGACGAGCAGGAAGAACCCGGTCGGCGAGAGCAGCGGGAAGACGATCGTCCAGAAGCGCCGCCATGGCCCGGCGCCGTCGATGGCGGCCGCTTCGATCAGCGACTTGGGAATCGACTGCAGACCGGCGAGGAAGAACAGGAAGTTGTAGGAGATCTGGTTCCAGACCGCAGCCATGACGATCAGCGTCATCGCGTCGCCGGCATCGAGCAGGTGGTTCCAGTCGATCCCGGCCTTGCGCAGCGCGTATGAGACGACGCCGACGCTGGGCGCGAACATGAACAGCCAGAGCACGCCGGCGACCGCGGGCGCCACGGCATACGGCCAGATCAGCAGCGTCTTGTAGACGATGGCGCCGCGGATCACCCGGTCGGCGAAGACCGCCAGCACGAGTGAGACGACGATGCCGACCGCGGCCACGAGAAACGAGAAGACGGCCGTCGTCTTGAACGAAGCAAGGTAGCTCGGGTCGGAAAAGATCTGGGCGAAGTTCGCGAACCCGACCCACTCGGTGCTGGTGCCGAAGGCGTCCTGTCGCTGCAGCGACTGCAGCACCGTCTCCGCAGCCGGCCAGAAGAAGAAGACGAGGATCACCGCCGCCTGCGGCCCGATGAGGGCCCAGGGCAGCCAGGCGGAGCGGAAGACGACCCGCTTCTCAGCGGCCACGGCGCAAGTCCGTCAGGACTTGTTCGCAGCCTGGAAGCGCGCCAGCTGCTCGTTGCCGCGCTTGACGGCCTCGTCGAGCGCTTCCTTGGCGCTCTTCTTGCCACCCCACACCTGCTCGAGCTCCTCGTCGATGATGGTGCGGATCTGCAGGAAGTTGCCGAGGCGGATGCCGCGCGACTTGTCGGTGGTCTTCCTGATCATCTGGTTGACGGCGACGTCGGCGCCCGGGTTCTCCTTGTAGAAGCCGCTCTGCTCGGTGAGCTTGAACGCGGCCGTCGTGATCGGCAGATAGCCGGTGCGCTTGTGGCTCGCCGACTGCACGTCCGGGCTCGACAGGTAGTTGAAGAACGACGCGACGCCCTTGTAGTGGTCAGCGGGCTTGCCCGCCATGACCCAGAGGCTGGCGCCGCCGATCACGGTGTTCTGCGGCGCGCCGGCGACGTCCTGGTAGTACGGCAGGGGAGCGACGCCGAAGTCGAACTTGGCGTTCTTCTTGATCGCGCCGAGGAGGCCGGCCGAGGCGGTGATCATGGCGCACTCGCCCGACGGGAAGGTGACGTCCGCCTTGTTGTCGCGACCCTTGTAGACGAACAGGCCCTGCTTGGCCATGTTCTCGAGATCCTGGATGTGGCGCACGTGCAGCGGGCCGTTGAACGTCAACCTCGAGTCGGAGCCGTTCATGCCGTTGCCCTTGGTCGCGAACTCGATGTTGTGCCAGGCCGAGAAGCTCTCGAGCTGAGTCCAGCTGATCCAGCTCGTCGTGAAGGGGCACTTCTGGCCTGCCGCCTTGAGCTTGGCCGCCGCGAGCGCGACCTCCGCCCACGTCACGGGAGGCTTGTTCGGATCGAGGCCGGCCGCCTTGAACGCGTCCTTGTTGTAGTAGAAGATCGTCGTCGAGCTGTTGAACGGCATGCTCAGCATCTGCCCGTTCGGCGCCGTGTAGTAGCCGGCGACGGCGGGCACGTAGCCGGCCGGATCGAACTTCAGGCCCGAGTCCTTCATCACCTTGCCGACGGGAACGATCGCGCCCTTGCTCGCCATCATGGTGGCGGTGCCGACCTCGAAGACCTGCAGGATGTCGGGCTGGTTGCCGGCGCGGAACGCGGCGATGCCGGCCGTCAGCGTCTCGGGATAGCTGCCCTTGAAGGTCGGCGTGACCTTGTATTCCTTCTGGCTCTCGTTGAAGCCCTTGGCGAGGTCGTTGACCCATTCGCCCAGGGCGCCGCCCATGGCGTGCCACCACTGGATTTCGACCTGGGCCTGCGCCGGCGCCGAAAAGGCGGCGCAGGCGATCAGCGACCACGAGACAAGCGACTTCAACTTCATGACGGCTCCGTGAGAGGGGGAGGGGCGGAGGCCCGGACGGCCGCGATTGTTCCTGCCCGAGATGACAGGCGCGTTTATCCCGCGCCGGGCTTGTCGCCGGCAAGCGGGATTACCCGCCGCGCCGGCGGACACCGAGGGCGCGCGGCGCGGCGATTTGCTGCGCTGCGGTACGATGCCTCGCTCCTCTCACAGCGGCCGCGAACTGCGCCCTGCACCCATGAACGCCCCGCTGCCGATCGACCGGATCGCCGCCGAAGCCGAAGCAGCCGGCGCCGCGCCCCGCCTGCGCGAGATCCCCTACAACTACACCTCGTTCTCCGACCGCGAGATCGTCATCCGCCTGCTCGGCCAGCGCGCCTGGGAGGTGCTCGGCCTCCTGCGCAGCGAGCGCCGCACCGGCCGTTCGGCGCGGATGCTCTACGAGGTGCTCGGCGACATCTGGGTCGTCCAGCGCAACCCCTACCTGCAGGACGACCTCCTCGACAACCCGCGCCGCCGGGCCCAGCTGATCGAAGCGCTGCACCACCGCCTCGGCGAGGTCGAGAAGCGCCGCACGCCTTCGGCCGACGCGGCGCGCGACGAGGTCGTCGGCGAGCTGCTCGCGCTCTCGCGCGCCGCGGTCGAGGCGTTCGCGGCGCAGTTCCGCGCCGTCTGGGACCTGAGGAAGCGGACCGTCCGCGTCCTCTCGCGCGTCACCGCCAAGGACAACATCAAGTTCGACGGGCTGTCGCGCGTCTCGCACGTCACCGACGCGAC
The DNA here is from genome assembly GCA_017881025.1 of Rhizobacter sp. GTDB lineage: Bacteria > Pseudomonadota > Gammaproteobacteria > Burkholderiales > Burkholderiaceae_C > Schlegelella_A. The sequence goes on along the minus strand of JADGRJ010000177.1, from coordinate 5,457 downwards.
CGACTGGCGCGTCGAGTACCCGTTCGTCGTCCTCACGCCCGACACCGAGACCGAGATGGCCAACCTCGTCGCCGGCTGCATCGAGCTCGGCCTGACGATCATCCCGCGCGGCGGCGGCACCGGCTACACCGGCGGCGCGGTGCCGCTCACCTGGTCGAGCGCGGTCATCAACACCGAGAAGCTCGAGGCGATGAGCGAGGTCGAGCGCGTCGCGCTGCCCGGCGTCGCCGGCGAGGTCGCGACGGTGTGGACCGAAGCCGGCGTCGTCACCCAGCGCGTCGCCGAGGCGGCCGAGCGCGCCGGCCACGTGTTCGCCGTCGACCCGACGTCGGCGGAGGCGTCGTGCATCGGCGGCAACATCGCCATGAACGCCGGCGGCAAGAAGGCGGTGCTCTGGGGCACGGCGCTCGACAACCTCGCGTCGTGGCGGATGGTGACCCCCGACGCCAAGTGGCTCGAGGTGACGCGCCTGAACCACAACCTCGGCAAGATCCACGACGCGCCCGAGGTGAGCTTCGAGCTGAAGTATTTCGACGCGAGCGGCAAGAAGCTCGAGCGCACCGAGCGGCTCGAGATGGCCGGCGCGGTATTCCGCAAGGAGGGCCTCGGCAAGGATGTCACTGACAAGTTCCTCGCCGGCGTTCCGGGGATCCAGAAGGAAGGCTGCGACGGCCTGATCACGTCGGCGCGCTGGATCGTCCATCGCATGCCCGGCCACGTGCGAACCGTCTGCCTCGAGTTCTTCGGCAACGCCAAGGACGCGGTGCCGTCGATCGTCGAGATCCGCGACTACCTGTTCGAGCTGGCGCAGAAGTCGAGCCCCGGAACGCGGGTGCTCCTCGCCGGCCTCGAGCACCTCGACGACCGCTACCTGAAGGCGGTCGGCTACGCGACCAAGAGCAAGCGCGGCGGCTTGCCGAAGATGGTGCTGTTCGGCGACATCGTCGGCGACGATGCCGACGCGGTCGCGCGCGCGACGAGCGAGGTCGTTCGTTTGGCCAACGCGCGCGGCGGCGAGGGCTTCGTCGCCGTCAACGCCGAGGCGCGCAAGAAGTTCTGGCTCGACCGCAAGCGAACGGCGGCGATCAGCAAGCACACCAACGCCTTCAAGATCAATGAGGACGTCGTCATCCCGCTCGACCGGATGGGCGAGTACACCGAGGCCATCGAGCGCATCAACATCGAGCTGAGCCTGGCCAACAAGCTCGCCCTCGTCGACCGGCTCGTGACGTTCTTCACCAGCGGCAACCTGCCGCTCGCGCGCGGCGACGACGCCGGCGAGATCGCTTCCGCCGAGCTGCTCGAGGACCGAGTGCAGCAGGCGCTCGCGCTGCTGCGCGACGTGGGCGCGCAGTGGCGCGGCTGGCTCGAGGGGCTCGACCGGCCTGCGGCCTCTCTCGGCGACCTCGATCGCCCAGCGCCGGGCGACGCCGCCGCGCGCACCGTCTTCGCGCTGCTCCAGGATCACACCTGGCGCGCGTCGTGGAAGGCGCAGATCAAGAAGCCCTTCGAGTCGATCTTCGCCGGCACGGCGCTGAAGCCGATCGTCGACGAGTGCCAGAAGATCCACGGCGAGGTGCTGCGCGGCCGCGTCTGGGTGGCGCTGCACATGCACGCCGGCGACGGCAACGTGCACACCAACATCCCCGTCAACAGCGACAACTACGAGATGCTGCAGACGGCGCACACGGCGGTGGCGCGGATCATGAAGCTGGCGAGGAGCCTGAACGGCGTGATCTCGGGCGAGCACGGCATCGGCATCACCAAGCTCGAGTTCCTGAGCGACGACGAGCTCGCTCCCTTCACCGACTACAAGCGCAGGGTCGATCCCGAGGGGCGCTTCAACCAGGGCAAGCTGCTGCGCGACGCGGCGTTCGGCGCAGGCGTTCTGAAGGCCGACCTGACCAACGCCTACACGCCGAGCTTCGGCCTCATGGGCCACGAGTCGCTGATCATGCAGCAGAGCGACATCGGCGAGATCGCGACCTCGATCAAGGACTGCCTGCGCTGCGGCAAGTGCAAGCCGCCGTGCACGACGCACGTGCCGCGCGCCAACCTGCTCTACAGCCCGCGCAACAAGATCCTGGCGACGTCGCTGCTGATCGAGGCCTTCCTCTACGAGGAGCAGACGCGGCGAGGGGTGTCGCTGCGCCACTGGGAGGAGTTCGAGGACGTCGCCGACCACTGCACCGTCTGCCACCGGTGCCTGGCGCCGTGCCCGGTCGACATCGATTTCGGCGATGTGTCGATGAACATGAGGAACCTGCTGCGCAAGATGGGCAAGCGCAGCTTCAGGCCGGCGAGCAAGGCGGCGATGGTCTTCCTCAACGCGACCAATCCCGAGACGATCAAGGTCATGCGAACGGCGATGGTCGACATCGGCTTCAAGGCGCAGCGCGCCGCCAACAACCTGCTGCGCGGCCTCGCCAACGCCCAGACCGCCAAGCCGCCGGCGACGAACGGCAAGCCGCCGCTCAAGGAGCAGGTGATCCACTTCATCAACAAGAAGATGCCGGGCGGGCTGCCGAACCGGACCGCGCGCGCTCTCCTCGACATCGAGGACAAGGCCTACGTGCCGATCATCCGCAACCCGAAGGCGACCAACGCCGACACCGAGGCGGTGTTCTATTTCCCCGGCTGCGGCTCGGAGCGGCTGTTCTCGCAGGTCGGCCTGGCGACGCAGGCGATGCTCTGGCATGCCGGCGTGCAGACGGTGCTGCCACCCGGCTACCTGTGCTGCGGCTACCCGCAGCGCGGCTCGGGCGACTTCGACAAGGCCGAGAAGATCATCACCGACAACCGGGTTCTCTTCCATCGCGTCGCCAACACGCTCAACTACCTCGACATCAAGACCGTCGTCGTCAGCTGCGGCACCTGCTACGACCAGCTGCAGGGCTACGAGTTCGAGAAGATCTTCCCCGGCTGCCGGATCATCGACATCCACGAGTACCTGCTCGAGAAGGGAATCACGCTCGGCGGCCCGAACGGCGTCGACGGCGGAGCGCGCGGGTACCTCTTCCACGACCCCTGCCACAGCCCGATGAAGCTGCGCGAGCCGCTCGTGACGGTCAAGGCGCTGGTCGGCGAGAACGTTCGCAAGAGCGACCGCTGCTGCGGCGAAAGCGGCACCTTCGGCATCGCCCGCCCCGACATTGCGACGCAGGTGCGCTTTCGCAAGGAGGAAGAGCTGAGGAGGGACGAGGCCGCGCTGCGCTCGATGATCGCGGCCAGCCCGGCGGCGGGGCAAGAGCCTGCCGCGAGCAAGGGCGACCTCATGATCCTGACCTCGTGCCCGAGCTGCCTGCAGGGGCTGCAGCGCTACAAGGGCGACCTCGCCAACGGCCTGCTCGAGGCCGACTACATCGTCGTCGAGATGGCCAAGCGCATCCTCGGCGAGGACTGGATGCCGGAGTACGTGGCGCGCGCCAACGAAGGCGGCATCGAGCGGGTGTTGGTATGAGCGCCCGCTCATACCAACACCCGCGAGCGGGACAGGGTTGCTCCCTCCCCAACCCCTCCCTCCGAGAGGGAGGGGCTCTACACTTGGCCCGCTCATGAACGCCCGCGAAACGCCGCGCCATCCAACCTCGATCACGGTCCACCAGCGGACGCGCGTGCTCGAGGTCGGCTTCGACGACGGCAAGAGCTTCAAGATCCCGTTCGAGCTGATGCGCGTCTACTCGCCGTCGGCCGAGGTGCAGGGGCACGGTCCGGGCCAGGAGATCCTGCAGACCGGCAAGCGCGACGTCGAGGTCGCCGCGCTCGAGCCGATCGGCAACTACGCCGTCCTGCCGCGCTTCTCCGACGGCCATGAGACCGGCATCTTTTCGTGGGACTATCTCTACTTCCTCGGCTCGCAGCAAGACGAGCTGTGGCGCAAGTACGAGGAGCGCCTCGCCAAGGAAGGCGTCGACCGCGACGCGCCGATGGGCGGCGCCGCCGCCTCGTCGTGCGGCCACCACCACTGAGCGGCGCGCTTCCCGTGACATGAGCGACACCCACTTCGGCTTCAGCACCGTCGACGAGCAGGCCAAGGCCGAGCGGGTGCGCGGTGTCTTCGATTCGGTAGCGTCGAAGTACGACGTCATGAACGACCTGATGTCGCTCGGCTTGCATCGCTTCTGGAAGGCCTACACGGTCGGCGTGGCGCGCGTGCGCCCGGGCGACGTCGTCCTCGACATCGCCGGCGGCACCGGCGACCTGGCGCGCGCCTTCGCCGGGCCGGCCGGCGCACGCGGCCTCGTCGTCCACACCGACATCAACGAAGCGATGCTGCGCCAGGGGCGAGATCGCCTGCTCGACGCAGGCCTGGTCCTGCCGTCGCTGCTCTGCGACGGCGAATCGCTGCCGTTCGCGACCGGGTCGTTCGACCTCGTCAGCGTCGCCTTCGGCCTGCGCAACATGACGCACAAGGAGAAGGCGCTGGCCGAGATGGCGCGCGTCCTCAAGCCCGGTGGGCGTCTTCTCGTCCTCGAGTTCTCGAAGGTCGCGGCGCCGCTCGCCAAGGCCTACGACTGGTACTCGTTCAACGTCCTGCCGCGCATCGGCCGCTGGGTCGCGGGCGACGGCGAGAGCTATCGCTACCTCGCCGAATCGATCCGCGTCCACCCCGACCAGGAGACGCTCAAGGCGATGATGAAAACCGCCGGCTTCGGCCACGTCGACGTCCACAACCTGAGCGCCGGCGTCGTCGCGCTGCACGTGGGGATCAAGTGCTGAGCACTGGCCGCGGCGCGAAGCGGATCGCTAGCCACTGGCGCGCGCCGCTTTCGCTCGGCCTGGGCGTGCCGCTCCTGCTCGGCAGCTCGCCCGCCGCGGCGGCGGGGGCGGGCGGCATCGTCTTCGGCGGCCTGACGACGTGGGTCGGCATGTTCGCGGCGCTTCTGGCGTTGCTCGCACCACGCAGGCCGGGCGATTTCGCCGGTGTCGCCGCGGTGGTCGTGGTCGGCGCGCTGCTCTTCGCGATCGCGGCGCGGCGTTGGCAGCGGCAGCGTTCGCCGCGCGGCTCGAGCGGCGTGGTCGAGGCTTGCAGCGCCGGCTCATCGCTGTTCGACATCGTCCCGCGCGTCGCCTCGTCGGCGTCGGCGGTCGACGGTGCCGAGGTGCTCGAAGCGGCGCGATCGCGCTTCCTTCGCCTGCAGGCGGCGTGGGACGCGGGCGACGTGCAGACGCTCGGCCACCTGACGACGCCCGACATGCTGCAGGAGCTGCTGCCGGTGCTGAGGAACCGCGTCGGCGGGCCGAGCCGCACCGACGTCATCACCCTGCATGCCGAGCTGCTCGGCCTCGAGGAGCTCGGCGCGGCGTGGCTGGCGAGCGTCGAGTTCTCCGGCCTGATCCGCGAATCGGCGGAGCAGGGCGCGGTGCCTTTCCGCGAGCTCTGGATGCTCGCCGCCGCGAAGGACGGCGCGCCGTCGTGGCGGCTGGCGCGCCAGCAGGCCTTGCTCTAGCGCTTTG
>JADGRJ010000176.1 GCA_017881025.1 Rhizobacter sp. | reverse complement strand
GCTCTTGGCGATGTCGCCGTGGTCGCGGATGCCGCCGTCGGCGATGATCGGCTTGGTCGCGACGCGCGCGCACCACTTGAGCGCCGAGAGCTGCCAGCCGCCGGTGCCGAAGCCGGTCTTGAGCTTGGTGATGCAGACCTTGCCCGGGCCGACGCCGACCTTGGTCGCGTCGGCGCCCCAGTTCTCGAGATCGATCACCGCCTCCGGCGTGGCGACGTTGCCGGCGATCACGAACGCCTGCGGCAGCTTCGCTTTGATGTGCTCGATCATCCGGTGCACGGTGTCGGCGTGGCCATGGGCGATGTCGATGGTGATGTAGTCGGCGCCGACGCCCTCGCTCGCGAGGCGGTCGATGACGGCGTGGTCGGGCGGCTTGACGCCCGAGCTGATCGAGACGTAGAGGTCCTTCGCGCGCATCCGCTTCGCGAAGGCGACGTTGTCGACGTCGAAGCGATGCATCACGTAGAAGTAGCCGTTCGCGGCAAGCCACTCGACGATCGGCTCGTCGACGACGGTCTTCATGTTCGCCGGCACCACCGGCAGCGCGAAGCGGCGCGGCCCGAACTCCTGCGCCGGATCGCACTCCGAACGGCTCTCGACCCGGCACTTGCGCGGCAGCAGCAGGACGTTGTCGTAGTCGAAGATTTCCATGGCGGCTTCGTGAGCTAAAACGGGCGCTCTGAGGAGCGCCCGTGGCGGCATTCTACGGAAGGGGATCGAGGTCGCGCTCCTAGAATGGACAAGTGAACCATCCCTCTGTCGTCGACCGTCCTTCGCGCCTGCTCGAGGGCCTCAATCCCGAGCAGCTTGCCGCCGTCACCCTGCCGGCCGAGCCGGCGCTCATCCTCGCCGGCGCCGGCTCGGGCAAGACGCGCGTCCTGACGACGCGCGTCGCCTGGCTGATCCAGACCGGCCAGCTCTCGCCCGGCGGCGTGATGGCGGTGACCTTCACCAACAAGGCCGCCAAGGAGATGCTGACGCGGCTCGACGCGATGCTCGCGATCCCCGTTCGCGGCATGTGGGTCGGCACCTTCCACGGCCTGTGCAACCGCTTCCTGCGCGCGCACTGGAAGCTCGCGGCGCTGCCGCAGGGCTTCCAGATCCTCGATTCGGGCGACCAGCTCTCGGCCGTCAAGCGCGTCGTCAAGGCGATGAACCTCGACGAGGAGCGTCATCCGCCGAAGCAGCTGACCTGGGCGATCGCCGCCGCCAAGGACGACGGCCTGAGGCCCAAGGACATCGAGGTCAAGGACGAGCAGAGCCGCGTCCTGGCGCAGGTCTACGAGGCCTACGACGCGCAGTGCCAGCGTGAGGGCGTCGTCGACTTCGCCGAGCTGATGCTGCGCACCTACGAGCTGCTGCGCGACAACACGCCGCTGCGCGAGCACTACCAGAGGCGCTTTCGCCACATCCTGGTCGACGAGTTCCAGGACACCAACCGCCTCCAGTACGCCTGGCTGAAGGTGTTCGCCGGGCCACCCGAGCGTGGCTGCGCGCTCTTCTGCGTCGGCGACGACGACCAGAGCATCTATGCCTTTCGCGGCGCGCAGGTCGGCAACATGGCGTTGTTCGAGCGCGAGTACCGCGTGCCGAAGGTGATCAAGCTCGAGCGCAACTACCGCTCGTTCGGCAATATCCTCGACGCCGCCAACGAGCTGATCTCGCGCAACTCGCGCCGCCTCGGCAAGAACCTGCGCACCGAGGCCGGCCCGGGCGAGCCGGTGCGCGTCCACGAGGCGCCTTCCGACTTCGCCGAGGCGCAGTGGTTCATCGAGGAAGCGCAGTCGCTGCACCGCGAGGGAACGCCGCGCCACGAGATCGCGCTGCTCTACCGCAGCAACGCGCAGAGCCGGGTGATGGAAAGCGCGCTCTTCAACGCCGCCATCCCGTACAAGGTCTACGGGGGCCTGCGCTTCTTCGAGCGCGCCGAGGTCAAGCACGCGCTCTCGTACCTGCGCCTGATCGAGAACCCGAACGACGACACGAGCTTCCTGCGCGTCGTCAACTTCCCGGCGCGCGGCATCGGCGCGCGCACGATCGAGCAGCTCCAGGACGCGGCGCGGGCGAGCGGCAGGAGCCTCTGGCAGAGCGTCGGCTCGGTCGGCGGCAAGGGCGGCAACAACCTCTTCGCCTTCACCCAGCGCATCGACGCGATGCGCGAGCAGACGCGCGGTCTGACGCTGCGCGAGATCATCGTCCACATGCTCGAGACCTCAGGCCTCGTCGACTTCTACAAGACCGACCGCGAAGGCAAGGAGCGCCTCGAGAACCTCGAGGAGCTGGTCAACGCGGCGGAAGCGTTCGTCACGCAGGAGGGCTTCGGCAAGGACGCGGTCGCGCTGCCGGTCGACGAGACCGGCGCGAGCGGCCTGGGTCTTTACCGCGGCGAAGCCGGCAAGGCGGAGTTCAACATCGCGGGCGCGGAAGTCGTCACCAGCGGCGAGATCATCGCCCCGCCGCGCCTCGTTCCCGACGCCGAGACCGGCGAGATCCTGTCGCCACTCGCGGCCTTCCTGACCCACGCCGCGTTGGAAGCCGGCGACAACCAGGCGCAGGCGGGCCAGGACGCGGTCCAGCTGATGACGATCCACTCGGCGAAGGGCCTCGAGTTCGACTGCGTCTTCATCTCCGGCCTCGAAGAAGGCCTCTTCCCGCACGAGAACTCGTCGAGCGATCTCGACAGCCTCGAGGAGGAGCGCCGCCTGATGTACGTCGCGATCACGCGCGCCAGGAAGCGCCTCTACCTGAGCTTCTCGCAGACGCGGATGCTGCACGGCCAGACGCGCTACAACGTCAAGAGCCGCTTCGTCGACGAGCTGCCGGAAGCGGCGCTGCGCTGGATCACGCCGCGCAACCAGTCTTTCGGCTCGGGATTCGCGCGCGAATACAGCCGCGCCTGGGAGCGCGGCACGGGTCTGCATTCGATCGTCGGCACGGGCCGCGTCGAGCCGCGCTACCACGTCGCGCCGGTGCTTCCGAAGGCGCCGTCGCATGGCCTCCGGCCGGGGCAGGGCGTCTTCCATACGAAATTCGGTGAAGGCGTCGTCGTCACGATCGAGGGCGGCGGCGACGACGCGCGCGCGCAGGTGAACTTCGGCCGCCACGGCATGAAGTGGCTTGCGCTCAGCGTCGCCAAGCTGACGCCGGTCGACTGACGGACGTCGGCGGCGGCGTCCCTGCCGTGTAGGAGTTGTTCGCTTTCCGAGCAAAGGCCACCGTGCGGGACGAACGCGCGCCTAAGCTCCGCTGCATCGCCGTGGTACTCGCCGGGGCACGATCCGAGGAGATGGACATGAGCACAGGCACACGCCGACGCGACGCCAGGGCGCCGACCGCGAAACTCGCAGCGCTCGCCGTGGCGGCCGCCGCGCTCGCCGGTTGCGCGACCTCGCCCCAGCTCGACGCCGAATGGCGCGATCCTCAGCTGGGCGGCAACTACCTGCGCGGCGCGCGCGTGCTCGTCGCCTGCGACGCCTTCGAAGTCGTGATCCGGCAGATCTGCCAGGACCAGCTCGCCAGCGAGGTCGTCGCGCGCGGCGCGACGCCGGTGTTCCTCGCGCCGAACTTCCAGGTCGCGACCGATCGTTCGATCGATGCGCAACTGCTGCCGGCCGCGCGCGAGGCCGGTGCGAAGGCGATGATGGTGATGACCGTCGCGGTCGCGGTCAACGACGTCAGCCCGGGCTTTTCGATCGGCGTCGGCGGCTTCGGCTTCGGCCGTCACAGCGGCGTCGGCGTCGGCGTCGAGGCGCCGATGGGCGGCGGCCGCGTCACCTCGGGCTATTCGGCGAACGGTCGCGTCTCCGACGTGCCGAGCGGTCGCCTGGTGTGGACCGCGAAGGCGACCGCGCCGCCGTCGAGCGACCTCAACGCGCAGATGGGCGAGCTGTCGAAGGCGGTGCTCGGCGCGGCCGACAAGGCCGGCCTGTTCTGACCGGGCTCAGGCGACCAACGGCCGCCGCGGCGTCTGCCGCATAGCAAACGGCGCTCCGGAGGTGACCTCAGGCCGCGCTCGCCCCCGGCCTGGCGGCGTCGACGACGAAGCGCGCCGCCGTCGTCACGCCGCTCGCCGGATCGGCCGGCCGTTCGACGACCTGCAGGCTCGCGCGCAGCTGCCTCGCGTCGAGCTCGAAGCTCACGTAGCCGCGCTGATCGGCGCGGCCGTAGCGGATGTGCGGGTTGAACTCGCGCGCCGCGTCGACGCGCGACTGCGCCAGCGACAGGCTGGTGATCGACGTGCCGCAGAACTCGCTCGCGACGACCGGCGACGCCGGATCGTCGTAGTCGGCCTTGAGGTCGGCGACGTAGTTGCTGTGGACGTCGCCGCCGAGGACGACGACCCCCGGCACCTTCTTCGCCGCGACGGTGCCGAGCAGGCGGTTGCGCGCCGGCGCGTAGCCGTCCCAGCCGTCGGTCCAGTAGACGCCGCCGCCGATGGCGGGATCGGCCCAGGCGAAGCGCGACATCAGCGTCTGCTGTGCGAGCAGGTTCCACGGCCGTTCGAGGTCCCAGCCGTCAGCGAGCCACTGCTCCTGCTCGGATCCGAGCAGCGAGCGCGCCGGATCCTTCAGCGCCGGGCACTGCGCCAGGGCGACCGTGTTCGAGCCGCCCTGGTTCGGCCTCGGGCAGGCCTGGACGTCGCGGTACTGGCGGTCGTCGAGGAGGTGGATGCGGGCGAGCCGACCCCAGTCGAGGCGGCCGACGATGCGCATGTCGGCGTCGACCGGGCGCGCCGACTTCGGAAACGGCATGTGCTCCCAGTAGGCGCGGTAGGCGGCGGCGCGGCGCGCCCGCATGTCGACCGAGAGGTCCTGGCCCCGAAAGCCGGCGTAGTCGTTCGACACCTCGTGGTCGTCCCAGACGAGCAGCCACGGCGCCGCCGCGTGCGCCGCCTGCAGCGAAGGGTCGCCCTTGTGCGTCGCATAGCGGGCGCGGTATTGCTCGAGGGTGAAGACCTCGCCGCCTTCCATGCGGCGGATCGGGTCCTTGCGCGTCGCGTACTCGTAGATGTAGTCGCCGAGGAAGATGACGAGGTCGAGGTCGGCGCCGGCGACGTGGCGCCACGCCGCATAGTGGCCGACGTCGAAGCGCTGGCAGCTGGCGATCGCGAAGCGCAGCGTCGCCGCGGCGTCGGCACGTGGCGCGGTCCGCGTCCGGCCGACGCGGCTGCGCTCGCCCAGCGCGCTGAAGCGATACCAGTACCAGCGATCGGCGTCGAGCCCGGCTAGCTCGGCGTGCACGCTGTACGCCCATTCGGCCTCGGCCGTCTCCTCGCCGCGCGCGACGATGCGCGCGAACGCCTCGTCGGCGGCGAGCTCCCAGCGAACGGTCTCGCGCGGCGCCATGTCGCCGCCGGTGAGGCGTGTCCAGAGCACCATGCCGTCGGCGCGCGGCTGCCCGGAAGCGACGCCGAGCGAAAAGCGCGCGACGTCGGCCGCGCGCGGCCCGCTCGCCAGCCAGGGCGAAGCGACGACCGCGGCCGCGCCGCTCAGGAAGCGCCGGCGCGGCAGGGCCATCGCTCGCGCGCCTTCAGACGCCGACGTCGTCGATCTCGCGATAGACGTCGCGCAGCCACATCTTGACGCGCTGGCGGTCCATGAGGCCGAGTCCGGTCGAATCCTTGTCGGACGCCTTGGCCTGCCAGAAGCTGCTGCTCGCGCTGTCGATCTTCTGGATCACGTGCTCGTTCAGCTTCTTGACCGAGACGACGTCCGCGCCCATGCCGATCGCACGCGCCTGTTCGCCCGACTGCTCGAGGCCGCTGAAGTCGGCGCCGCGCACCTGGTTGCGGACGAGCACGTACGCGAGGCCGGTGCCGAAGCGATCGAGGAGGCGGCGCAGCAGGTCGACCGAATCCTTGCCGGAATCCATCACGTGCCAGTAGAAGAGCTTCATGCCGAGCTCGTCGGCGAGGCCGATGACGCCGGCGTCCTCCATCCACGAGGCGAGCGGATCGTGCGTCTGCGCGGCGAGATCGACGAGGATGCGCCGCCCGGGCTGGTCGACCGCGGCCTCGACGATCGCGTCGAGCGACTCGACCTTGTCGACCGCCACCGACGAGGCGAAGGCGGGATAGAAGCGCATCAGCGCGCCGTGCGAGCGGTCGGTGTCGAAGCCGAGGAAGGGAAGCTGCTTGTCGATCAGGTACTGGGCGAGAACCCGCGCCATCAGCGACTTGCCGACGCCGCCTTTCTCGCCGCCGATGAAATGGATGTTGGTCGTCATCGATGCCGAGGTCATTTCGGGGAGCCGCCGGGGACGGCGATGTCGATCGTCTTCTCGACCACCTTGCCGGCGACCTTGACGGTGCTGCCGACGACCGCGCCGCCGACCGAGACGGCGGTGCCGGCCGCGGCGCCGGCGACGCTCACCGCGGCACCGGCGACGCTGACGACGGCGCAGCCGGGCGAGGCCAGCGCGACGACGACGAGGGGAGCGACAAGCACGGCGCGCTCACGCCGGAGAGTGCGAAGGTGGGGGGCCATGCGAAAGATTGTCTCCCAAGGGCAGCCGGGTGCCGCCGAGTGTGCATCCGTTCGTGTCGGCGCGGCGACGGCAATCGGTCACGCGGCGCGGCGTCAGCCGCGGCCGACGAAGGGCATCTTGGTCGCCATGATCGTCATGAACTGCACGTTGGCGTCGAGCGGCAGGCTCGCCATGTGGACGACCGCGTCGGCGACGTGCTGGACGTTCATCGTCGGCTCGACCGCCATCGAGCCATCGGCCTGCGGCACGCCCTTCTTCATTCGCTCGGTCATCTCGGTCGCGGCGTTGCCGATGTCGATCTGGCTGCAGGCGATGTCGAACGGCCTGCCGTCGAGCGAGGTCGCCTTGGTGAGGCCGGTGATCGCGTGCTTGGTCGCCGTGTAGGGCGAGCTGAACGGGCGCGGCGCATGCGCCGAGATCGAGCCGTTGTTGATGATCCGGCCGCCGCGCGGCGACTGCGACTTCATCAGCACGAACGCCTGCTGCGTGCACAGGAAGACGGCGGTCAGGTTGATGTCGACCACGGTCTGCCACTGCTTGACCGTCAAGTCCTCGAGCGGGATCGGCGGCGCGCCGGTGCCGGCGTTGTTGAAGAGGACGTCGAGGCGGCCCAGCTTGTCCTTGACGGTCGCGAAAAGCGCCTTGACGGCGGCCGGGTCGGTCGCGTCGGTCGGCACCACGAGGACGCGGTCGGCGGCGTCGCCGGCGGCGGCTCGGGTCGCCTCGAGCGCATCGGCGCGGCGGCCGGCGAGGGCGACGTGAAAGCCCGCCTTGACGAGCGCGAGCGCCGAGGCGCGGCCGATGCCGCTGCCCGCGCCGGTGACGATGGCGACTTTCTTCATGACGAGCCTTTCGTGAGGGAATCGGTGGGATCGACGTCGTCGTGCTCCGAGGCGGCGACCGGGTCGGACGGGGCAAAGCAGTCGGCGAACGTGAACCAGAGGCTGGCGTAGAAGATGGTCGAGAAGACCAGCGTCAGCGGCGTCGCGACGAGCGTGAAGCGCTGCGGCCCGAACACGCCGACGCCGATGCTGACGATCGCCAGCAGGAGCATCCAGAGCGCCATCCACACCAGGCCGTAGACCGCGAACGCGCCCTTGTTGCGCCAGAGCGCGACGCTGCTGAAGAAGAGCGACTTGGCCCAGCCCTGCTCGCCCCAGAAGACGAGCGCCGGTGCGTGCCAGAACGGAATCGAGAGCGCGCCGGCGAAGACCAGGCGCAGGACGAGGCCGAGCTGCAGACGCGGGTCGGCGACGCGGGCCGCCGCCGCCTCGGGCGTCGTCTTCGCGTCGGGCAGCGATTCGAGAAACGACTCGAGCGCGCCGCCATCGAGCACGCCGGCGAGCCAGAAGACGAGAAAGGTCGCGGCGGCGTAGGCGAGGCCGAGCTTGAGGAGGGGGAGCAGTCGGCTCTTCCCCGCCGTCACGAGATCGACGATCGCGCCGGGCATCGCCGACTGGCCTTCGCCGGCGCGCCGGCTCGCGATCATGAAGAGGAGCGAGCCGGCCGGCGGCAGCACGAGCAGGGCGATCGTGCCGACGAACGGAACGAGGCCGAGGAGCAGGAAGACGAACAGGCACGCCGCGAACAGCGACGCGAACCCCAGCGGCTGGCGCGCGAAGACCTGGAAGCCCTTCCTCACCCAGACCGCGCCCTGGCGCGGCGCGACGAGCTGAAGCTTCACGACGCGCCTCGCTGCGGCCGCGCCGGATGCCACGGCGCCTCGCGTCGTTGCACGAGGACGCGCTCGAAGTGATCCGGATCGTGCGCGGTGAGAACGACGGCGTCGCGCGGCACGTG
>JADGRJ010000175.1 GCA_017881025.1 Rhizobacter sp. | reverse complement strand
CGCGGAACGCGTGCACGTCCTCGTCGACGAGCTTCTTGGTCTGGTGCGCGGTGTTCTTGCCCTCGCCGCTCTTGCCCATGCCGAAGCCTTTGACCGTCTTTACGAGCAGGACCGTCGGCTGCCCTTCGTGGTTGGCGGCGCGATGGAACGCGGCGTAGACCTTCTGCGGGTCGTGGCCGCCGCGGTTGGGGCGCCAGACGTCCTCGTCGCTCATCTTCGCGACCATCTCGAGCAGCTTCGGGTCCTGGCCGAAGAAGTGCTTGCGGACGAACGCGCCGTCGTTGGCCTTCATCGCCTGGTAGTCGCCGTCGACGGTGTCCATCATCACCCGGCGCAGGGTGCCGTCCTGATCGCGGGCGAGGAGCGGATCCCAGTAGCTGCCCCAGATCAGCTTGATGACGTTCCAGCCCGAGCCGCGGAACTCGCTCTCGAGCTCCTGGATGATCTTGCCGTTGCCGCGCACCGGGCCGTCAAGGCGCTGCAGGTTGCAGTTGATGACGAAGATCAGGTTGTCGAGCTTCTCGCGCGAGGCCAGGCCGATCGCGCCGAGCGACTCGGGTTCGTCCATCTCGCCGTCGCCGCAGAAGACCCAGACCTTGCGCTTGGCGGTATCGGCGATGCCGCGCGCGTGCAGGTACTTGAGGAAGCGCGCCTGGTAGATCGCCATCAGGGGGCCGAGGCCCATCGAGACGGTCGGGAACTGCCAGAACTCGGGCATGAGCTTCGGGTGCGGATAGCTCGAGATGCCCTTGCCGTCGACCTCCTGGCGGAAGTTGAGGAGCTGCTCCTCGGTCAGCCGCCCCTCCATGAAGGCGCGCGCATAGATGCCCGGCGACGAGTGGCCCTGGATGTAGAGGAGGTCACCGCCGTGGTCGGCGGACTCGGCATGCCAGAAGTGGTTGAAGCCGGTGCCGAACATCGTCGCCACCGAGGCGAAGCTCGAGATGTGGCCGCCGAGGTCGCCGCCGTCCGCAGGATGCAGGCGGTTCGCCTTGACGACCATCGCCATCGCGTTCCAGCGCATGTAGGCGCGCAACCGCTCCTCGATCTCGATGTTGCCGGGGGTGCGCTCCTCCTGGTCGGTCGGAATCGTGTTGACGTAGGCGGTGTTGGCCGAGAACGGCACGTCGATGCCGGCCTGGCGGGCCTCGTCGATGAGCCGCTCGAGCAGGAAGTGGGCGCGCTCGCCGCCCTCCGAGGCGATCACCGCCGACAACGCGTCGAGCCATTCGCGCGTTTCGACGGCGTCGGGATCGTTGGCGGCAGCGCCGAAGGTGTTTTCCGGGAGTGCTGACATCGTTGTCTCCGGTGTCCTTGTTCTGTTCGGCGAAAGTGTCGCACAGGCTCCCCGATAATCGCCCCATGCAACGTGCCGATCCGGCGCCCCACCCGCCGCGCCCCGCCCGCACCTGGGCCGAGCGCGTGTTCGGCCACTGGTGGCGGCGCCAGTCGGCGGCGCACCAGGACCGCTACGCGACCCTCGGCCCGCTTCTTTCGGTGCTGCTCTTCCTGGCGGCAATCGTCTCGGCGTTCTGGTACCTGAGAAACGAGGAGTTCGACCGCGAGCAGGAAGCGGTGCGCCGCGACACCGAGGTCGCCCAGCAACAGGTGCGGCTGCGCCTGATCGAGAACCACGAGCAGCTGACGCGGATGGCGCGCGAGCTCGTCGGCCGCACGCTCGACCACGATGCCTTCCTCGTCCAGGCGGCGGCGTTCACGCTCGAGCATCCCGAGGTCAGCAATCTGATCTGGCTCAACGACCAGCGCGTCCGCATCGGTGGCTACTCGGGGACGACGTTCCCGCCCGAGACCGGCATCAGCGGCGTCGACACGCCGGCGTCGCTGCCGGTCGAGCATTCCGGAACGGCGCCCGAAGAAGCCTTCCTGCGCGCCCGCGAGACGCGCCAGACAGCGTACTCGCAGACCTTCGCCGACAGCTTCGGCAACCCGGTCTTCCAGACGCAGATCCCGCTCGTCGACCACGGCGTCTTCCATGGCTCGCTGCTCGTCGAATACTCGGTCGAGCGGCTGCTGCGCTACTTCGTGCCGACCGAGATCGCGCGCCGGCACGCGATCTCGGTGCTCGACTCGAGCGGGCGCGCGCTCGCCAGCACGGTGATGACCTTGCCCGGCTCGAGGCAGGCCCGACCGTCGATCGTCTTCGAGCTGCCGGTCGCTCCGGCCGAGAACGGCCTCGTCCTGCGCGGCCAGGGCTACCGGACGTCGATCGGCCTGATCGGCAATGGCCTCTTCTGGATGGTGATGCTGCTCTCGGCGCTCACCGTCTGGATGCTGCTCGGCACCTGGCGCCACATGCGCCGGCGCCTGCAGATGCAGGCAGCGCTCGTCTCGGAGACGAACTTCCGCCGCGCCATGGAGAACTCGATGCTGACCGGCATGCGCGTTCTCGACCTGGAAGGCCGCATCAGCTATGTCAACCCCGCCTTCTGCGCGATGACCGGTTTCTCGGAGCGCGACCTGATCGGCCAGTCGCCGCCGTTCCCCTACTGGCCGGTCGAGCGTCGCGAAGAGAACGCGCGCCTGCTCGAACAGGAGCTGCAGGGCAGGAGCCCCGCCGGCGGCGTCGAGGTCCGGATCATGCGCAGGGACGGCACGATCTTCGACGCCCGCATGTACGTCTCGCCGCTGATCGACCCGAAGGGCCAGCAGACCGGCTGGATGACGTCGATGACCAACATCACCGAGGCCAAGCGGATCCGCGACCAGCTGACCGCGTCGCACGAGCGCTTCACGACCGTCCTCGAAGGCCTCGACGCCGCCGTCTCGGTGCTCTCGGTCCAGCAGGGCGAACTGCTCTTCGCCAACCGCTCGTACCGGCTCTGGTTCGGCGCCGACTCGAAGGGTCACGCGCAGCTCTCGGGCGGAGACTCTTCGCTGCACGCGCACGCCGACGGCGACGACGCGGTCGACGGCCTCGGCGGCCTGCCGACGCAGGAGCTCACTACCGCCGGCTCGGATTCGCGCGAGGTCTTCGTCGAGCCGCTCGCGAAGTGGTTCGACGTCCGCGCCCGCTACCTGCAGTGGACCGACGGCCGGCTCGCGCAGATGCTGATCGCGACCGACATCACCGAGCGGCGCAGCGCCGAGGCGGTGGCGGCGAGCCAGGCGGAGAAGGCGCAGGTGACGAGCCGGCTGGTGACGATGGGCGAGATGGCGTCGTCGGTCGCGCACGAGCTGAACCAGCCGCTGACGGCGATCACCAACTACTGCAACGGCATGGTGACCCGGGTCGAGAACGACGCGATCGCCAAGGGCGACCTGATCGCCGCGCTGCAGAAGACGTCGCGCCAGGCCGAGCGCGCCGGCCAGATCATCCACCGCATTCGCTCGTTCGTGAAGCGGAGCGAGCCGCAGCGGCAGAAGAGCTCGGCGCAGACGATCGTCGAGGACGCGGTCGACCTCGCCGGCATCGAGCTGAGGCGCCGCAACGTCGCGATCCAGACCTACATCGCGCAGCGCCTGCCGCCGCTGATGGTCGATCCGATCCTGATCGAGCAGGTCGTCCTCAACCTGCTGAAGAACGCCGCCGAGGCGATCGACAACGCGCACCTGCCGACGCCGCGCCGGCGCATCGAGCTTCGCGTCGTGCCGCGCCACACGGCCGAGGAAGGCGACGTCATCGAGTTCACCGTGAGCGACAAGGGCCCGGGGCTGAAGGACGAGGTCATCCGTCGCATGTACGAGGCGTTCTTCTCGACCAAGGTCGACGGTCTCGGCATCGGCCTCAGCCTCTGCCGCTCGATCATCGAGAGCCACCGGGGCCGGATCAAGGCGGTCAACCTCTACAATGGCGACACCCCCATCGGCTGCCGCTTCTCGTTCACGCTGCCGGTCGCCACCACCGTCCACACGGCCCCTGCGGCCGCCACTGCATGAGCCTGATCCCCAAGCGAGGCACCGTGTACGTCGTCGACGACGACGAGGCCGTCCGCGATTCGCTGCAGTGGCTGCTCGAGGGCAAGGACTACCGCGTCAAGTGCTTCGACTCGGCCGAGTCGTTCCTCGCCCGCTTCGATCCGCGCGAAGTCGCCTGCCTGATCGCCGACATCCGCATGGACGGCATGAGCGGCCTCGAGCTGCAGGACAAGCTGCTCGAGCGGCGCTCGCCGCTGCCGGTCACCTTCATCACCGGCCACGGCGACGTGCCGATGGCGGTGACGACGATGAAGAAGGGCGCCGAAGACTTCATCGAGAAGCCGTTCAAGGAAGACGAGCTCGTCGCGCTGGTCGAGAAGATGCTCGAGCGCGCCCGCGTCGACTTCTCCAAGCACCAGGAAGCCGCCAGCCGCGACGCGCTGCTCTCGCGCCTGACGACGCGCGAGGCGCAGGTGCTCGAGCGCATCGTCGCCGGGCGGCTGAACAAGCAGATCGCCGACGACCTCGGCATCAGCATCAAGACGGTCGAGGCGCACCGCGCCAACATCATGGAAAAGCTGAACGCGAACACGGTCGCCGACCTGCTCAAGATCGCGCTCGGCGCGCAGAGCAAGGTTTGACCACCGCGGCTCGGCTGATCGACGGCACCGCGATCGCGCGCGAGGTCCGCGCCGAAGTCGGCCGCCGCGCCGCCCGCCTCGCCGCCGCGGGCCGCGTGCCCACGCTGGCGGTGATCCTGGTCGGCGAGGACCCGGCGAGCCAGGTCTACGTCAGGAACAAGGTCAAGGCCTGCGCCGAGGCCGGCGTCTGCTCGCTGCAGGAAAGGTACCCCGCCGACCTGAGCGAAGCCGATCTGCTGGCGCGGATCGCCGCCCTCAACGCCGACCGCTCGGTGCACGGTGTCCTGGTGCAGATGCCGTTGCCTTCGCACATCTCCGCGCAGCGCGTCATCGAGGCCATCGACGCGAGCAAGGACGTCGACGGCTACTCGGTCGAGAGCGCCGGACGCCTGGTCGCCGGCCTGCCCGGCTTTCGACCGTGCACGCCGTGGGGCTGCATGACGCTGATCGAGAGCACCGGCATCGCCCTGCGCGGCAAGCACGCGGTCGTCATCGGCCGCAGCAACACCGTCGGCAAGCCGATGGCGCTGCTGCTGCTCCAGGCCGACGCGACGGTCACGGTCTGCCACAGCCGCACGCCCGACCTCGGCGAGCACACGCGCCGCGCCGACGTCGTCGTCGCCGCGGTCGGCCGCGCCAACACGCTGACGGCCGACATGGTCAAGCCGGGCGCGGTCGTCATCGACGTCGGCATGAATCGCAACGCCGCCGGCAAGCTGTGCGGCGACGTCGACTTCGCCGGCGTCTCGCAGGTCGCAGGCGCGATCACGCCGGTGCCGGGCGGCGTCGGGCCGATGACGATCGCGATGCTGCTCTCCAACACCGTCGACGCCGCCGAGCGTGCCGCCAAGGCCGAAGGCCTCGCGACCTGATTTCGGGCTGTTTGCCCGACCCCACCAAGTTGTGACGCAGTGTGACCCCGCCGGACCGGCGGGCACTGGCGGCGTTGAACCCCCGGCCGGGCTCGGTTAAATTCGACGACCCGGACCGATCCCGCACTGCAAGGCCGCCATGACTTCCCCAGCGTCTACGAATCCCCGACCCGTCGCATCGACGTGGCGGCCGCTGGCGCTCGCCACCGCCCTGCTGCTCGCCGCCAGCGGAGCGCACGCCCAGTTCAAGGTCATCGGCGCCGACGGCAAGGTGACCTACACCGACCGCGAGCCGAGCCAGGCCGAAGGCCGGGTCACCGCGCTGGGCGCGCGGGCACCGGCGCAGGCCGTCGAGCCCGACCTGCCATTCGAGCTGCGCCAGGCGGCGCAGAAGTACCCGGTCACGCTCTACACCACCACCGGCGCCTGCGAGCCATGTGTCCAGGCGCGCCAGTTCCTCAAGCAACGCGGCGTGCCGTTCGGCGAGCGTCAGGCGGTCAGCAACGAGGACATCGACGCGCTCGAGAAGATCTCGGGCGGCCGCGAGGCGCCGACGCTGACCGTCGGCACGCAGGTCCTGCGCGGCTTCGCGAGCGACTCGTGGAGCCAGTACCTCGACGCCGCCGGTTACCCCCGGGAATCGCGCCTGCCCTCGACCTACCAGTACCGTTCCGCGACGCCGATCCTCGAGCGTCGCGACCCGGCCGTCGCCCGGAGCGGCGACGCGGCGCCGGCGCCGGCCCCGTTCAACCGGCCCGCTCCGGCGACATCGCCCGGCCCTTCGGGCGGGATCCGCTTCTAGGCGCTCTCCGCCGGGCGCGCGCCCCCGCCCACCACCCCCTCAGGGAAACGCCGGCTTCGCCGCGCCGACGTGGCGCGCCGCCAGGCTGCCGCTGGCGACCGCCGCGCCCATCATCCAGAACAGCGCCGAGGCGCCGAGCGTCGCGCCGGCCAGGCCGAAGGCGAGCGGCATGACCGCGCTCGACAGGTTGATCGCCATCGAGCGCAAGGCGATCGCCTCGCCGTGCCGCGCCGCCGGCGTGATCTGGTGCAGCGTCGTCATGATCATCGGCTGGACAGCGCCGAGCGCAAGGCCGAGGACGACGGCGCAGCAGCCCATGACCCACGCCGTTCGCGCCAGCGGATAGACCGCGAACACCGCCGCGCACGTCAGCATCGAGCCCACGAGGACGTGCGCTTCGCGCAGGCGATGCGCGAGCACCGGGATCGCCAGCCTGACCGCGGCGACGGCGGTGGCGAAGACGCCGAGGATGAGGCCGATCGCCGAGGCGCTGAAGCCGCGCTCGTGGCCGAGGATCGGCACCAGGAACGAGTGCACGTCCCAGCTCGACGAGAGCAGCCAGTTGACGAGGAGGAGGCGCGTGAACCCGGGCTCGCGCAGCAGGTTCCACGAGTTCGGCCGGCGCAGCGACGCCGCCACGTCGGCGCGCGGCTCGACCGGGACGAAGCGCGCCCAGACCAGGCTGGCGAGCGGCAGCGCGGCGAGCGCGGCGAACGCGAGCTGGAATCCGGCGAAGTCGATCAGCGTGCCGGCGAGCACCGGGCCGACGACGTTGGCGAGCGCCGGTGCGAGGCCGAGCCAGGAGAAGATCCGCTTCAGCTCGATCGGATCGTGCGCCATTCGGCCGGCCGAGCGCTGGATCGCGATCAGGCCGAAGTTCGCGCCGGCGCCGGCGAGAAGCGCTGCGGCGCAGAGGCCGATGAACTGGCCCGCCGGCACGAGCATGGCGATCACTGCGCAGATGCCGCCAGCGACGGTGAGCGCGACCGCGACGCGGATCGGCACGTGGTAGCCGTGGCGGTCAGCGAGCCGGCCGGCGGCGAGCGCGAGCACGATCGGCGCCGCCGCGAACAGGCCGAGAAGGACGCCGACGGCCCACGCCGCGTGGCCTTCGCGCAGTGCCGCCAGCGGCGCCGCCATGCGGATGCCGGCCATGCACGAATGGAGCGCGACCTGGCCGCCGATCAGCGCGAGCAGCGCGCGCGACGGCTTCGTCGCCGCCGGCTCAGACATCGCTCGCGTCGTCGAAGTCGAGCTCGGCCGTCGACGGCAGCAGCGCTTCCGTGCGCTCCTGCGGCAGCGCCTCGACGTCCTTCAGCGCACGTCCCATCGCCCGCGTCCGCGTCTCGGCCTTGCCGATGATGGTCGACGCGTCGTCGAGCTTCTTGCGGGTCGCCGCGAGCACTTCGCCGAACTTGCCGAACTCGGTCTTGACCGCGCCGAGCACCTCGCGCACTTCGTTCGAGCGCTGCTCGAGCGCGAGCGTGTTGAAGCCGACGCGAAGGCTCGTCAGGAGCGCCAGCAGCGTCGTCGGCCCGGCGAGGGTGACGCGGTGGTCGCGCTGCAGCGATTCGAAAAGACCCGGGCGGCGCAGCGCCTCCGCGTAGAGCCCCTCGGTCGGAACGAAGAGGATCGCGAAGTCGGTCGTGTGCGGCGGGCCGAGGTACTTGTCGCGGATCGTCTTGGCCTCGACGCGAAGTCGAATCTCGATCGCCCGCGCCGACGCCTCGACGCCGGCGGGATCGGCGCGCTCGTGCGCCTCGACCAGGCGCTCGTAGTCCTCGCGCGGGAACTTGCAGTCGATCGGCATCCAGACCGGCCCGTCGACGCCGCGGCCGGGAAAGCGGATCGCGTAGTCGACGCGCTGGTTGCTGCCCGGAATCGTCTCGACGTTCTTGGCGTACTGCGCCGGCGCGAACACCTGCTCGAGCAAGGCGCCGAGCTGAACTTCACCGAACGTGCCGCGCGTCTTGACGTTGCTGAGGACGCGGCTCAGCGAGCCGACGTCGCTCGCCAGCTTCTGCATCTCGCCGATGCCGCGATGGACCTGCTCGAGCCGCTCCGCGACCTGGCGGAAGCTCTCGCCGAGGCGCTGCTCGAGCGTCGCGTGCAGCTTCTCGTCGACGGTGGCGCGGATCTGCTCGAGCTTCTTCTCGTTGTCGGCCTGGATCGCGCTCAGCCTCGTCTCGACGGTCGACTTGACTTC
>JADGRJ010000174.1 GCA_017881025.1 Rhizobacter sp. | reverse complement strand
ACACGCGAGGCAGCGCGCGCCGAAGCGCGCGAGCGCCGCGCCGCGGCACGCACCGCCGCCGCCGGGGTCAAGGGCCGGGACGAGACCACCCCCGCCGCGCGGGCGCCCGCCAGCGCGTCGGCGAGCGCCTCGGAGGGCCTCTCCGGCGACGAGTACCGCGTTCGATCCGGTGACTCGTTGTCGAAGATCGCCGGCCGCGCGCAGCGTCCGGGCGTGTCGCTCGACCAGATGCTGGTCTCGCTATTCCGTGCCAACCCGAGCGCCTTCAGCGGCAACAACATGAACCGCCTCAAGGCGGGCGTCGTTCTCTCGGTGCCCTCGGCCGAGACCGCCCAGGCGATCCCGCAGGGCGAGGCGCGTCAGACGATCACCGCGCAGAGCGCCGATTTCGGCGCCTATCGCCAACGCCTCGCCGCCTCGACGCTCGGCACCGCGCCGGTCGCCGAGCCGAGCCGTCGCCAGGGCGGCGGCCGCGTCACCGCGTCGGTCGACGATAAGAAACAGTCGGCCAATCCCAGCCCCGACACGCTCAAGCTGAGCAAGGGAGGCGTCACGCCACCGTCGGCGCCGGGCAGCGCCGAGGACCGTCTCTCGGGCCAACGTCAGCGCCAGGCCGAGGCCGCCCGCGTCGCCGAGCTCAACAAGAACCTGAACGATCTGAAGCGGCTTCAGGGCACGGCGTCGCAGCCGTCGACCCCGACCACCACGACGACGACGGGCCCGGGTGCGGCACCGCCGGTCGCCGCGGCTCGCCCGGCCTCGGCCTCGATCGTTCCGGCGCCGATCCCGGCCCCGGTGATCGCCGCCGCGCCGCCGCCAGCGCCGACACCCACGCCTGCGCCGGCCCCCACGCCGGCGCCAGCGGTGGTCGTTCCGCCGCCGGTCATCGCCGCGGCCTCGACACCCGCGCCGGGCGCTTCGGTGGCGACGGCCGTCACGGCTCCCGTCGTCGCCGCTGCCAGCGGCGCCGGCTCGGCGCCGGTCGTCGCGAGAGCGCCGGCCAGTGCCGTCGCCGCGAAGCCGCGCCCGACCTCGCGCCCCGCGCCCGAGCCGAGCTTCGTCGACTCGATCACCAGCGGCAACCCGCTCTACCTGGGTCTCGGCGCGCTCGCGCTGCTCGTCGCCGGCTATGGCGCGTATCGCTACACGCAGCGCTCGAAGAAGGACAGCGGCGAGACCTCGTTCCTCGAGAGCCGGCTGCAGCCCGACTCGTTCTTCGGCGCGAGCGGCGGCCAGCGCATCGACACCCGCGACGCGGCCGGCAGCTCGTCGTCGATGACCTACTCGCTCTCGCAGCTCGACGCGATCGGCGACGTCGACCCGGTCGCCGAGGCCGACGTCTATCTCGCCTATGGCCGCGACCTGCAGGCCGAGGAGATCCTCAAGGAGGCGATGCGCAGCAACCCGGAGCGCCTCGCGATCCGCACCAAGCTGCTCGAGGTCTATGCCAAGCGGCGCGACATCAAGGGCTTCGAGCTGCTCGCGACGCAGCTCTTCGCGCTGACGCGCGGCGAGGGCGAGGACTGGGCCAAGGCCCAGGAGTTGGGCGCGCAGATCGACCCGGACAACCCGATGTATCGCGCCGGCGGCACGCCGGAGCGGCCGCTCGAGGGCGGCGAGGTCGCCGAGCCCCTGGGCGCGAGCACCCTGCCGCAGTCGATCATCCCGGTGCCGTCGCTGTTCGGCTCGTCGGTCGGCGAATCGACCCACCGCGACAGTGCCTTCGACAGCATCGACCTCGACCTCGACAACCCCGACATCGGCTCGCCTTCGCGGCCGACGCCGCTCGACGTCACCGAGTCGATTCCGCCGCGGCCGGCCGATCCGGCGTCTTACAACACGACGTTGAAGATGCCGCTCGTCGCCAACGAAGCCGGAAGCGCGCCCGACCATCGCGACGAGCCGTTGCCGTTCGACCTCTCCGGCATCTCGCTCGACCTCGACCAGCCGGTCACGGTCGCCGAGGATCCGAGCACGACGCCGGGCGGCCTCGCCTACGAGGGCGGCGGCGACGGCGATCCGCTCTCGCGCAAGCTCGAGCTCGCCGAGGAGTTCCAGCGCATCGGCGACAAGGACGGCGCGCGCGATCTGCTGCGCGAGGTGCTCGCCACCGCGAGCGGCGCGACCAAGACCAAGGCGCAGGGAATGCTCGACCGGATCAGCTGAGACCCGCCCGGCGCGCACCTTGCAACGGGGCGCGCCGGCGGCGCCTCCGTTCGCCGTGAGAGTCGTCCTCGGCATCGCCTACCGCGGCAGCGCCTACAGCGGCTGGCAGAGCCAGCCCGGCGGCCGCACCGTGCAGGACCACGTCGACGCCGCGATCAGCGCGTTCGCCGACATGCCGCTCAAGTCGATCTGCGCCGGCCGGACCGACGCCGGCGTGCACGCGCTCAACCAGGTCGTCCACTTCGACACCGTCGCCGTTCGCGCCGTCGATGCCTGGGTGCGCGGAACCAACCGCTACCTGCCTGCCGACATCGCCGTGCAGTGGTGCCGCTTCATGCCGGCGAGCTTTCATTCGCGCGCCGACGCGATCGGCCGCCGCTACGACTACCTCCTGCTCGAGTCGCCGGTGCGGCCCGCGCTCGAGACCGGGCTCGCTGGCTGGACCTTTCGTCCGCTCGACGGCGACGCGATGCGGCTCGCCGGGCAGGCGCTCATCGGCGAGCACGACTTCAGCGCCTTCCGCTCGGCCGAGTGCCAGGCGCTCTCGCCGGTCAAGACGATGCGCGAGGTCGCCATCGAGCGGCGCGGCGCCTACTGGCGCTTCCGCTTCGACGCCGACGCGTTCCTGCATCACATGATCCGCAATGTCGTCGGCTGCCTCGTCGCCGTCGGCAGCGGCGCGCGCCCGGCGGGCTGGCTCGCCGACGTCCTGGCGGCGCGCGACCGCTCTCTCGCTGCGGCGACCTTCGCGCCCGACGGCCTCTACTTCCTGGGCCCGTACTACGATGCCGTCCATGGCATCCCCGATCGAACGCCGGCGATGGACTGGCTGCCCTGAGCGTGCCGGCGTGACGCGCGTCGCCTCACCGTGAACCAGCGGACGCGGATCAAGATCTGCGGTGTCTCGCGGCAGGCTGACATTGATGCTGCGGTTGAGGCGGGCGCCGACGCCGTCGGCTTCGTCTTCCACCCGGCCAGCCCGCGTTGCCTCGCGCCCGAACGCGCCGCGCAGCTGGCGCGCGCGCTGCCGCCTTACGTGACGCCGGTCGGGCTGTTCGTCAATGCCGCGCCGGCCGAGGTCGATCGCGTCCTGGCGCTGATTCCTGCGCTCGTCCTCCAGTTTCACGGCGACGAATCGCCCGAGACGTGCAACGCGTTCAGGCGTCCCTACCTGCGTGCCGCGCGCATGGCACCGGGCTTCGATTTGCTAGACTTCTCGCGCCGCTTCAGCGAGGCGCAAGGCCTTCTGCTCGACGCTCATGTCGAAGGCTTCGGCGGCGGTGGAAAGGCATTCGATTGGTCGCTCGTTCCCGCCGGCGTTCTGCATCCGCTCGTTTTGTCTGGTGGGTTGCATGCCGAAAACGTCGTTGCCGGCATCCAGCAGCTGCGGCCCTGGGCCGTTGACGTCTCCTCCGGCGTCGAGTCGTCGCGTGGCGTGAAGGACGCCGCCGCGATCCGGCGCTTCTGCGACGCGGTGCGCGAGGCCGATGCCCGGATCGCCGCATCGACTGCATGAAGGTCCTTATGCCCCCACGCTCTCTTCGTTCGCTGCCCCCCGAGGGGGCGCACGGCCGCCTTGGGGCGGCCCGGCGCCGGCCGTGACCATGGCGACCTACCAACAGCCCGACGCGCGCGGGCACTTCGGCCCCTACGGCGGCAGCTTCGTCGCCGAGACGCTCGTCCACGCCCTCGACGAGCTGAAGGCGTGCTACGAGGCCGCCAAGCGCGACCCCGCGTTCGATGCCGAGTTCCGCTCCGAGCTCGCCCACTACGTCGGCCGGCCGAGCCCGGTCTACCACGCGGCGCGGCTCTCGCGCGAGCTCGGCGGCGCGCAGATCTACCTGAAGCGCGAGGACCTCAACCACACCGGCGCGCACAAGATCAACAACACGATCGGTCAGGCGATGCTGGCGCGCCGTATGGGCAAGCCGCGCGTCATCGCCGAGACCGGCGCGGGCCAGCACGGCGTCGCGACGGCGACGATCTGCGCCCGCTACGGCCTCGAGTGCGTCGTCTACATGGGCAGCGAGGACGTCAGGCGACAGGCGCAGAACGTCTACCGCATGAACCTGCTCGGCGCCAGCGTCGTGCCGGTCGAGAGCGGTTCGAAGACGCTGAAGGACGCGCTCAACGAAGCGCTGCGCGACTGGGTGACGAACGTCGAGAACACGTTCTACATCATCGGCACGGTCGCCGGCCCGCATCCTTATCCGACCCTGGTGCGGGATTTCCAGAGCGTCATCGGCGAGGAGTGCCTGGTGCAGATGCCCGAGATGATCGGCCGCCAGCCCGATGCGGTGATCGCCTGCGTCGGCGGCGGCAGCAACGCGATGGGCATCTTCTATCCGTACATCGGTCACGAAAAGACACGCCTGATCGGCGTCGAGGCGGCGGGCGAGGGGATCGCGACCGGGCGCCATGCGGCGTCGATCGGCGCGGGCAGCCCCGGCGTCCTGCACGGCAACCGAACCTACCTTCTGCAGGACGCCAACGGCCAGATCATCGAGACGCATTCGATCTCGGCCGGGCTCGACTACCCCGGCGTCGGCCCCGAGCATGCTTACCTGCACGACATCGGCCGCGCCGAGTACGTCAGCGTCACCGACGACGAGGCGCTCGCCGCGTTCCATCGCCTCTGTCGCACGGAAGGCATCATCCCGGCGCTCGAGTCCAGCCACGCGGTCGCCCACGCGATGAAGCTCGCGCCGACCTTGCCGAAGGACAAGCACCTGCTCGTCAACCTCTCCGGCCGCGGCGACAAGGACATCGCCACCGTCGCCGAGCTCGACGCGAAGGCGCGGCGATGAGCCGCATCGCCGCGACCTTCGTCGCGCTCGGCCAGCGCGGTCGCAAGGCGCTGATCCCGTACATCACCGCCGGCGATCCGCACGCCGAGACGACGCCGCAGATCATGCGGGCGATGGTCGAGGCCGGCGCCGACGTGATCGAGCTCGGCATCCCGTTCAGCGACCCGATGGCCGACGGCCCGGTGATCCAGAAGGCGAGCGAGCGGGCGCTGGCGCGCGGCGTCGGCCTCGGCGACGTGCTCGCGATGGTGCGCGAGTTTCGCGGCCGCGACCGCGAGACGCCGGTCGTCCTCATGGGCTATGCGAACCCGATCGAGCGCTACGGCGCCGAGCGCTTCGTCGCCGACGCGAAAGACGCCGGTGTCGACGGCGTCTTGGTCGTCGACTACCCGCCCGAGGAGTGCATCGAGTTCGCGCGGCTGCTGCGCCGGGCGGAGATTGACCCGATCTTCCTGATCGCGCCGACCTCGAGCGACGCGCGCATCGCCAGCGTCGCCGAAGCGGCCGGTGGATACGTTTACCATGTCTCGCTGAAAGGCGTGACCGGTGCCGGCCACTTCGACATCGACGCCGTCAAGGACATGATTCCGCGAATCAAGGCGCACGTGAGGCTGCCGGTGGGCGTCGGCTTCGGCATCCGCGACGGGGCGACAGCGCGCGCCGTCGCCGATGTCGCCGATGCCGTCGTCATCGGCAGCGCGCTGGTGCAGCTGCTCGAGGGCGCCGAGCGCGACGAGGCGCCGCGCGTCGCCGGCCGTTTCATCGCCGGCATCCGCGCGGCGCTCGACGCATGAGGCAAGCCGCGGTCACGCCGCCAACTCGCCGATCGAGGTCAACGAAAGGAATGCCGCGATGAGCTGGCTCGAAAAACTCCTGCCGCCGAAGATCCAGCCCACCGACCCGAGCGAGCGCCGCACGGTGCCCGAGGGGCTGTGGGTCAAGTGCCCGGCGTGCGAGACGGTGCTCTACAAGACCGACCTCGAGAAGAACATCAACGTCTGCCCGAAGTGCGCGCACCACCATCGGATCGACGCGCGCGCCCGGCTCGACGCCTTCCTCGACCCGGAAGGGCGCTACGAGATCGGCCAGGAAGTGCTGCCGGTCGACGCGCTCAAGTTCAAGGACAGCAAGAAGTACCCCGAGCGGCTGAAGGACGCGCTCGAGAACACCGGCGAGACCGACGCGCTCGTCGTCATGGGCGGCGCGCTCATGAGCATCCCGGTCGTCGCCGCCTGCTTCGAGTTCGACTTCATGGGCGGCTCGATGGGCTCGGTCGTCGGCGAGCGCTTCGTTCGCGGCGTCCACACGGCGGTCGAGCAGCGGACGCCGTTCGTGAGCTTCACCGCGACCGGCGGCGCGCGCATGCAGGAGGGGCTGCTCAGCCTCATGCAGATGGCCAAGACCAACGCGTCGCTGACGCATCTCGCGCAGGCGGGGCTGCCCTACATCAGCGTCCTCGCCGACCCGACCATGGGCGGCGTCTCGGCGAGCTTCGCCTTCGTCGGCGACGTCGTCATCGCCGAGCCGAAGGCGCTGATCGGCTTCGCCGGCCCGCGCGTGATCGAGAACACGGTGCGCGAGAAGCTGCCGGAAGGGTTCCAGCGCGCCGAGTTCCTGCTCCAGACCGGCGCCATCGACATGATCGTCGACCGGCGCGAGCTGCGGCCGACGATCGCGCGGCAGATCGCCATGCTGCAGCGTCTGCCGTCGGACGCGGTCGCCTGAGGTCCTTGTTGCGGCGGGCGCTCGCGTGACGCTCGTCGAGTGGCTCGCGCACTGCGAGCGACTGCATCCGAAGACGATCGAGCTCACGCTCGAGCGCGTCGCCGCGGTCAAGGCGAAGCTCGGCATCGCCTTCGCCGCGCCGACGATCGTCGTCGCCGGCACCAACGGCAAGGGCTCGACCTGCGCGATGCTCGAGTCGATCGCGCTCGCCGCCGGCTATCGCGTCGGCCTCTATTCCAAGCCGCACCTCGTCCACTTCGAGGAGCGCTGCAGGATCGGCGGGCGCAGCGTCGAGGGCACTGCATTGCTGCCGCACTTCGAAGCGGTCGAGCGGGCGCGCGGCGACACCAGCCTCACCTACTTCGAGTTCACGCTGCTGGCGATCACGTCTCTGCTCGCCGCGACGCCGCTCGACCTCGTCATCCTCGAGGTCGGTCTCGGCGGCCGCGTCGACGCGGTCAACGCCTTCGACGGCGACTGCGCCGTGATCACCAGCATCGACGTCGATCACGTCGAGTACCTCGGCTCCGATCGCGAGTCGATCGGTCGCGAGAAGGCGGGAATCATGCGTCCGGGCAAGCCGGCGATCGTCAGTGATCCGGTTCCGCCGCGCAGCGTGATCGACGAGGCGGCGCGAATCGGCGCCGACCTGTGGCTCGCCGGCCGAGATTTCCGCCACTCGGGCGACCGCCAGCAATGGACCTGGTCCGGGCGCAGCACGCGCTTCAGCGGCCTCGGCTATCCGGCGCTGCGCGGCGCCAACCAGCTGCTCAACGCGTCGGGGGTGCTGGCCGCGTTCGAGGCGCTGCGCGAGCGGCTGCCGGTGAGCGCGCAGGCGATCCGCACCGGCCTCGCGACGGTCGAGCTGCCGGGCAGGTTCCAGGTCGTCCCCGGCGAGCCGACGCTCGTCCTCGACGTCGCCCACAACCCGCACGCGGTCGCCGCGCTGGCGCAGAACCTCGACCAGATGGGCTTCTTTCCACGCACCCATGCCGTCTTCGGCGCGATGCGCGACAAGGACATCGATGCGATCCTGGCGCGCATGGCGCCGCTCGTCGACGCCTGGCACTTCACCGACCTGCCGGCGGCGCGCGCGGCGAGCGCCGAGCAGCTCGCCGAGCGCTTCCGCGCGGTCGACGCCAGGGGCAGGGCGACGACCGCGGCGACGCACGCGAGCCCGAGCGATGCGCTCGCCGCGGCGATCGGCGCCGCGGACCCCGCTGATAGAATCGTCGTCTTCGGCTCCTTCTACACCGTGGGCGGCGTGCTCGAGAACGGACTGCCGCAGCGTTCCGGCCGCCACGCTGCCTGAGCGGGTCGGCTCGCCGCTCGCCACTCCTCCGCATTCGGCTCGAACGTCCGGTCCACCATGTTCAAGCAGAAGCGCGACCCCGCTCCCGACAAGCCCAGGCTCGAGCCCGCGGATGCGGTTCAGCTGGCGCGCACGCGCGCGCGCCAGCGCCTGATCGGCGCGATTGTCCTGCTCGCGATCGGCGTCATCGGCTTCCCGCTCGTCTTCGAGACGCAGCCGCGGCCGATCCCGGTCGACGTGCCGATCGAGATTCCGCGCCGCGATTCGCTGCCGCCGCTGGCGATGCCACCGGCGCGTCCGACGCCGGCGCGTCCGGCGCAGACGAGCGATGGCGCGTCGGCGGCTGCTGCGGCAGCGTCGCCGTCGCCGGCAGCACCTGCACCGACCACCGCGGCACGCTCGTCGACGCCCGCAGCGCGCA
>JADGRJ010000032.1 GCA_017881025.1 Rhizobacter sp. | reverse complement strand
GCATCGGCGTTTCGAGCGCGGCACCCATGCGGCGCAGCACGACCACATGGCGGACGCCGGGCACTTCGGCGAGCGCTTCGTCGAGCACCGACTTCATCGCGACCGGGCTGCCGCGGCGCCAGGTGCCGTCGGCGCTGAGGACGACGCGGGTCTCGCCGTCGCGCAGCCGGGTCGCGAGCGGCACGGGGCCGAAGCCCGAGAAGAGCGGCATCAGGATGGCGCCGATCTTCAACACCGCGAAGAAGGCGACATAGGTCTCGGGCAGGCTCGGCATGCACAGGCCGACCACGTCGCCGCGGCCGACGCCGAGCGAGCGCAACGCGCCGGCGAGACGGCAGACCTCGGCATCGAACTCGCGATAAGTGAGGGCGCGTTGCTCCGCCGGGTCCTCACCCTCCCAGACCAGGAAGGTCCGGTCCCAGGCGGCGCCGCCGCGGTGCCGGTCGAGGCAGTTCAGCACGATGTTGGTCGTGGCGCCGACGCACCAGCGCGCCCATTCGATCCCGTCCGAGGTGTCGAGCAGGCGCGTGTACGGCGCGTAGAAGCGCAGGTCGCAGAACTCGAACACCTGCTGCATCAGCCAGGCCGGGTCGGCCTGCGAGCGCGCGAGCAGGGTCTCGTAATCTGGCAGGTCGACCTTGCGCAGGAACGCCGTCAGGTTGCTGGCGGCGACGATCTGCGGCGTCGGCACCCAATCGAACCGACGTTTGCCAGGGGCGGGGGCGGGCGGGGCCATGGCGGTCGCGCGGGCCTGTCGAACGCGTCAGCGAACCGGGGACCCTGCCGCTTCCGGCCGGCCGGCGCCGGCGGCAGGGTCCTTCGGGCGCTACTTCGGCGCCTTCGCGAACTCGGCCGACTGCTGCTTGACGACATCCATCACAACGTCGTTGTAGGCGCTGAACCAGTCGGTCTGCGGCACCCACTTCGCGCCGTCCCACATTTCGATGCGGGTCTTGCCGCCGCCGCCGTGATCCTTCGCGGTCACGGTCACCGGCGCGATCAGACCGTTGGCGTCGTAGTTGCGCAGGCTTTCGAGGCCGTCCTTGATCTTCTGCGGGGTGAGCGGCCAGCCGTCCTTCTTGATCGCGTTGCGCACGCCCTCGAATAGGCTCGAGTACATCGCCAGGCCGGTGTTGTAGTAGACGTCGGCGAGGTTCTTGCGGTCGCCGCTGCCCTTGTTCTTGTCGTACAGCTCCTTGACGATCTGTGCGATCAGCGGATGGTTCTGCCCGCCGGCGACGTTGGTGCCGCGCTTGAGGCCCTTCGCGTTCTCGGCGCCGATGTTGTTGATGTCGACCTCGTTGAGCCAGTTCACCGTGATCAGCTTGTCCATCGCCACGCCGTTGCGCTTCATTTCGCGCGCCGCGACGACGTGCATGTTGGACAGGTTCCAGCTGATGACCCAGTCGGGGTTGTAGCGGCGGATCTGGGTCCAGATCGCGGCCTGGTCGTTGCCGGGCAGCGGGTTCGGGAACAGCTGCAGGTCGAAGCCTTCCTTGCCGGCGAGCGTCTTCAGGATTGGGATCGGCTCCTGCCCGAACGGGTAGTCGGGATAGATGAACGCGATCTTCACGTCCTTCATGTTGTTGTTCGACTTGGTCTTGATGTACTGGATGTCGTTGGCCATCTGGCCCCAGTAGGTCGGGCCGATCGGAAACACCCACTTGAAGACGTCGCCGTCGATCGCGTCGCCGCGGCCGACGAAGGACTGCAGCAGGATGTTGCCGTCGGCCATGACCCGCGGCAGCACCGCCCGCGACACCGGGGTCGAGAGCATGTCGAACATCATCACGCCTTCGCGCTTGAGCTTCTCGTAGCACTCGATGCCGCGCTGCGGTTCGTTGCCATGGTCCTGGACGACGATCTCGACCGGATGGCCCTCGATGCCGCCCTTGGCGTTGACGATGTCGGCGTAGTCCTTGGCCGCCTGCACGATCTGCGGCGTGACGAAGGTGTAGGCCTTGGAAAGGTCATAGCACAGGCCGAATTTCACCGGCTGGGCTTGCGCCGCCGGGGCGCCGGCCAGCGCCATTCCGGCAACGGCGGCCAGGGCGGAAATCAGTCGCAATCTCATCGGGGTCTCCTTCGAACCGGTGCTGCGGATGTGGCGAGGCATTTTGTCCGCTCATCGCGGAGCGTGGGAAGAACTTTCCCTCAGCTCAGCCAGCGCTTGCGGCGCCGGTAGTGCTTGATGGCATTGAAATCGCGGCCTTCACGACCGCCCAGGTAGAACTCCTGGATGTCCGGGTTCTGCTTCATCGCCTCGGCGCTGTCGTGCATGACGATACGGCCGCCCTCGATCAGATAGCCGTGCGAGACGACCTCGAGCGCGGCCACGGCGTTCTGCTCGACGAGCAGCACCGACACGCCTTGTTCCCGGTTGATGCGGCGCACGATCTCGAAGATCTCGGCGACGAGCAAGGGCGACAGTCCGAGGCTCGGCTCGTCGAGCATCAGCAGCGTCGGCTGGGTCATCAAGGCCCGGCCGATCGCCAACATCTGCTGCTCGCCACCCGACAGGTAGCCCGCCTGGGCGCTGCGCCGCTCGTGCAGACGCGGGAAATAGCTGTAGACGCGCTCGCGGTTGCGCTGCATGTCGGCGCGGCTGCCGCGCACCGCGGAGGCAGCGACCAGGTTCTCCTCGGGAGTGAGATGCTCGAAGACACGCCGTCCTTCGAGCACGTGCACGATGCCGCGCTCGACACGCGCGTGCGGCGACAGCGTGTCGATGCTGCGGCCCTGGAAGCACACTTCGCCGCGCGTGACCTCGCCGCGCTCGGCCTTGAGCAGGCCGCTGATCGCCTTCAGCAGCGTGCTCTTGCCCGCGCCGTTGGCGCCCAGGAGCGCCACCATGGCGCCTTGCTCGACCTCGATCGACACGCCCTTGATGGCCAGCGCGACTCGGTCGTAGATGACCTCGATGTTGTTGAGCGAAAGCAGCATCGGTCTACTTGCGCGCGTAGCCGAACGGCCACACCAGGAGGTAGTTGCGCACGTTGGCGTACAGCTTGCCCAGCCCCATCGGCTCGACCAGCAGGAAGACGATGATGAGCCCGCCGTACACCGCCTGCGGCAAGTGCGCCAGGGTCTCTACGCCGAGATTCGCGCCGCTGAGGTTGGCGAGGGAGGTGATCAGCTGGTTGATCTGGCCCGGCAGGAGAAGGATGAAGGCGGCGCCGAACCAGCTGCCGATGATGCTGCCCAGGCCGCCGACGATCACCATCGCGAGCAGCTCGATCGAGACGTTGACGGCGAACTGCTCGGGCGTGACCGCGTGATAGAAGGTGTAGATCAGCACGGCGCCGCTGATCCCGCCGATGAACGACGAGGTCGCGAACGCGATCAGCTTGTAGCGAAAGCTCTGCACGCCGAGGACGGCGGCGGCGAAGTCCTTCTCGCGAACCGCCACCAGCGCTCGCCCGAGCGCGGTGCGGCGCACGTTCAGCATGAAGAGCGTGACGACGAGACACCAGGCGAGCGCGACGTAGTACAGCCCGGCCTCGGAGCGGATCGGCTGGCCGAGCAGGTGCATCGCCGGCGCCTGCAGCGTCGCGCCGACGCCGCCGCTGATCGCCGGCACGTGCGAGATCACCCAGTCCATCACGAATTGCAGCGCCAGCGTGCTGAGCGCCAGGTAGAGGCCCTTGACGCGCAGCGCCGCGAAGGCGAACACGATGCCGACGACGGTCGCGGTGAACCCGCCGAGCACCACGGCGACCTCCCACGGGATGCCGTGGCGAACGCCGTGCACCGTGGCATAGGCGCCGATGCCCATGATCGCCGCGTAGCCGAAGTGGAACTGGCCGGCCCAGCCGAGGATGAGGTTCAGCCCCAGAGTGGCTGCGGTCCACACCAGCCAAGGCGTGAGGTAGCTGCTGAGCGCGAGGGAGCTGACCAGGTACGGCGCCGCCAGCGCGAACAGCAGCAGCGCAGCGACCATGGCGCGGTCGGCAGGCAAGGGGAACAGCGCCCGGTCGGCCGCATAGTGGGTGTGGCGGATGCCCGCCTGCCGGAAGAACATGCTGGGCCTGGTAAGTCAAGATGTCCGGCACGAGCCCTTACCGGCGATGGGGGATGGTGGTCGAAGGGGTCGACCCCGGCCATTGGAGGAAGTACCTGTCGATGAAGCAGACCTGACCCACAGGCTGACAAGGCATTGATCTGCTTCAAGGTCGCGGCACCGGACTTTCCGTACCATAGACACCTTGGCAGCCAACGCGCCTCCTCGCTCCGGTAGTGGAGCGCATCGAGGCCCCTCGTGAACGAAGCTTTGCCGTGACTTGCCCGGACGTCGGACTGATGAGTCTGCTCGAGGCCGGCGGGCTGCGCCCGCTGCGCTTGGGCGGCAAATCCTTGCTGCCGGTCGTGCAGGGAGGCATGGGAGTCGGCGTGTCCGCACATCGGCTCGCCGGGAGCGTTGCCGCGTTGAACGCGCTCGGCACGATTTCCTCGGTGGACCTGCGCCGCCATCATCCGGATCTGATGGAAAGGACGCGCGACCTCGCCCCCGGGCAGGCGGCCACGCAGGCGGCCAAGATCGCCATCAACGATGCCAATCTGGAGGCACTGGAGCGCGAAATCGTCGCCGCCCGTCGACTCGCTGGCGGTCGGGGCATGCTGGCCATCAACGTCATGCGCGCCGTCAGCGAGTACGCTCCTTCGGTCACGCGCTCCCTCGAGTGCGGGATCGACGCGGTGGTCGTCGGCGCCGGCCTGCCGCTGGATCTTCCGGACCTCGCCAAGGACCACCCCAAGGCACTGCTCATTCCCATTCTGTCGGACGCGCGCGGCGTGCAGCTCGTGCTGCGGAAATGGGAGCGAAAGAAGCGAATTCCCGACGCGGTGATCATCGAGCACCCCGGCCTGGCCGGCGGCCATCTGGGCGCTGCGAAGGTTGCGGACCTTCACGATCCGCGCTTCGACTTCGAGAACGTCATCCCGCAGGTCGTCGGCCTGCTTCGCGATGCCGGCGTCGAGAGCGAAGTGCCGGTGATCGCTGCCGGCGGCATTCGCTCGTTTGCCGACATCGCCAGATTGCAGGCGCTCGGCGCCGCCGCGGTCCAGCTCGGCACGCCCTTTGCGGTCACGCTCGAATGCGACGCCCACGCCGAGTTCAAGCGCGTGCTCGCCGACGCCGGCGAAGACGATCTCGTCGAGTTTACGAGCGTGGCGGGGTTGCCGGCAAGGGCGGTGAACACGCCCTGGTTGCGGAACTACCTGAAGGCCGAATCCCGGCTCCAATCCGTGGCCCACGTGAAGCCGCGATGCACCCTCGCGTTCGACTGCCTGGGCCAATGCGGATTGCGCGACGGACTGGCGAGCTGGGGTCAGTTCTGCATCGACAAGCAGCTCGCGGCGGCGCTGTGCGGCGACTTGAAGAAGGGACTGTTCTTCCGTGGCGCAGGCGCCCTGCCGTTCGGCAAGCAGATCCGCAGCGTCTGCGAGCTGATGACTCGAATGTTGACGCCACCGCCCGCCATGTTGGCGGGTTGACCGGCCGAGCATCCGGTGTCCGAGGACACCCAACATTTGCCTCTTTCAGGCTCCGCGCCAACTCAACCGAATCTCATGCCGAAAATCCGAGATAGCGCTGCAGCGACGACGCTGCAAAGCCTGCCGCCACAGGACATCAGCACCGAAGTGCTGATCGAGAAGTACGCGAAGGGCGAAGAGACCTCGATCGAGGCAGTGAACCGGCGCGTGGCGCGTGCGCTCGCGCAAGCCGAGCCGGCCGAGCAGCGGGCCCACTGGGAAGAACGCTTCGCCGAGGCCTTGCGCGAGGGCTTCCTGCCGGCGGGTCGGATCCAGTCGGCGGCCGGTTCCGGCCTCGCGGCGACGCTCATCAACTGCTTCGTCCAGCCGATCGGCGACTCGATCGCCCAGGTCGACGACGGTCATCCCGGCATCTACACCGCGCTGACCGAGGCGGCCGAGACGATGCGGCGCGGCGGCGGCGTCGGCTACGACTTCTCGCGGATCCGGCCGCGCGGCGCGTGGGTCGGCAGCACGCAGAGCAGCGCCTCCGGGCCGGTCAGCTACATGCGCGTCTTCGACCGCTCGTGCGAGACCGTCGAGTCGGCCGGCGCGCGGCGCGGCGCCCAGATGGGCGTGCTGCGCTGCGATCACCCGGACATCGAGGAGTTCATCCATGCCAAGGACGCCGGCGACCTGAAGAACTTCAACATCTCGGTCGGCGTGACCGATGCCTTCATGGAGGCGGTGCAGGGCGACACCGAGATCGAGCTGGTGCACCGCGCCGAGCCGGGAATGGCGCAGAAGGAGGCCGGCGCCTACCAGCAGGCGCAGGGCGACGGCGGCGGCGTCTGGGTCTACCGCAAGCGCCGCGCACGCGAGCTGTGGGACCAGATCATGCGGTCGACCTACGACCATGCCGAGCCCGGCGTTCTCTTCCTCGACCAGATCAATCGCGACAACAATCTCTCCTACTGCGAAAGCATCGCCGCGACCAATCCCTGCGCCGAACAGCCGCTGCCGCCCTACGGTTGCTGCTGCCTCGGCTCGATCGACCTGACGCGCTTCGTGCACGCGCCGTTCGAAGACGACGCCCACTTCGACGAGGCCGGCTTCGTCAAGGTCGCGCAGGTGGCGACCCGGATGCTCGACAACGTGCTCGACGTCACCCTCTGGCCGCTGCCGCAGCAGAGCGAGGAAGCGCGCAGCAAGCGCCGTATCGGCCTCGGCTTCACCGGCCTGGGCGACGCGCTGATCATGCTCAATCTCCGCTATGACGGCGCACCCGCGCGGGCGATGGCGCGCCGCATCGCCGAGCTGATGCGCGACGCGGCCTACGACGCGTCGGTCGAGCTTGCGTGCGAGCGCGGTGCCTTCCCGCTCTTCAACGCCGACCTCTACCTGAGCGGCACGACCTTCGCCTCGCGCCTGTCGCAGGCGCTGCGCGACCGCATCCGCGCGCACGGCCTGCGCAACTCGCACCTGCTCTCGATCGCGCCGACCGGCACCATCAGCCTGGCCTTCGCCGACAACGCCAGCAACGGAATCGAGCCGGCATTCAGCTGGAGCTACACGCGCAGGAAGCGAATGGCCGACGGCAGCTTCAAGGAACACGCGGTCGAGGACCATGCCTGGCGGCTGTACCGTCACCTGAAAGGCGCGGCGGCGCCGCTGACGCCGGCGTTCGTCACCGCCCTCGAGCTGAGTGCGCAGGCGCACGAGTCGATGGTCGCGGCGGTCGCGCCCTGCATCGACACCGCGATCTCGAAGACCGTCAATGTGCCGGCCGACTATCCCTATGCCGACTTCCAGCATCTCTACGTCGAGGCCTGGCAGTCCGGGCTGAAGGGGCTCGCCACCTACCGGCCGAACAGCGTCCTCGGCGCGGTGCTGAGCGCAACGCCGCAGGCCATCGCCCCGGCGGCGCCGCTGCAGATCGACGGTGCCAACCGCCGCCTCGCGCTCGATCGCCTGCCGGCCCCGGTGCTGTCTTCCCTCCGCTGGCCGGGCCGGCCGGAGCTGCCGGCCGGCAATGCCGCGTGGACGTTCATGGTCCACCATCCGTTCGGCGATTTCGCGCTCTTCGTCGGCGAGGTGCCCGGCGCCGAGGGCGGCCCGCCGCAGCCCTTCGAAGTCTGGGTCAACGGCGCCGAGCAGCCGCGCGGCCTCGGCGCCCTTGCCAAGACGCTCTCCATGGACCTGCGCGCCAACGACCCGGCGTGGCTGCAGCTCAAGCTCGAAGCGCTCGCCACCGTCGCCGAGGAGCACGCCTTCGAGATGCCGTTCCCGCCGCACGGCGAGCGGCGCCTGTTCCCCGGCGTCGTGGCGGCGACCGCGGCGGTCGTGCGCTGGCGCTGCGAGCAGCTGAAGGCGCTGCCGCGGTTCGGCCGCGCCACGCCGACACCGGTGATGGACGCAATGTTCAGCGTCGAGGAGCCGCACACCGGGCCGTCGGGCACGCTGGCCTGGGCCGTCGACATCGACAACCCGGCGACCGGCGAGGCCTTCACGCTGACGCTGAAGGAAGTGACCCTGCCAGGCGCCGACCCGACGACGATGACGCGGCCCTGCGCGATCGGCTTCTCCGGCAACTATCCGCGCGCCCTCGACGGCCTGGCGCGGCTGCTCTCGCTCGACATGCGCGTCATCGATCCGGCCTGGATCGGCATGAAGCTGCGCAAGCTCCTCAACTACGCCGAGCCGCTCGGCCACTTCATGGCGTTCGTGCCGGGGTTGCCGCACCGGGAGCGGCGCCAACAGACGTGGCCGTCCACCGTGGCCTACATGGCGCGCCTCGTCATCCACCGCTACGCCATGCTCGGCGTGCTCGACGAAGCGGGCTTTCCGATCCGCGAGATGGGAGTGCTCGAATCCGCGAGCAAGCGCGAGCAGCGGATGCCGACGATGGCAGGACGCGTCTGCACCGAGTGCGGCAATGCGGCGCTCATCCACAAGGACGGCTGCGAGTTCTGCACGGCGTGCGGTGCGACCGGGCAGTGCGGCTGACGCGGGCCCTGAGGCGAACCCGACCTCCGCAAGGACGCGAACCGGCCGGAATCAGATCGACTTGCGCCGGCCGCGCAGCACCGCGCCCAGCGTGCCGAGCAGGAAAGCCGCCAGCGCCGCTGCGTTGAGCCAGGCGCCGGCTCGCGTCCAGTCGATCCGGCCCGC
Organism: Rhizobacter sp.; assembly: GCA_017881025.1. GTDB lineage: Bacteria > Pseudomonadota > Gammaproteobacteria > Burkholderiales > Burkholderiaceae_C > Schlegelella_A. The sequence goes on along the minus strand of JADGRJ010000032.1, from coordinate 16,536 downwards.
GGCATCGCCGCCGAGGCGCACGAGCAGCGACGCCTGCAGCAACGCGAGCGGCACGTAGAACGTCGGGTGGTAGGGCACGGCGAATTTCGTGACCGCCGGCAGGATGATGGCGGCGTGGCCGAACACCATCGAGAAGACGAAGCCGAGCGTGATCGCGTGCAGCGCCGCGTCGTGCGCGTTCGATCCGGGCGCGCCCGCCGCACCGCCGAGCCACAGCACCGCGCCGACGGCGAGCCAGCCGTAGCCGCTCAGCAGACAGATCGCGATGAATCGGGTCAGGCCGCGGCCGCGCACGGTGCGGCGCGCGATGTCCTGCTTGAGCAGCCACGCGGCCAGGCCGAGCAGGCCGGCGCCGAACAAGGGCGGACCCCAGGGCGCGCGCCCCGCGACCAGGCCGGCGCCGATCACGAGCAGCAGCAGCGCAAAGGCATGGCGCGCCACCGGCGATGGCGGCAGGAAGCGCGACAGCTCCAGCCGCTCGCCGGCGATGGTCAGCACGAGGAAGGCGAGCCACCACGGAACGACCTCGGCCGGCGCGCGGCCGAACGCCCACTGCGCGTTGCCGACCACGAGACACGCGGCGCCGATCGCCAGCGTCAGCATGAAGAGGGCGCGCTGCCGGCGCAGCACGTCGAGCGTGGCGGCGAGCAGCACCGTGCTGCCGGCGAGAAAGAGCCAGGTCGCGACCGCGGCTTGTCCGGACAGCAGCGTCACCACGCCCAGGGCGGCGAGCAGCGGGCCGAGATAGGCCCAGCCGCGGCCGAGCGCGACGGCGCGCTCGAGCGCGATCACGACGCCGAAGAAGCCGCACACCATCAGCGGCCCGTGCATCGACGCCGACGAGGCGGCGAACGCCGGCACCGTCGCGCCGAGCCGCGCCAGGCCGGCGCCGGCGCCGACGACGAGCGCGGCGAAGCCGAGCGCCAGCAGCGGCAGGCGGGCGCGCGGCGGCAACGCCAGCGACGCCGGCGCGGCGCGCCGGGGCGCCGACGGAGCCGGCCCGAGCGGGGGCGCGAGGGGCGGCGGCGTCATCGGCAACTCAGCACGGCCAGCCGAAATGCTCTTTGGCGATGCCGGTCATCTTGTCCGGCGTCCACGGCGGGTCCCACACCAGTCTGACTTCGACCGGCGTCTGCGGCGGCACGACCGCCGCGATCGCGTCGCGGACCTGGTCGACGATCATCTCGGCCATCGGGCACGCCGCGCTGGTCATCGTCAGATCGACCAGCACGCCGTCGGCGCCGGCTTCGATCCCGTAGACGAGACCCAGGTCGACGATGTTCATCCCGGCCTCGGGGTCGTCGACGGCACGCAGCGCCTCGCGCAGCGCGTCGGCATCGGGCAGCGCGGAGGCGGGCGTCATGCCGCATTCTCCAGCGGCCGCACGAAGGCGAGCCGTTGCGACGGCACGAAGCCCATCACGTGCAGGAAGGCGGCCAGCGCCTCGTCGTCGAGCGTGACCACGGTCTCGACGCGCTCGATGCGAAGCGCCGCGAGGTTCGCGAAGAGCTGCGAGAGCAGCGCGCGCGCGACCCCTTGCCGCGCCTGCGCCGGATCGACGCCGATCGTGTCGAGCACCGCGACCGGCTCGGTGCGGCCGAAGTCGCCATGGTCGGCGCGGGCCATGAGGAAGCCGGCCAGCACGCCATCGCGGCGCGCCGCGAGCGAGACGCGCAGCGTCGAGTCGTCGAGGGCCTCCTCGAGCCGGCTGCGCAGGTAGCCGCTGCGGTCGCGGCCGGTGACGCGGCGATCGATGGCGACGATTTCGTCGAGATCGGATGCGGTCATCGAGCGCACGTCGGCGCCGCCGCGGCCGGCGCGCTCGAAATCGTTGGCATCGTGCCGACCGAAATCGATCTCGGGCGCGGCGCCGTCGGCGTCGGCCGAGCCCATCGCGTCGTCGCGCTCGGGGCTCCAGGCGTTGCTGTCGACGACGCACTCGAGCACCTGTGCCGGCGCCAGCGAGAAGCCGCGCCGGTCGAGCCAGCCGAGCATGCGGTGATCGCGCCAGGACGACTGCGTCCGCATGGCGCCGATCGCGTGTCGGCCCGACCACTTCGAGAGCGCGTCGAAGAGACGGCTGCCGGTACCTTGGCCGCGCCGGTCGGCGCGGATGCCGACGAGCTCGATGCGCAGCTCCCTCCCGCCGCGGCCGAACTCGCCCTCGAGCACGCGCGCAAGCAGGTAGCCGACGATGCCGCGTTCGTCGACCGCGGCGAACTGCGCATGCAGCGCCGGTTCGCGGCGCGCGGCCTGCAGGCGGCGCTCGATGTAGCTGCGCCGCGAACGTCCCTCGATGCCCGCGTCGATGGCGACGACGCCGCCCAGGTCGGCAGGGGCGAGCGCGCGGACCGCGATCGGTTTCAGGGCAAGTGACTCCATGCAGTGCTCCTGCCGCGGTGATCAGTCGGCGGCGTATTCGAAGGCCAGCGTACGGTCGAGCTCGTCGTCGAGCAGGTCGTCGAGCATCGGCAGCAACGCCATCGTTTCCTTCTGGATGTGCGCGACCTGCCGCTCGACCAGCTCGAGCGCGCCGCGGCGCAGCGCCTCGAAGCCGGCGCCGTCGAGCGTGCCGGCGGCCGCGGCCCGCGCCAGCGGCAGCACCTCGGCGGCGACTTCGCGGATCGAATCGTGCTCCTCGCGCAGCAGGCCGGCGATGTCGCCTTCTCCGGCCTCGGCCATGCGCGGGAAGAGCTGGGCTTCCTCGAAATCGAAATGGCGGCCGATGTCCTGCTCGACCATGCGGGCGAACGCGGCCGCGAGGCGAGGGAACTCGGGGTCGGCGGCGGCGCGCTCCGGTCGGGCGAGCGCCTGCTCGATTCGGCCGAGCAGCTCGAGATTGGCGCGGTGCTCGGTATCGAGCAGGTGACTGACCTGGCGCGCGAACTCCATCCGGGACCCTCGATTATGGTAGGCAAGTACCACAATAACCGGCGCCCTTGTCCGCTTCCTTGAGACAGAGCAAGAAAATCAAGCGTTCGCGGGCACGGCCGCCGCCGCGGGAGCCGCCGAGTTCATGCGCTGGACGAGCTGGGCGAAAAAGGTCGCGAACGACGCCGCGCCGACCGTCCCCGCCGCGGCGGCGAGCTCGGCGAGCAGTGGACTCGCGGCGACGATGGCGAGCGCGAGACCGGCGAGTGCCGCCAGATGGCAGGCGAAGTGAATCGCGAGCGGTCGCCGTCGCGTGAACGAGGAGGGCGTCGGCGGCCGGTGCTTGCCGACGGCGGCGTGCATCGAGGCGAGGAACGGCAGGATCCGCTGCAGCATGCCGAGCACGAAGCTGAGCAGCCAGACGCCGACGAGAAGCAGGCCGAAGAGCGCGGCCAGGCCGGGAACGGGCGCGTCGAGGACGACGCCGAGGGCGGCGGCCAGGCTGAGGACGAGCCCGGTCCAGCCGGTGCGAACGAGCGCGAACGACAGGCCGAGGTCCTTGCGCATGCCGTCGCGCAGCGCCCTTCGCATGAGCTCGAGGTGCAAGCCGACGGCGAGCGCGCCGGCGCCGACGGCGACGATGCGCAGCGCGAGCGGCTGCACGCCGAGCGCGGCGGCGCCGGCGCAGCCGAGGCCGACGACGGCGCCGCCCCAGGACGCGATCTGCATCCTCGGATCGGGCGAGGGGGCGAGCGCGAACATCGGCACGAGCAGGTAGGCGAGCCCCATCGCGAGCAGGCCCATGAAGCCGTAGCCGGCGAACGCCACGTGCAGCGCGAGCGCAGCGTCGCGGTCGAGAAGCGGCAGCCCGGTGTAGGTCCCGACGAGCGATGTCGCGGTGAGCAGGACGACGCTGAGTGCGGCGAGCGCCGCCCAGCCGTGGGCGACGATTCCGGCCATGCCGCGCGCGCCGCGAAGATTCGCGGCGAGCAGCCACGCATAGAGCAGCAATCCTGCGCCGATGCCGAGGCCGCCGAGCACGAGCAACGACGGCGTGGCCGTGCCCATCCCGAGCGCGAGCACGGCGACGCCGGGTGCATACAGCCACCAGATCAGCGCCGGCAAGCGCACGCGCCGGACCGGCTGGCGCGTCGCGACCGGCAGCAGCTGCAGGCTGGCGCCGATCGCCGTCATCGCCAGGACGCCCAGGGTGACGAGGTGAAGCGCCGCCAGCGGCCAGCCGAGGCCGCCGGCGAAGCTCGGCCAGTCGGCGGCGCCGGCGAACGCCGCGATCCAGGCGAGCAGGTGGAACACCACGGCCGCTCCGAAGAACCGAAACGGGATCGACGCCGGCAGCAAGCGGCTCTTTGCGCCGCCGAGAAAGCTGCCCGCCGCGAGCTTCACGGGGCGCGGGTCACGCACAGGCGAACCTCGCCCGGCTCGCCGGCGATGCGCTCGGCACGCCAGCCGATCTCGGCCAGCTCGGCGTGGAGCAGCTGCGGATCGCGATCGTGGTGGACGATCACGCGCGTCGTCGCGTCGAGCTGGCGGACCAGCGAAAGGATGGCGACGAGCGGCTCCGGCGGGGGCAGCCCGCGCACGTCGATGTGCGCTCCGTCGGCGTCGCGCCACCGCCGCAGCGGCTCCTCGGGCGGTTTCACGTGCTCTCCTGGCGCGCTCGGGACAGGCTCAGACCATCGTCAGGCCGCCGCTCACGCTCAGCACCTGGCCCGTGACGTAGGCCGAGCGGTCGTCGGCGAAGAAGACGATCGCGTCGGCGACTTCCTCGGGGCGTCCGAGCCGGCGCAGCGGGATCGCCTTGATCAGCGCTTCCTTCACCTTGTCGGGCACGGCGGCCATCAACGGCGTGTCGGTCGGGCCGGGGCAGACGCAGTTGACGTTGATCGCGTAGCGCGCGGTCTCGCGCGCGAGCGACTTGGTGAACGCGATCAGACCGCCCTTGGTTCCGGAGTAGACCGTCTCGCCCATGCTGCCGACACGGCCGGCGTCGCTCGCGACGTTGACGATCTTGCCGCTGCGGCGTTCCATCATTCGCGGCAGGAGCGCCTTGCAGAGCAGCATCGGGCCGACGAAGTTGAGCGCGACGAGCTTGCTCCAGAACTCCGGCGTGCCTTCCCAGAACGGCGACGTGCGGCCCCACCCGGCGCTGTTGACGAGCACATCGATCGCGCCGTGACGTTCCTGCACGGCCGCGGCGAACGCCTCGATCGACGCCGGATCGGTCATGTCGACGGCGCTGAACTCGGCTTGGCCTCCGCGCTCGCGCAGCGCCGCCGCCGCGGCCTCGCCCTTGTCGCGATCGATGTCGGCGAGGATGACGCGCGCCCCCTGGTCGGCGAGCGCCTTGGCGGTGGCTTGGCCGATTCCGGATGCCGCCCCGGTGACGACGGCGATCTTGTCTTGCAGGCTCATGGTGATTGCTCCTAGGGTTGCAATGAAGCTCATCGGGCCGTTTTGGGCCGATTCAGGAAGGCCGAGACGCGTTCGAGCGTCTCCGGGTCCGCGTACAGCGCGCGCGTGGCGGCGATCTCCTCGGCGAAGCCGGCGGCGAAGCCGCCCTCGGCGAGCGCGACGCAACGCTTGTTGGCCGCGAAGGCGGCACGCGGGTTGTTGCCCAGGCGCGCGGCGAGTTGCGCCGACCAGGTGGCGAGCTCGGCGGCCGGAATGACCCACTGGACTACGCCGAGACGCTGTGCCTCGACGCCGTCGATGTTCTCGCCGCCGAGGATCAGGCGCCGGGCGACGCTCGGGCCGACGAGCGCGGTCAGCCGCTGCGTGCCGCCGCCCGCCGGAAGCAGGCCGAGACCGATCTCGGGCAAGGCGAGGCGCGCCTCGCAGGAAGCGACCCGCAGGTCGCAGGCGAGGGCGAGCTCGAGGCCGCCACCGAGCGCGGCGCCGCCGATCTCGGCAAGCGAGACGAACGGCGCCGCCTCGAGCCGGGTGAACAGGCGTTGCATCTCGCGCACCACCGCCACCATGATCTCGGCGCCGGCGGGGGCGCTGATGCACTCGCGCATCAGCGCGAGATCGGCGCCGGCACAGAACACCGCATGCGCGCTGCGCAGGTGCAGCACGCTGATGCCGTCGTCGGCCTCGGCCTCGTCGATCACGGCATCGAGCCGCGCCAGAAGACGTGCGTCGATGGCGTTCACCGGCGGGCGCGAGAGCGTCGCTACCAGCACGGGGCCGCGCCGCTCACAGACGATCATGATCGACTGCAGTGTCCTGCGCCGAGAGCGCGGCGTGCAGGTCGCGCAGGCGGCGCCGCATGAGCTTGCCGGTGGCGGTTCGCGGCAGGCCCTCGACCGCATGCAGCCAGCGCGGCCGCTGGTGCGGCTGCAGGCGTTCGGCATGCTGGCGCAGCGCGGCGGCATCGACCGGCGGCGCGTTCGCGACGGCGACGTAGAAGAGCGCGACCGCCTCGACGCCGTCCTCGTCGGCGACGGCAACCGCGGCGGCTTCGGCCAGCCACGGGCAGGCGACGGCGATGCGCTGCTCGAGCTCGACCAGATCGACCCAGCGGCCGTGCACCTTGACCAGCGAGTCGTCGCGACCGGCGAAGCGCCAGCTCGCGGCATCGATCGCGTCGAACAGGTCCGACGGCGAGAAGCCGCCCGCCACGAAGTGCTCTGCCTGGGCAGCGGGGCGCTGCCAGTAGCCGAGTGCGACTGTCGACCCCTTGACGAGAACGCGGCCGGGCATGCCCGGCCGCGGCTCGCCGAGAGGCCGGACGTCGACGCCGGGCGCGGCCTGCAACCCGCCGCCCTCGCCCGTGTCGACGAGCACGAGCACGAGCGTCTCCGACGCGCCGTAGCCGTCGACGATGGTGCAGCCCGTCTGGCGCTGCCACTCGTCGCGCAGGTTCGCGGGCAGGGCCTCGCCGGCCGAGACGTACCGGCGCACCCCGCAATTCGCGAGCTGGGTGGCCAGGCCTTCCTTCAGCAGGTTGCGGTACAGCGACGGCACGCTGAACAGCACGTCGGGGCGCTGGCGCATCGCGATCGCGGCGACATCGCGCGCGTTCGGCCAGCCCGGATCGAGGATCACGGTGGCGCCCAGGCGCAGGCCGGTGAAGACGCTGTTGGCCAGCGGGTACGAGAAGAACAGCTTCGAGCTCGCGTAGAGCCGGTCTCCGGGGCCGATGCCGAGCCGCTCCTGGCCGACGCGGGCGATCTCGTACGCCATTCGCTGCGCGTGCACAACCGCCTTCGGCTTGCCGCTGGTTCCCGAGGAGTGGACCCAGAGCGCGGGCTCCTCGGCCTCCATCGAGCACGGCACCACCGGCGCCGCCGCGGCGAGCCCGTTGCGCCAGTCGACGAGGTCGACAAGGCCTGAATCCGGCGCGGCCGTCGCGTCCTCGGCTTCCTGGCCGAGGATGAAGCGGAAGTCGGCTGCCGCGACGATCGCCTGCCACTCGTCGGCGGGGACGCGCGGGTTGACCCCGACCGCGACGCCGCCGGCCCAGATCACGCTCAGGTAGGCCACGACCCAGTCGATGCCGTCGGCGAGCTTGATCGCGACTCGGTCGCCGCGCGAGAGTCCGCGTGCGCGCCAGACCGCGGCGCCGCGAGCGACCTCGAGGCGCAGCTCGCCGCGCAGGCGCGACGCATCGGCGCAGACGAGCGCGATGCCGGCGTCGTCGCCACCGGCAAGCAGGACCTCCGCCGCGTTCATGCGCATGGCCGGTCCTCCTCCGTGGCGGGCCTCGCCAGCGCCTGCAGCAGGCGCTGCGTCAGCACCGAGGCGACCTGGCGCCGGTAGTTCGACGGCATCGCCGTCGTTCGCATCGGGCTCGTCTGCCGGGCGACGAGCTTGCCGAGCGCGCCGAGCAGCGCAGCGTCGACGGCGGCGCCGAGGAATGCCTCGGTGCCCTCGAGGCGCAGCGGCTGCGAGTTGGTGCCGGTCAGCGCGACGCGAAGCGCGACGATGCGGGGGCCGTGCAGCTGCAGCGCGATCGCCACGCCTGCCAGCGGAAAGTCCATCGACCCGCGAACCCGAGCCTTTCGATAGCCCGACCGCAGCGACGGCGCGGGGCGCGGCAGGTGGACGCGGGCGATCAGCTCGCCCGGATCCAGGGTGAGGTGCGCGGCGCCGTCATCGCGATAGAGGTCGGCGAGCGGCGTGCGCCGTCGCCCGCGCGCGGAGACGCGCTCGACCTCGGCGTCGAGGGCGATGAGCGACGGCGCGAGATCGCCGCTGAAGGCCGCGTGGCAGCGTTGGCCTTGCGGTGCGACGTGGCAGGTCTGGCCGCCGCGCTTCAGGCAGAAGTCGTTGGCGGCGCGCCACCACGCACTCTGGTTGTAGAAGACGCAGCGCGTGTCGAGGCACAGGTTGCCGCCGACGGTGGCGGCATGGCGATGCTGCGGCCCCGCGACCTCGCGCGCCGCCTCGGCGATGGCGCGATAGGGCCCGGCGATGCGCGTGTCCGTGGCCAGTCGCGCGAGCGTCACGCCCGCGCCGATCGCCAGGCCGTCGCTGTCGAACGCGATCTCCGAGAGACCGGCGACGCCGCCGAGTTCGACGAGCGTCGTCGGCTGCTCCAGGCCCCGGCGCAGGTTTGGCAGCAGGTCGGTGCCGCCGGCGAGCACGCGTGCGCCCGGCTCGGCGATCAGCTGCACCGCCTCGGCGAGATCGACGGGCCGAAGCAGGCGGAACTCGGGCAAGCGGTCCATTCAGCCTCCTTGCTGCAGACGGCGGGCGCGGCTCGCGGCGAGCTTGTCGGCACGCCGGCGCGCGTCGATCGCATCGAGGACGCGGTTCGGCGTCGCCGGCAGCTCGTTGAGCTCGATGCCGATGGCGTCGGCGATCGCGTTCGTCAGCGCCGGCGGGAATCCGTGTAGCGCGCCTTCGCTCGCCTCCTTCGCGCCGAAGGGGCCGAGCGGGTCGTTGCTCTCGATCAGCTTGACCTCGATCGGCGGCGACTCGGCGATCGTCGGCACCAGGTAGTCGAGGAAGTTCGGCCGCAGCGACAGGCCTTCGTGGTACTGCGTTTCCTCCTGCAGCGCCTGGCCCATTCCCATCCAGACGGCGCCCTGGACTTGACCCTCGACCGCGAGCGGATTGATGGCGAAGCCGCAATCGTGCGCGACCCAGACCTTCTCGACGGTGACGCGGCCCGTGTCCTCGTCGACCGAGACTTCGACGACCTGCGCCGCGTACGAGAAGCCCGCGGTCGAGCCGACCGCGCCGCCGCGGTGCTTGCCGCCTTGCGTCTCCTTGGGCGTCGACCACGTGCCCTTGACCGTGAGGGTGCCGCTCTCGGCGAGCGCGGCGACGACGACGGCGGCGAAATCGAGGCTGCGATCCTCGCCGACGACCCGGCAGCCTTCGCCGAGCCATTCGATGCGATCGATCTCGACGCCCAGCCGCTTCGCCGCGGCGGCGACAAGCACGCGCAGCAACTCCTGCGCGGCACGCAGCGCCGCGTTGCCGACCATGAAGCTGACGCGCGACGAATACGAGCCGTTGTCCTTCGGCGTCAGCGCGCTGTCGGCGGCGACGATGCGAACGCGCGCCATCGGCACGCCGAGCACCTCGGCGACGACCTGCGCGATCAGCGTCGACGAGCCCTGGCCGATGTCGGCAGCGCCGGTCAGCACGGTGATGCCGCCGTCGAAGTCGAGCTTGAGGCTCACCACTGCATGCGGCTCGCCGCTCCAGTGCACCGGCTTCGCCGATCCGGACACGTAGTGCGAGCACGCCATGCCGAGGCCGCGGCCGCGCGGCAGGCTCGCGCGCCGCGCCTTCCATCCCGACGCGGCTTCGACCCAGTCGAGCGCCGCGGGCAGCCCGCAGGAGTTGACCTGCAACTCGTTGAGGGTGCGGTACGGCGGCTCGATCAGGTTCGCACGGCGCACCGCGAACGGGTCGAGCCCGAGCTCGCCTGCCATGCGGTCGAGCAGCGATTCGAACGCGTGGCGCGCGTCGACCGCGCCATGCCCGCGCATCGCGCCGCACGGCGGCGTGTTGGTGTAGACGCGAAAGCCGCGGTAGCGCACGGCGCCGACCCGGTAGAGCGCGTGCAGCAGGGCGCCGGCGTAGAGGATCGTGACCAGCCCGTAGCCGCCGTAAGCGCCGCCGCGCTGGACGATCTCGCAATCGACGGCGCGGATGGAGCCGTCGCGACCGAGGCCGAGCTTGAGGCGGACGTCGGTCTCGGGCCGGCCACGATGCGTCAGGAAGCTGTCCTCGCGCGTCTGCAGCAGACGTACCGTGCCGCCGGCGGCGCGTGCCAGCGCGGCGGCGACGATCTCGAACGCCAGCGGCTCGACGCGATGGCCGAAGCCGCCGCCGACGAAGGGCTTGACGACGCGGATCTGGGCGCTGTCGATGCCGAGGCATTGCGCCAGCGTCAGATGCAGGTAGTAGGGCACCTGTGTCGTCGACTGGCTCGTCAGCCGCTCGCTCTCCGGCTCCCAGCTCGCGATCGCGGCGTTCAGCTCGATCTGGCCGTGCGCGACTTCGGCGTAGTGGAAGCGCTGCTCGCGCACCAGATGGCTCTCCGCGAATCGCGCCTCGACGTCGCCGAAGGTCTGGTCGACTTCGCGCTCGATGTTGCCTTTCTTGTCGTGGTGCAGCAGGACCGCAGCCTCGGCACGCGCGTCGGCGGCCTGGAAGTACGCCGGCAGCGGCTCGATGTCGAGGACGATCGCCGCCAGCGCCGCGGCTGCGCTCGCGGCGTCGACCGCCGCCACCGCCGCGATCGGCTCGCCGCGGTAGCGCACGCGCTCGCGCGCCAGCGCCCATTCGTTCTGCGCGATCGGGATGACGCCGTACGGCGCCGCGAAATCGTCGCCCGTGATCACGGCGCGAACTCCGGGCAGGGCGCGCGCCCTCGCCGTATCGATCGCGCGGATGCGGCCATGCGCGACCGGGCTGCGCAGGATGGCGCCGACCAGCGCATCGCCGGCGGCCAGGTCGGCGGTGTATTTGGCGCGACCGGTGACCTTCTCGACGCCATCGACCAACGGCGTGCGCTGGCCGACGCTGCTCGAGCGAAGCGCGTCGGCGCGGATCGGCTTGACCAGCGCGTCCATCGTGTCAGCCCGCCAGCCGGCCGGCGCAGGCGCACCGGACGGCCTCGACGATCTTGACGTAGCCGGTGCAGCGGCACAGGTTGCCGGCGAGCGCTTCGCGGATCCGCGCCTCGCTCGGCGCCGGCTCGACGCGCAGCAGCGCCTCGGCGCTCATCACCATGCCCGGCGTGCAGAAGCCGCACTGAGTGCCGAGCCGTTCGTGGAACGCCTGCTGCAGCGCGCTCATCCGGCCGTCGGCGCCGGCCAGGCCTTCGATCGTCTCGATGCTGCGCCCGGCGCAGCTCGCGGCGAGCGTGAGACACGACAGGCGCGGCGCGCCGTCGACGAGGACGGTGCAGGCGCCGCATTCGCCGCCGTCGCAGCCCTGCTTGGTGCCGGTGAGGTTGGCGGTTTCGCGGAGGTAGTCGAGGAGCAGGGTCGAATCGGCGACGGCGTCCTCGCGCTCGCGGCCGTTGACGCGCAGGCTCAACAGGCGCTTGGCCATCGCTTCATCCCCTTCGGTCGTCGCCGGGCGTTGCCGGCACGCCGTCGGTGGCTTTCGGCCGCAGATCGCGAACGCGAACGGCCTTGCCGGTCGAGCGCGGGATGGCACCGGGCGGCATCACGGTCACGTCGGTGCTGATGCCGACGAGCGACTTCATGCAGTGCGCGACGTCGCGTGCCATCGCGTCATGGCTGTCGACGTCCACGCCGGGCAGGGCCTCCACCTCGAGGCGCACGTGGTCGAGCGCGCCGCGCCGCTCGACGACGATCAGGTAGTGCGGCGCGACGCCCGGGCGGCCGACCAGCACCGCCTCGATCTGCGACGGGTAGACGTTGACGCCGCGGATGATGAGCATGTCGTCGTTGCGGCCGGTGATGCGCAGGATGCGTCGGTGCGTGCGGCCACAGTCGCAGCGCTCGGCGACGAGGCGGGTGACGTCGCGGGTGCGATAGCGCAGCAGCGGCAGCGCTTCCTTGGTCAGTGTCGTGATGACCAGCTCGCCCGCCTCGCCGTCGGGAAGCGCGCGGCCGCTGTCGGGGTCGATGACCTCGAACAGGAAGTGGTCCTCCCAGCCGTGCAGACCGTTCTGCAGCCGGCACTCGCAGGCGACTCCCGGCCCCATGATTTCCGAAAGGCCGTAGATGTCGATCGCCAGCAGGCCGAGCCGCTCCTCGATCTCCTTGCGCATCGCCGCGCTCCACGGCTCGGCGCCGAAGATGCCGATCGCGAGCGCGCTCGCGCGCAGGTCGACGCCCTGCCGCTCCGCCACCTCGGCGATGGCCAGCGCATACGACGGCGTCGAGCAGAGGACGCGGGCGCCGAAGTCGGTGATCAGCGCGACCTGGCGCTCGGTCGAGCCACCCGACATCGGCACGACCACCGCGCCGAGCCGCTCGGCGCCGTCGTGCGCGCCGAGGCCGCCGGTGAAGAGGCCATAGCCGTAGGCGTTGTGCAGCACGTCGCCGCGCCGGACGCCGGCGCAGGCGAGCGACCTGGCCATCAGGTCGGCCCAGCGGTCGAGGTCGCCGCGCGTGTAGCCGACGACAGTCGCCTTCCCCGTTGTCCCCGACGACGCGTGCAGGCGCGCGAGCTGCGCCACCGGCCGCGCGAACAGGCCGAACGGGTAGTGGTCGCGCAGGTCGGACTTGAGCGTGAACGGCAGGTGCGCGACGTCGTCGAGCGAGCGCAGGTCGCCGGGCCTGAAGCCGGCCGCATCCAGTCGCGCGCGGTGCAGCGGCACGTGGTCGTAGGCGTTGCGCAGCGTCGCGCGCAGGCGCTCGATCTGGAGCATGTCGAGCTTCTCGCGCGGCAGGGTTTCGACGCCGGGATTGAGCATGGGGTGAGCTCCCGCCGCGAGGTCGACGTCGAGCGATGTCACTGCGCCCATACGAGCTTTCAGGCCGCCGCGTCGGGGGTCGGCGTCGCGGCGCGGCGGACGCCCCGCACCGGCAGGCGGGACAGCGCGAAGCCCTGGTTGAAGCCGGCGCGGGTGACGAGGATGAGCTTGAACCAGGCGCCGCCGAGCAGCGCGCCGACACCGGCGAGCGCAGCGGCGACGCCCGCGACACCGGCGTCGATCGTGCCGTTGCCGACGAGCACGAGCGCGAGGGCCGCGCCGATCAGCGCCAGCGGCGCGGCGGTGCCGATCCAGCGCAGCACGGGCGCCGCTGCATCGAGCGCGGCCAGTGCGCCACGCGCTGCAGCGAGCGCGCCGCGGTACCGGCGCCACAAGGCCCACCGGGCGACGATCAACAGCGCCGCGACCACGGTCAGCGCCACGCTGCCGCTGCCGTGCAGCAGCGAGGAGAGCAGGAACACCCCGCCGCCCTCGGCCAGCCCGGTGCAGACCAGCAGCGGCACGACCCGCGGCGCCCGCCACGCCGGAACGCCCTTGGCCGCGTTGAGCATGCGCGCCTGCGCATACACGAAGGAGAGCGCGAGGACGCCTGCGACGGGCGCCGCCCCGGGCAGGCCGAAGACGGCGGCGACGCTGCACGGCAGCAGCAGCCCGGCGAGGATCGCCTCGCGCGACATCCAGGACAGGCGCGGGTTGAGGTAGACGTGCAATGCGCGGAGCGGTCGGCCGATCTCCAGCCACACGCAGGACAGACCGAGCGCGATCAGGACGCTGCCGCAGGCGAAGCGGATCGGCGAGGAACTGCCGAGCGCCGCCTCGAGGGCGGCGAAGACGATCAGGCCGCCGCCGGCGCCGCCGCCGATGAAATTGCCGGCGGCACGCCAGTCCCACGCGGTCTGCTGCCAGGGGTTCGGGCCGTAGCTCATGTCGGATCCACCTTGTCCCAGAGATAGAAGAAGCCCGGCCCGGTGCCGAGCTCCTCGTGCATCCGGAAGTGCTGGTTCTGCGCGAGAAGCCGGGACACGTTGCTGTCCGGGTCGTCGATGTCGCCGAACGCGAGCGCGCTCGAGATGCACGCGTTGACGCAGGCGGGCGTCGCTTCGGGATCGACTCCCGGCACGAGGCCCTGGGCCGTCCCGGCATCGATGCGCTCGACGCAGAAAGTGCACTTCGTCGCGACGGCGAGGCGGGCCTCGTCGTGGCGTGCGGTCTCGCTGCTCATCGGCGCGCCGTAGGCGAAGGTCGCGCGCTGGGTCTTGTAGCGCGCCTGGTAGGGGCACGCGACCGTGCAGTACGCACAGCCGATGCACAGGTCGTAGTCGATCGTGACGATGCCGTCGTCGCGCTTGCGCGTCGCCGTCGTCGGGCAGACGTCCAGGCACGGCGGCTCGTCGCAGTGCTGGCAGCCGGTGGGAACGAAGGCGCGCTGCACGTCCGGGTACTCCCCGAACTCCATGTCGAGCACGCGCCGCCACTGCACGCCGGGCGGCGTGGCGTTGGCGTGCTTGCAGGACGCGGTGCAGGTCTGGCAACCGACGCAGCGCCGCAGGTCGGCGACCATCGCCCAGCGCGTCATGTGAGCCCCTCGTCCGATGGGTACATCGGCCGGTCCCCCGAGGGGACGCGGGCCGGCTTGGGGCGGCCCGGCGCTCGGCCTGCCGATGTCTTCTCCGCACGCCGGCGCAGCGCGACGCGAACGATGTCGGCGCCGGAGCCGGTCGCGTCGGTCAAGGCGATCGACATCGTCGCCAGGCTGTTCAGGCTCGGCATGTCGAAGTCCTTCGCGAGCGGCGTTTCCCAGTGGTCGAACTGTCCGACCAGCAACAGCGTGTCGGGGCGGATCCCTTGGCGCAGGACGGCGTGTCCGGTCACCTTGCGTTTGGGTGTCGCGATCTCGATCGCATCGCCGTCGGCGATGCCGAGCCGTGCCGCCGCCTGCGTGTTGACGATCACGCCCTTGTGCCCGGCGACGTTGTCGGCGACCTCCTTGATCATCTGCATGCCGACGTTGGCGCCCCACGAGTACTGCATCGAGCGGGCGGTGAGGAGCCAGAACGGGTAGTCCGAGGCGGCGGAACCGCCCTGGGTGATGACGGCCTCCCAGACCGCGGGGAAGTCCTTCCATTTCGGCAGGCCCTGGTACTCCTCGAGCTGCACGTCCCACCAGTGCATGTCGTTCTCGTGCAGGCGCCGGCCGAGCTCGGCGCCGACGCGCTTCAGCCGCTCCTGATAGGGCAGCTCGAAGCGAAGGCCGCGCTCGATGAGGGTCGGCAGCAGGTACCAGCGGCTGCGCGGATAGGGCTTGGTCGCCAGGCCGTGCTCCTTCCACCAGTCGAGCCCGTTCGACTCGGCGCCGTCGCTCAGCTCGGCGCTCGCCGCGCGGCACACGGCGTCCCAGATCTCCTCGCCGCCGTGGCGGCGATCGAGGGCCAGCGAATGATCTGCGTGCTCGCCCTTGAGCGGCACGCCGGCCGCGCCCTTGTTGATCGCCGCGTTGTACGCGGGGGTCAGGCCGGTGCGCGCGGCGAGCTCGGTCGCGATCTCCGTGAAGTCGCGCGCCTCGCCCTGCGTCTCGACCACCGGCTGGCGCAACGCGAAGCCCTCGTGATCCCAGAACTGCTCGACGTACTTCGTGCTGCCGATGCGGATCAGCTGCAGGCTCTCGAGGTCGGTCGCGTCGGGCAGCAGGACGTCGGCGAAGTGGTTGGTCTCGTCGCGCGTGTACGCGAACGCGACGACGAACGGAAAGCGCGCCATCTTCTCGCCGAGCGCGGCGGTATCCCAGAACGAGATCGCCGGGTTGGTGCGATAGACGAACCAGACGTCGGGCAAGGTGACGCGGGGCAGTCCCTTCGGCGTCTCGTCGAGGAACATCCACGAGAAGTGCGTCGGCCCGAGCGCCTGGCTCCAGGGTCCGTCGGCCGCCAGCGGCACCATCGTGCGATAGGCGTTGCGGATGTTCGGCGATGGCGACCAGTGCGCCTTGTCGGTCGGATTGAGCGGGTAGTGCATGAAGCCGTCGGGACCGGGCTGGACGCTGTCGTGGCGATGCGACATCGGGCGCGTCAGCCGCACCGTCGTGCCGATCGTTCCGCCGGGCACCTCGAGCGCGCCGACCAGCGTCGCCAGCAGCGTGCGCGCCCAGCAGCATTCGAAACCGCCCCAGCCGTTGTTGACCGTCTTGCCCAGGCTCACCGCGACCGGGCGATAAGGCATCGTCCGGCCTTCGATCTCGATCGTCTCGCCGACACACGCGTGCTCGACGAACTCGCGGCCGATGCGCCGGATCGTCGCGGCGGGGACATCGCAGATCGCTTGCGCCCATTCGGGCGAGTAGGGACGCATGTGCTCGACGAGACGGCCGAAGCCGGTCGCACCCTCGAGCAGACCGTCGGCGAGGACGTCGCCGTCGGGGCCGATCTCGACCGCGTCGACGGCGTGCGACCCTTCGATCGCCTCGTCGATGCCGGCGGCGTCGTGCGGCTTCGCGCCGGCGCTCGCGCGGTCCCACACCAGCGGCTTCCGGGTCGCGCGGTCGCGAAGGTAGTAGCCGTTCGGCCCAACGAGATACGGCGACGCCGTGCGCTTGGCCAGGAAGGCGACGTCGAGCCGCTCGCGCGGCGTCTCGTGCAGGAGCAGGTGGACCAGCGCGAACAGGAATGCGGCGTCGGTCTTCGGCTTGATCGGCACCCATTGCGCGGAGCACGCGCCGGTGACCGACAGGTGCGGCTCGACCTGGATCCGCTGCATTCCGCGCACGCGCGCCG
>JADGRJ010000031.1 GCA_017881025.1 Rhizobacter sp. | reverse complement strand
CGCTCGTTGCGTGCCACGGGCACGCGGCCTCGCGCGCGCCTTGCCCGGCGGCCGGCAGCGCACCTGCGCGAGCCCTCCCATAGCGTTAACAGGCCCTAGGGCGAGAAGCCATGGACGCGAGCGTCGCAAGACCCGTCGCCGCCGCGCCGCGCGCGGCGACGTTGCCGACGGCGCGGCTCGTGGTCTGGGGCGGCTTCGCGCTCGTCCTGATCGTCGCGCCGCTCGCCTTCCAGAGCGGCCTCGGTCTTTCGATGCTGTCGCAGGTCGGCATCGCGATCGTCGCCTGCCTCTCGTACAACATGCTGCTCGGGCAAGGCGGCATGCTGAGCTTCGGCCACGCCGTCTACACCGGGCTCGGCACCTTCGTCGCCGTGCACGCGATGCTCGCGATCGGCAACGGTTCGCTGCCGATCCCGGTCAGCCTGATCCCGCTCGTCGGCGGCATTGCAGGGATGTTCTTCGCGGTCCTGCTCGGCTACGTCACGACCAAGAAGGCGGGAACGCCGTTCGCGATGATCACGCTCGGCCTGGGCGAGCTGGTGACGGCGATGGCGCTGATGATCCCCGAGTTCTTCGGCGGGGAGGGCGGCATCTCGGCCAATCGCACCGCCGGCAAGCCGTTCCTGGGAATCACCTACGGGCCGCAGATCCAGGTCTACTACCTGCTCGCGATCTACACGTTCCTCTGCACCGCGGCGATGTATGCCTTCACGCGAACGCCGCTCGGCCGGATGCTGAACGCGGTGCGCGACAACCCCGAGCGGGTCGAGTTCATCGGCTACAGCATGCAGCGCGTGCGCTACCTGTCGTTCATCATCGCCGGCTTTTTCGCCGGGATCGCCGGAGGCATGGCGGCGCTCAACTTCGAGATCGCCACGGCCGAGGTCGTCGGCTCGGGGCGCTCCGGCCTCTACCTGCTGTTCACATTCCTCGGCGGAGCGACCTTTTTCTTCGGCCCGATCATCGGCGGCGTCCTGATGATCCTCGGCTTCGCGCTCTTCTCCGAGCTGACCAAGGCGTGGCAGCTCTACCTCGGCCTGATCTTCCTGTTCATGGTGATGTACGCGCCGGGCGGAATCGCCAGCCTGATCATGATGAACGTCCGCGTCGCCGCGCACAAGAAGCTGCACCAGCTCTGGGGCTGGTACGCGGCACTGACGGCAACCGCCCTCCTCATGCTGGCCGGGCTCGCGGGGCTGATCGAACTGGTCTACCACCTGCAGCTCAACGATACGACGGGTTCGACCTTGCGCTACCTCGGCCTCACGCTCGACACGCAAAGCGCGGCGAGCTGGCTCGGGGCGCTCGCGGTGGCGGCGATCGGCTTCGCCGCCTTCGAGTTCGTGCGCCGCCGCTTCGCGCTCGAGTGGGGTCGCATCCAGGGCGAGATCGAGGAGACGATGACGTTCAAGGAGCCCGACTCGCCGGTTCCCGAAGGTGGCGAAGCGGCGGTGCGGGAAGCGAGCCTGGGGACCCCATGAGCGCCGCGACACCCGCGGTCGAACTGAAGGACCTGCGCAAGTCCTTCGGCAAGACCGAGATCATCCGCGGCACCGACCTTGCGGTCGCGCCCGGCGAGCGGGTCGCGATCATCGGCCCGAACGGCGCCGGCAAGTCGACGCTCTTCAATCTCATCAGCGGCCGCTTCAACCCGACGAGCGGCGAGATCCTGCTCAACGGCAAGCGCATCGATGGCATGAAGCCGTACGAGATCAACCGTCTCGGCCTGGCGCGGAGCTTCCAGATCACCAACATCTTCGGCCACCTGTCGGTGTTCGAGAACCTGCGCTGCGGCCTGCTCTGGTCGATGGGCTACCGCTATGCGTTCTGGAAATTCCTGGCCGATCTGCGTGACGCCAACGAGCGCGCCGAGGAGCTGACTCGAATGATCCGCCTCGATCACAAGCACGACACGCTGGCGATGAACCTGACCTATGCCGAGCAGCGTGCGCTCGAGATCGGCATCACGATCGCGGGCGGCGCCGACGTCGTCCTGCTCGACGAGCCGACCGCCGGAATGAGCAAGAGCGAGACGACTCGCTTCGTCGAGCTGATCCGCGAGGTCACCGTCGGCAAGACGCTGCTCACGGTCGAGCACGACATGGGCGTCGTCTTCGGCCTCGCCGACAAGATCGCCGTGCTCGTCTACGGCGAGGTGATCGCCTTCGACGTTCCCGACGCCGTGCGCGCCAACGCGCGCGTGCAGGAGGCCTACCTCGGCTCGGTGCACGCCGACCAGCACGCCTCGGGCGCGCACGCCTGAACGCAGAGAGCGGACCCATGCTGCGGCTGACCAACCTGCACGCCTACTACGGCAAGAGCCACATCCTGCACGGCGTCGACATGCAGGTGGGCGAGGGCGAGATCGTGAGCCTGCTCGGCCGCAACGGCTCCGGCCGCTCGACGACGGTCAAGACGATCATGGGCCTGGTGCGCGGTGAGGGGTCGATCCGGTTGCGCGGCGACGAGATCCTCGGCCAGCGCACGTTCGACATCGCCCACCGAGGCATCGGCTACGTCCCCGAGAATCGCGACATCTTCCCCAAGCTGACGGTGAATCAGAACCTGCAGCTCGGCGAGAAGCGCGCCGGGAAGTCGCCGCGCTGGAGCTTCGACGACATGTACCGGATGTTCCCGCGCCTGAAGGAGCGGGAGCACACCGAGGCCGGCGTCCTCTCGGGCGGCGAGCAGCAGATGCTGACGCTCTGCCGCACGCTGATGGGCGACCCGGACCTGATCATGATCGACGAGCCGACCGAGGGTTTGGCCCCCAAGATCGTCGAGCTCGTCGCCGAGTACCTCAACACGCTGAAGAGCCGCGGTGTATCGGTGCTTCTGGTCGAGCAGAAGCTCACCATCGCGCTGCAGATCTCGCAGCGCTGCTACGTCATGGGCCACGGCTCGATCGTCTTCGAAGGGACGCCGGCGACGCTCCTGGCGGACGCCGAGATCCGCAAGGAGTGGCTCGAGGTCTGAGCCGCCGTTCCCCCTGCAGCTTGCGAGTGCGATGTCGAACGACCAGAAAACCCCACCTGCGCGCGCCAGAGCGAACGGCATCGAGCTCTGCTACGACACGTTCGGCGACGCGAACTCGCCGGCGCTCCTGCTGATCATGGGTCTGGCGTCGCAGATGATCGCCTGGCCCGACGAGTTCTGCGCATTGCTCGCGGCGCGCGGATACCGCGTGATCCGCTTCGACAACCGCGACATCGGCCTGTCGACGAGCTTCGACTCGGCCGGGGTACCGAACATCGGTGCCGCGATGGCCGCGGCGCTGCAGGGCAAGCCGGTCGACGCCCCATACCGCCTGAGCGACATGGGCGCCGACGCGTTCGGTCTGCTCGACGCGCTCGGCATCGAGAGTGCCCACGTCGTCGGTGCATCAATGGGCGGCGCAATCGCGCAGACCATGGCGATCGAGCGCCCTGGGCGCTTGCGCACGCTGACGTCGATCATGGCGACGACCGGCGCGCCGGGCTTGCCGCCGCCGACGCCGGAGGCGATGGCCGTCCTGCTCAAGCCGCCGGCGACGACGCTCGACGACTACGTCACAAGCTACGCGCAGACCTGGAAGGTGCTGCGTGCGGGGAGCTTCCCGGAAGACGAGGCGCTCGACCACGAGCGCGCCGAGCGGCTCCACGCGCGCGGGCTCAACCCGCCCGGCGTCGCACGCCAGCTCGCGGCGATCCTTGCGTCGGGCAGTCGCAAGACAGCGCTCGGCGCGGTGCGGGTGCCGACGCTCGTCATCCACGGCGACGCCGATCCGCTGGTTCCGCTCGCCTGCGGCGTCGACACGGCGCAGAGCGTCGCCGGAGCTCGCCTCGTCGTCGTCGAGGGGATGGGCCACGCGCTGCCGATCTCCCACTGGGGGCGCATCATCGACGCCATCGCCGCGCATGCGGTCTGATTGCCATCGCCTGGAGACGCCTTGATGCGAGCCACCGACCCCAGTGCACCGCCGTCGCGCGAGCTGCTGTTCCTCGAGTTGCGCGCGATCTGGGAGCTGAGCGCGTTCTTCGCGTCCTATCCGCTGCTGCGCATGGCGCCGCGCGGCGACGGCCACGCGGTGCTCGTGCTGCCGGGTCTGGCGGCGAACGACACGTCGACCCGGCCGCTGCGACGCTTCCTCACCGACCAGGGGTGGGACGCGAACGGCTGGGAGCTCGGCCCCAACCACGGCCCGCGTCCCGGCGCCGAGGAGAAGATGCAGAACCGGCTCGCGACCTTGTTCCGGGACTCGGGCCGCAAGGTCAGTCTCGTCGGCTGGAGCCTGGGCGGCGTCTTCGCGCGCGAGATGGCGCGCCGCGAGCCCGACCACGTGCGCTGCGTGATCACGCTCGGTAGCCCGTTCGCCGGCGCGCCGCGCGCGAGCAACGCGTGGCAACTGTACGAACGCGCCAGCAACCGCAAGGCCGAGGACTGGCCCGGGCGCGAGCGGATGAAGACGCCGCCCCCGGTGCCGGCGACGGCGATCTTCAGCCGCACCGATGGCATGGTCGCGTGGCAGGGTTGCCTCGAGCGCGAAGGTCCGACGTCGGAGAACATCGAGGTCGAGGGCAGCCACTGCGGGCTCGGGCACAACCCGACGGTGCTGTATGCGATCGCCGATCGGCTGGCGCAACCCGCGGGGCACTGGAAGCCGTTCGACCGCAGCGGGCTCAGGAGCCTGATCTACCCCGATCCGGGTCGCGGCGAGGCGATCCCGGGACTGGCCGGCTGGGCAACCGGCGGATGACCGCCCTGCGAACGAAGTCAACCGGCAACGCGAGGCGACGATGAAACCACTCGGCGGAATTGACGCGAGCTTTCTCTACATGGAAACGCCGCAGACGCCGATGCACGTCGCGGGCCTTTCCATCGTCGAGTTGCCACGCGGATTCAAGGGCAACTTCTACGAGATCTACAAGCGCCACATCGCCGCGCGACTGCACCTGTTCCCTGTGCTCAAGAAGAAGGTCGTCCCGGTGCCCTGGGACATCGACCATCCGATCTGGGTCGACGACGACGAGCTCGACATCGACTACCACGTCCGCCACCTCGGCTTGCCCGAGCCCGGGACGATCGAGCAGCTCGAGGAGCTGGTCGGTCGACTGCATTCGAACTTCCTCGACCGCAGCCGGCCGCTCTGGGAGTTCTACGTCATCGACGGCCTCGCCGACGGCCACCACGCGATCTACACCAAGATCCACCACGCCGCGGTCGACGGCGGCGCCGGCATGGCGCTCACCAACATGATGTACGACACGAGCCCGGCGGGCCGGCAGATCGAGCCTGCGCCGGCGCACGGCGAACACCCCGAGGGCCAGCCCGAACCGCTCGCGCTGCTCGGCTCGGCGTACAGGAACATGCTCAGCCAGCAGGTGAGCGCGCTGCAAAGGATCCCGGACGTGCTGAAGGCGATCGCCAGCGTCGTCGCGCCGGTGGTCGGCAAGATCGTGCGCCTGCCCGCCAAGGGGCTGCCGAACCTCGTCGCTCCCAGGACGATGCTCAACGCGACGATCACGAGCCAGCGTGCCTTCACGGCGCGCTCGCTCTCGCTCGCCCAGGCGAAGGCGGTCGCGAAGGAGACCGGCACCAAGCTCAACGACATCGTCATGGCGATCTGCGCGGGCGCGCTGCGCCGTTATCTGCTCGAGAAGCACGGCTTGCCCAAGGAGCCGCTGGTGGCGTTCGTGCCGGTGTCGCTGCGCCCACCCGGCAACACCGAGTCGACCAATCAGGTGTCGGGAATGCTGTGCAGCCTGGCGACCGACATCAAGGACCCTGCGGAGCGGCTGAAGGCGATCCAGGCGTCGACGCTCGAAGCCAAGGAACTGAGCGGCAAGGTCAAGGACGCGACGCCGCGCGACTTTTCGATCTTCGGCGCACCGTTCGTGCTGCACGAGGCGATGGAGCTGTACGGCCGATCACACCTCGCCGACCGCTTGCCGCCGCCCGCCAACGTCGTCGTCGCGAACGTGCCGGGCCCGCAGGCGCCGCTCTACGTCGCCGGTGCGCGCGTGCTCACGCTCTATCCGGTGTCGATCCCGAGCCACGGGATGGCGCTCAACCTCACGGTGCAGAGCTATTGCGGCTCGCTCGACTTCGGTCTGACCGCGTGCCGCAAGACCGTTCCTGAGCTGCGCAAGCTCGCCGACTATCTCGACGAGTCGCTGGCGGAGCTGCACGAAGCGGTGTTCGGCAGCGCGGCGGGCGAAGCCGCCGGCTCGCGCAAAAGTTCGACGTCGCGCAGTCGCAGCGCATCGGCGCCAGCGTCTGCACGCGGGCGCGCAGCGCCCAAGAGCGGCGCTCGCCAAGCCCCCCCTGCGCGTGCGCCGAAGGCAACCCAGCCTGCGGCACGCAAACCGGCACGTTCCACGCCGGCGTCGACCAAGCGTTCGCCATCGGCCAAGGCCGGCAAGGCGGCACGCGCGTAGAACGCCGCGCCGCGGCGCGGATTCAGTCCCAACCACCACGGAGGAGAAGACATGGCGACGACGGTTCGAAAAACGGCGAGAAAGACCGCCACCAAGACCACCCGCAAGGCGACGGCCAAGACGACCGGCAAGACGGCCGGCGCCAGCGCGAGCGCGAAACGATCGTTGGGGCTGCCCTCGCTCGGCGACCTCGGCAAGCTCGTGAGTCGGCTGAAGCTGCCCGGCGTCGACGTGGCGGCGATCGTCGACTCGCAACGCAAGGACATGGAAGCGCTCGCCGAAGCGAATCGGCAGGCCTACGAGGGAATCAAGGCGCTGGCGCAGCGGCGCAACGAGATCCTGCGAGCGGCGCTGGTCGAGTGGCAGGAAGCGATGAAGGACGTGACCGGCAAGGACGCGTTGAGCAAGAACGCAGATCGCGCCCGGCAGGGTGTCAAGAAGGCCATCGACAGCGTCCGCGAGCTGGCCGAGATGGAAGCCGAGACACGGCGCAAGGCCTGGAAGGTCGTGCAGGACCGCTTCCAGGAGAACCTGGCGAACCTGCAGAACCTGCTCAAGCCGAAGTGAGGTTGGCGCCGCCCCGGCGGGCGGCGCCATTTCGAGGAGCCGACCATGGCGAACAAGGTCCCGCGTTCCAAGGAGAACGACTACACCCGCGAGATGGCCGGGGCGCGGCGCCGCTTCGTGCAGGAGCGCACCGGCGCCGCGCTCGAGCACGTCGGCAGCTTCTCGTTCGATCCCGGCGTGCTGCCGGGCAACGTCGAGAACTTCATGGGCGTCGCACAGGTGCCGATCGGCCTCGCCGGGCCGCTGCGCATCGATGGCGAGCACGCCAAGGGCGACTTCTTCGTTCCGCTGGCGACGAGCGAGGGAACGCTCGTCGCCAGCTACAACCGCGGCATGCGCCTGCTGAGCGAGAGCGGAGGCGTCAAGACCACGGTCGTCGAGCAGTTCATGCAGCGCTCGCCGGTCTTCATCCTCGACGATGCCAAGAAGGCGCGCGACTTCGGCGACTGGATCAAAGAGCAATTCGACCGGATCAAGGAGGTCGCCGAGACGACGACCCGCTCCGGCAAGCTGATCAACATCGGCCAGTACGCGATCGGCCCGCTCCGGAACCTGCGCTTCAACTACACGACGGGCGACGCCGCCGGCCAGAACATGACCGGCAAGGCCACGTTCGCGGCGTGCGAGTGGATCAAGAAGACATACCCCGGCGGCGCCAACTACATCCTGTCGGGCAACATGGACACCGACAAGAAGCACTCGCGCGCGAACATGCTGCTGACGCGCGGCAAGCGCGTCGTCGCCGAGTGCACGATCAAGGGCGACCTGCTGAAGAGCATGATGGGAATCAGCGCGAAGGAGCTGTTCTGGTCGCGCCAGGTCTCCAATGTCGGCGCCTTCCTCGCCGGCTCGGCGAACAACGGCGCGCACGCCGCGAATGGCCTCACCGCGATGTTCATCGCGACCGGCCAGGACGTCGCCAACGTCTCCGAGTCGCACGCGGGGGTCACCTACTCGCAGCTGCTCGACAACGGCGACTACTACTGGTCGATCACGCTCACGTCGCTGATCGTCGCGACTTACGGCGGGGGCACCGGGCTGCCGACGCAGCGCGAGTGCCTGGAGATGCTCGGCTGCTACGGCAAGGGCAAGGCCGACAAGTTCGCCGAGATCTGCGCAGCGGTCGTGCTCGCCGGCGACACGTCGCTGTCGAGCGCGATCCTCGCCGGCGACTGGGTGTCGAGCCACGACGAGCTCGGCCGCAACCGGCCCTGACGGAGCGTGCCATGAGCCTCGCGAAGCTGCTCGAGTTGAAAGGCAAGGTCGCGCTCGTCACGGGCGGCTCGCGTGGCCTCGGCCTGCAGATGGCCGAAGTCCTCGGCGAGCTCGGCGCGAAGGTCGCGATCACGGCGCGAAAGCAGCACGAGCTCGACGCGGCGGCGAAGCATCTGAAATCGCTCGGCATCGAAGCGCTGCCGGTCGTGTGCGACCTGGGCGACCTGCAGGCGATCGCGCCGCTGGTCGATACCGTGCTCGACAAGCTCGGGCCGATCGACGTCCTCGTCAACAACGCCGGCACGTCGTGGGGCGCGCCGACGGTCGATCATTCGCTCGACGGCTGGAACAAGGTGATGACGCTCAACGTGACGGCGCTCTTCGTCCTCACGCAGGAGGTCGGCCGCCGCTGCATGGTGCCGAGGAGGAGCGGCAAGGTCATCAACATCGCGTCGATCCAGGGCCTCACGGGGACCTACCCCGAGGGCATGCCGACGCTGGCCTACAACGCGAGCAAGGGCGCGGTCGTCAACCTGACGCGCACGCTCGCCGCCGAGTGGGCGCCGCTCGGCATCAACGTCAACGCGATCGCACCGGGGTTCTTCCCGACCAAGATGACGGCGCCGATCGCGGCAGCTCTCGGCAAGGACGCGACGGCCGAGATGGCGCCGATGAAGAAGGTCGGCGGCCCTGAAGACCTGAAAGGTGCGGTCGCGCTTTTCGCGACCGAAGCGTGCGCCTTCATCACCGGCCAGACGCTCGCCGTCGACGGCGGCCTGACGGCCGTCTGACCTTCGTTGGAACGCGAGGAGGAACGACATGACGCAAGTGCATCCCTGGATCAAGTCCTACCCTGTAGGCGTGCGCTGGGACATCGAGATCGAGCCCGGGCCGGTGCAGAAGATCCTCGACGACACCGCCGCGAAGTGGCCGGAGCGTCCCGCGCTCGACTTCATGGGCAAGCGGCTCAGCTATCGCGAGCTGCACGACCACGTCGGTCGCGCCGCCAAGGGACTGCAGGCGCTCGGCGTCGGCCCGGGCGTCCACGTCGGCCTCTACCTGCCGAACACGCCGCACTACTACATCGCGTTCTTCGCCGTGCTGAAGGCGGGCGGGACGGTCGTCAACTACTCGCCGCTCGACGCCGCGCAGGTGCTCGAGCACAAGATCGGCGACAGCCGCACCGACGTGATGATCACGCTCGACCTCGCGGCGCTCTACCCGCAGATGGCGGCGATGCTCGGCAAGACGCGCCTGAAAAGGCTCGTCGTCGGCAACATGGCCGAGATGTCGGCACAGCCCGACGCGGTCGCGGCGCAGATGAAGGCGGGCAAGCTCACGGTCGAGACCGGCAGCGACGCGCAGCACGTCCGCTTCGCCGCGCTGCTCGACAACGACGGCCGCTACCAGGAGCATGCGATCGCCGACCCGCGTGAGCAGATCGCCGTCCTGCAGTACACCGGCGGGACGACCGGCCAGCCGAAGGGCGCGATGCTCACGCACGCCAATCTCTCGGCGGCGTGCCAGCAGTACTGGGCGACGGTCGATAGCATTCCGCCCGTGCTCGTCGAGGGCCAGGAGCGCGTGCTGGCCGTGCTGCCGCCGTTCCACATCTACGCGCTGTCGGTCAACATGCTGCTCGGCATCCGCGCCGCGGCCGAATTGATCCTGCATCCGCGCTTCGACGCCGAGGCCGTGCTGAAGGAGATCTCGGCCAAGAAGGTGACGAGCTTTCCCGGCGTGCCGACGATGTTCACGGCGCTGCTCAGCCACCCCGACGTCGCCAAGTACGACCTGCGCTCGCTCAAGTACTGCGGCTCGGGCGGCGCGCCGCTGCCGCTCGAGGTTGCGCAGCGGTTCGAGCAGGTGACCGGCTGCCCCTTGAGCGAAGGCTGGGGCATGACCGAAACGTCGCCGACGGGCACCTTCACGCCGGTCTACGGCAAGCGCAAGGCGAACTCGTGCGGCATTCCGGTGCCGCAGATCGAGATCCGCATGCTCGACATCGACGATCCGAGTCGCTACCTGGCGCTCGGCGAACGCGGCGAGCTCTGCATCCGCGGCCCGAACGTGATGAAGGGCTACTGGAACAATCCCGAAGCGACCGCCGAGGCGACCACCTTCGACGGCATGCTGCGCACCGGCGACGTCGCCATCATGGACGAGGACGGCTTCGTCTTCATCGTCGACCGCACCAAGGACATGATCCTGTGCAGCGGCTTCAACGTCTATCCGCGCAACCTCGAGGACGCGATCTACCAGCACCCGGCGGTCGCCGAGGTGACCGTGATCGGCATCGCCGACGAGTACCGCGGCCAGTCGCCGAAGGCGTTCGTCAAGCTGAAGCCCGGCGCGGCGCCGTTTTCGCTGGCCGAGCTGCAGGCGTTCCTCAAGGACAAGCTCGGCAAGCACGAGATGGTGCAGGCGCTCGACATCCGCGCCGAGCTGCCGAAGACACCGATCGGCAAGCTTTCGAAGAAGGAGCTCTACGAGGAAGAGGCGAAGAAGGCCG
This sequence comes from Rhizobacter sp., assembly GCA_017881025.1. GTDB lineage: Bacteria > Pseudomonadota > Gammaproteobacteria > Burkholderiales > Burkholderiaceae_C > Schlegelella_A. Next base: position 14,502 of record JADGRJ010000031.1, on the reverse strand, counting down.
CTCAAGCGGCGAAATCCTGAGGCCACGGCCATGACGTCTTCGCTGATTCCCGACCCGCTGCAGATGTGGCGCGAGGCGCTGACCAAGCTCGAAAGCAACGTCAACTCGCTCGTCACCGGCAGCATGGACTCGCAGGAGGTCATGCGCTCGGTGCACCAGCTCTCGACCGTCTCGGTCGGCCTGCAGCATGCGTTCGAGAAGGCGATCAGCAGCTATCTCGCGAAGGTCAACCTGCCGAGCCGGAAGGACGTCGGCGAGCTCGCCGCGGCGCTGCAGCGCATCGAGGACAAGCTCGATCGGCTGCTGCCGGCGAGCGCGGCCGCGCCCGCGTTGCCGCGGCCGGCGCGCACCCGACGGCCGCCGCCCGTGGAGGCATCGGCGCCGCCGGCCAAGGCGCTGGCCGCCGCCCGCGCAGTTGCTGCGCCGGCCAAACGAACGGCCGCGCGCGCCGGCCGCAGGAGCTGATCGATGGCCGCCCCGACGACGACCGAAAGGCTCGCCGAACCGGGGCTAACCGAGCGCCTGCGCCTCGAAGTCGAGCACGCCGTCCAGCGTAGCCTCAGGGGCATCGAGCTGCTCGGCGCGCCGCCCCCGAGCGTCGGCAGGACGCCGAAGACCGTGCTGCATCGGCGCGGCACGCTCTCGCTGTACCACTACCACGCCACCGCCGACGAGGTCTATCGGGTGCCGATCCTGTTCGTCATGGCACCGACGAACAAGGCCTACATCCTCGACCTCGCGCCCGGCCAGAGTCTGATCGAGTTCCTGCTTGGCCGCGGCTACGACGTCTACTTGATGGACTGGAACGCGCCGAGCGACCACGAGCGCGACCTCAAGATCGATGACTACGTGCTCGATTTCATCCCCGACGCCTTGCGCCGCGTGCAGCAAGACTCGGGCGAGGACGAGGTGACGCTGGGCGGCTATTGCGCCGGCGGCATGCTCTCGGCGATCCACGTCGCGCTCGTCCCGAAAGGGCCGATCAAGAACCTCGTCTGCTTCACGACGCCGCTCGACTTCAGCAAGATGAAGCTGTTCCGGTCGATGGCGGACCCGAGCATCTTCGACGTCGACCGGCTCGTCGATGCCGTCGGCATCGTTCCCGCCGACTTCGTCGTCGCCGGCTTCGACGCGCTGCGTCCGGCGAGCCGGATCGCCGGCCAGCTGCGCCTGTGGGACAACCTCTGGAACGACGAGTTCGTCAAGGGCTTCCGGATGATGGAGCGCTGGGGCAACGAGACGCTGCCGCTGCCTGGCGGCTACTTCCGCCAGACGGTGAAGGAGCTGCTGCGCGGCAATGCGCTGTACAAGGGGACTTTGCGCATCGGCGGCCGCAAGGTCGATCTTTCGAGGATCACCGTGCCCTTCCTGCACTTCATCGCCCAGTACGATCACATCGTGCCGCCGGCGTGCGCGCACCCGCTGATCGAGCGCGTCGGCTCGCGCGACAAGGAAGAAGTCGTCCTGCCGGGCGGCCATGTCAGCATCGCCGCGGGGCCGAACGCGGTCAAGCGCATGTGGCCCAAGCTCGATGCCTGGCTGCAGAGGCGTTCGACATGAGCGAGCCCGCTCGCACCTATCCGCGCACCGTCGCCTGCGGCGATGCCGAGGTCGAGATCGCGCGCATGACCCCCGGCGACCGCGACGCACTGGTCGACTTCGTCGCTGCGTTGCCGACGCACGACCTGCTGTTCGTTCCGCGGGACCTGGGTCACCCGAAGGTCGTCGACGCCTGGATGCGCTCGCTCGAGACCGGCGAGCTGGCGAGCCTCGTCGCCCGGCACCGCGCTTCGATGGTCGGGTGCACGGCGATCTTCGTCGACGAGCTGAGCTCGTCGAAGCATGTCGGCGAGCTGCGCGTGCTCGTCGCCCCGAACTGGCGCGGCCGCGGCCTCGGCCGCGCGCTGATCCAGGAGTGCTTCGCGCAGGCGCTCGAGCTCGGCCTGAAGAAGCTCATCGCTCAGATGACCGTCGACCAGCGTCCGGCGATCGCGGTGTTCGAGGAGCTCGGCTTTCGTGCCGAAGCGCTGCTCGCCAAGCACGTCGCCGATCGCCAAGGGAAGCTCCACGACCTCGTCCTTCTCGGTCACGACGTCGACGCGGTGAGCAGCCGGATGCAGGCCTACGGCGTGTCCGACGCCCTGGGCGCGTGAGCCCGGCCGGGTAGTCCGTCAGTTCCATCGCAGCACTCCGTGACCCCGACCGCGCCGATCCCCCAACCCAAGGGCGATCCCTTCATCGGCAACCTGCGCTCGATCGACGGCGATGCAGCGATCCAGGGCTTCATGCCGGCCGCGACGTTTCCGACTGTCTTTGCCTGATCGAGGAGCGACCATGGTGACGCGAACGAAGATCAAGCTCGACCCGCTGCGGATCGACGGCCACGAGGTCGGACGGGTTCTCATCACGGGTGCCTCGGCCGGCATCGGTGCCGCGCTCGCGCGCGAGTTCGCGCGCAACGGGCACCAGCTGACGCTGGTCGCGCGCCGGCGCGCGAAGCTCGCCGCGGTCGCCGCCGAGCTCGAGCGCGAGCACTACGTCGAGGTCCGGACGATCGTCCAGGACCTTGCCAAGCCGACCGGCCCGGCGGCGCTCGTCAAGGCCGCGCAGGCGGACGGTCCGATCGGCATCCTCGTCAACAACGCCGGCGTCATCGACGTCGGTCCGTTCGCGGCGAGCCGCACCGATGCGCTCGTCAACCTCGTCAACCTGAACGTCCGCGCCCTGACCGAGCTGACCAGCCTCGTCGTTCCCGGCATGGTCGAGCGCGGCTTCGGCCGGATCCTGAACGTCGCGTCGCTGGCCGCGTTTCAGCCCGTGCCCTCGATGGCGGCGTACGCCGCGAGCAAGGCCTACGTCCTGGCGCTCACCGAGGCGCTCTCGGAGGAGCTGAAGGGAAGCGGCGTGACGGCGACGGCGCTCTGCCCCGGGATCACCGACACCGACATGGCCAGCGAGATCCGAGCCGGATCGGCCGCTGCCGCGAAGCTGCCGAAGCAGCTCGTGTCCGACCCGGCCGACGTGGCCGCCGAGGCGTATAAGGCCTTGATGGCGGGGCGGGTCGTTCTGGTGCCCGGCCTGCCAAACCAGATCACCGCCGCGTGGGCCCAGGTGACGCCCCACTGGCTGACGCGTTACGTCACCGGGTTCGTGGCGCGCCGGACCGACTTGTTGCAGAAGCCCTGAGCGTCACCCGCGCGACGTCGCGGCGAGGGCTGCTGACTAGAATCGAACGATCGTTCTTATCCCTGCCCGCGGCGGGGAACTTCCCGAGGACCCTGCCATGAGTGCGAACTTCGAAGTGCGCGGCGACGTCGCCGTCATCACCCTGGACAACCCGCCGGTCAACGGCCTCGGCTACGAGACGCGCCGCGGCATCGTCGACGGGCTCGACAAGGCGCTCGCCGATGCCAAGGTCAAGGCGATCGTCGTCACGGGCGCCGGCAAGGCGTTCTCGGGCGGCGCCGACATCCGCGAGTTCGGCTCGCCGAAGGCGATCGCCGAGCCGAACCTGCTCTCGGTGATCGCCGCGCTCGAGGCGAGCCCGAAGCCGATCGTCGCCGCGGTCCACAGCGTCGCCATGGGCGGCGGCCTCGAGCTGGCGCTCGGCTGCCACTACCGCGTCGCCGCGGCCGGCGCGCAGATCGCGCTGCCCGAAGTCAAGATCGGTCTCATTCCCGGCGCCGGCGGCACGCAACGGTTGCCGCGCGTGCTCGGCGTCGAGACCGCGCTCAACATGATCGTCAGCGGCGAGCCGGTGAAGAGCGAGATGCTCGCCAAGCTCCCGGGGCAAAAGCTGTTCGACAAGATCGTCGAAGGCGACATCGTCGACGCCGCGGTCGCGTTCGCGCGCGAGAAGGCCGACGCGCGACCGCTGCCGATCGTCAGCAAGCTCAAGGTCGAGTACCCGAACGCCGACGCCTACTTCCAGTTCGCGCGCAACACCGTCGGCGCGATGTCGCGCAACTTCCCGGCGCCGCTCAAGTGCGTCGACGCCGTCGCCGCGTCGACGAAGCTGAAGTTCGAGGACGGCATGAAGCTCGAGCGCGAGCTCTTCATGGCCTTGATGCTGACGCCCGAGTCGAAGGCCCTGCGTCACGCCTTCGTGGCCGAGCGCGCGACGACCAAGATCCCCGACGTCCCGGCCGACACGCCGACGCGCGCCATCAAGAAGGTCGCCATGATCGGCGCCGGCACGATGGGCGGCGGCATCGCCATGAACTTCCTCAACGCCGGCATCCCGGTCGTGATGCTCGAGATGAAGCAGGAAGCGCTCGACAAGGGCGTTGGCATCATGAGGAAGAACTACGAGGCGCAGGTCAAGAAGGGCAAGCTCAAGCAGGACAAGCTCGACGAGCGCATCGGCCTGCTGTCGACGACGCTCAAGTACGACGACCTGAAAGACGCCGATCTCGTCATCGAGGCGGTGTTCGAGGACATGGCCGTCAAGGAGCAGGTCTTCAAGACGCTCGACGAGGTGATGAAGCCGGGCGCGATCCTCGCCTCGAACACGTCGACGCTCGACCTCGACAAGATCGCGTCGTTCACGAAGCGGCCCGAAGACGTGATCGGCATGCACTTCTTCAGCCCGGCCAACGTCATGAAGCTGCTCGAGGTCGTTCGCGGCAAGAAGACCGCGAAGGATGTCCTCGCCACCGTGATGCAGCTCGGCAAGAAGATCAAGAAGACGACGGTCGTCTCCGGCGTCACCGACGGCTTCATCGGCAACCGCATGATCGAGCAGTACTCGCGCCAGGCCGGCTTCCTGCTGGAGGAGGGGGCGACGCCGCAGCAGGTCGACAAGGCGATGGAGAAGTTCGGCATGGCGATGGGCCCGTTCCGCATGGGCGATCTCGCCGGCAACGACGTCGGCTGGTACATCAGGAAGCGCCGCTACATCGAGAAGCCCGACATCCGCTACTCGAAGACCGCCGACCTGCTCTGCGAGATGGGCCGCTTCGGCCAGAAGACGGGCGCCGGCTGGTACGACTACGTTGCCGGCAAGCGCGACGCGATCCCGAGCAAGGCCGTCACCGACATGATCGAGAAGCATCGCGCCGACCTCGGCATCACGGCGAGGAAGATCGGCGACGACGAGATCGTCCAGCGCCTCGTCTACGCGCTCGTCAACGAGGGCGCGAAGATCGTCGACGAGGGCATCGCCATGCGCGCGAGCGACATCGACATGGTCTACCTCGCCGGCTACGGCTTCCCGCTCTTTCGCGGCGGGCCGATGAACTACGCCGACCAGAAGGGGCTCTTCAACGTCGTCCAGTCGATGAAGCGCTTCGCCGCCAACCCGCTCGACGACCAGAAGTTCTGGCAACCGGCGCCGCTGCTCGCCAAGCTCGCCGCCGAAGGAAAGTCGTTCAGCTGAGCGGCTGCCCCGCCTGATCATGCGGAAATGGCTCGCGCTGCTGGGGGGCGTCGTCCTCGCGCTCGCGCTCGTCGTCGGCGCGAAGACGCTGACGATGCCCTCGCGCCAGGTCGCGGCGACGCCGGTGAGGCCGGCCGCCGTCGACGTGGCGGCCGTGAGCGAACGCCTCGCCGCCGCGGTGCGCCTCAAGACGATCGCCTCGCAGGCCGACGTCGACGCCAATGGCGGCGAGTTCCTCGCCTTGCAGGCGCACCTGCAGGCGAGCTTTCCGAAGGCGCACGCGGTCCTGCGCCGCGAGGTCATCGGCAAGTACGGCCTGCTCTACACCTGGGCCGGAAGCGCTCCGCAGGCGGCGCCGATCGCGCTCATGGCGCACCAGGACGTCGTGCCGGTCGCGCCCGGTACCGAGGGCGACTGGGAAGTGGCGCCGTTTTCCGGCACGCAGAAGGACGGCTTCGTCTGGGGCCGTGGCGCGTGGGACGACAAGGGCAACCTGATGTCGATCATGGAGGCGGTCGAGCTTCGCGTCGGCGCCGGCTTCCAGCCGCGCCAGACGATCTACCTCGTCTTCGGCCAGGACGAGGAGCTTGGCGGCGAGCGTGGCGCGCTGCAGATCGCCAGGCTGATGAAGGAGCGCGGCATCCGCCTCCGCTTCGCGCTCGACGAGGGGATGCTGATCACCGAAGGGGCGATCAAGGGGCTCGCCAAGCCGGCGGCGCTGATCGGTGTTGCCGAGAAGGGCACCGTCACGGTCGAGCTGGTCGCCAACGCGACGCCGGGTCATTCGTCGATGCCGCCCGTGGTCGCCGGCACATCGGCGATCGGCATGCTGAGCGCGGCGTTGGCGCGCCTCGAGGCGAATCAGATGCCGCTCGAGATCCGCGGCGTCGCGCGCGAGACCTTCGAGAGCATCGCGCCCGAAATGGCCGGCGTGAACCGGGTCCTGTTGTCGAACCTCTGGCTCTTTCGCCCGCTCGTCGAATCGCAGCTGAAGACGGTGCCGAGCACGAACGCTTCGTTGCGGACGACGACCGCGCTCACCGTCGTCAAGGCCGGCCAGGCCGAGAACGTCCTGCCGGGGCGAGCGACCGCGCTCGTCAATTTCCGCCTCCTGCCCGGCGACACGAGCGACGCCGTCGTCGACCACGTCGTTCGCACGATCGCCAACCCGGCGATCCGCGTCGAGCGCTTGCCGGTGTTTGCCGAAGCGTCGCGCGTCGCGGCGACCGACGCGCCCGGCTATCGCGCGATCGCCCGCACGATAAGCGAGCTGCACCCGGACATCGTCGTCGCGCCGGGGCTCATGATCGGCGCGACCGACTCGCGCCATTTCGATCTCGTCGCCGCCAACGTCTACAAGTTCTCGCCGATGCGCGCTCGTCTCGAGGACCTGAAGCGCTTCCACGGCACCAATGAGCGCATCTCGACGGCCAACTACGTCGAATTGATCCAGTTCTATCACCAGCTGATCGGCAACGCGTCCGCCGACACTTCCCAAGACAGGAGCCTTCCATGACCAGCGCCGTGATCGTTTCCACCGCCCGCACCCCGCTCGCCAAGAGCTGGAAGGGCGCCTTCAACATGACGCACGGCGCGACCCTCGGCGGGCACGCCGTCAAGGCAGCCGTCGAGCGCGCCGGCATCGACGCTGGCGAGGTCGACGACGTCATCATGGGCTGCGCAACCCCAGAAGGTGCGACCGGCAGCAACATCGCGCGCCAGATCGCCCTGCGCGCCGGCTTGGCCGTCACGACCAGCGGCATGACCGTGAACCGCTTCTGCTCGAGCGGACTGCAGACGATCGCGATGGCGGCGCAGCGGATCATCGCCGGCGAGAACGACGTCGTCGTCGCCGGCGGCGTCGAGAGCATCTCGTGCGTCCAGAACGAGGCCAACAAGCACATGATCGCCGACCCGTGGCTGGTCGCGCACAAGCCGCCGATCTACTGGAGCATGCTGCAGAGCGCCGAGCAGGTCGCCACGCGCTACAAGATCGAGCGCGAGCCCATGGATCGCTACGGCGCCGAGAGCCAGCAGAAGGCGACGGCGGCGCGCGATGCCGGTCGCTTCGACGCCGAGATCGTCGCGGTGACGACGCTCGCCGGCGTCGCCGACGCGCAGCTCGGCCTGCGCACGAAGGAAGTGACGATCAGCGCCGACGAAGGCATCCGCCCCGGAACGACCTACGAAGGCATCAAGGACATCAAGCCGGCGATCCCCGGCGGCGTGATCTCGGCCGGCAACGCGAGCCAGTTCAGCGACGGCGCCGGCGCCGTCGTCATGATGAACGAGAAGCTCGCCGAGCAGCGCGGCATGAAGCCGCTCGGCCGCTTCCTCGGCTTCGCGGTCGCCGGCTGCGAGCCCGACGAGATGGGAATCGGCCCGGTGTTCGCGGTGCCGAAGGTCTTGAAGCGCCTCGGCCTGACGGTCGCCGACATCGACCTCTGGGAGCTCAACGAGGCGTTCGCGGTGCAGGTGCTCTATTGCGCCGACAGGCTCGGCATCCCGATGGACAAGCTCAACGTCGACGGCGGCGCGATCGCGGTCGGCCACCCCTACGGCGTCAGCGGCCAGCGCCTCACCGGCCACGCGCTCATCGAAGGCAAGCGCCGCGGCGCCAAGCGCGTCGTCGTCACGATGTGCATCGGCGGCGGCATGGGCGCGGCCGGCGTGTTCGAGGTTCTTTGACGACTCGCTCCCTGACCCGGGCTCGCCCGGGGCACGCGACGACATCGCCATGAGCTACCGCCAGACGGTCGACTTCCTCCTCTACGACTGGCTCGACGTCGAGGCGCTGCGCCAGCGCTCGCGCTTCGCCGAGCATTCGCGCGAGACCTTCGACTCCGTCCTCGACACCTGCGAGCGGATCGCGCGCGAGAAGTTCGCGCCGTTCAACCGCCTCGCCGACACCGAGGAGCCCTGGTTCGACGGCGAGAAGGTGCACCTGCCGCAGGCCAGCCATGCCGCCGCGCAGGCGTATTTCGAGTCGGGAATGCTCGCCGCGGCGCAGGACTACGAGGTCGGCGGCATGCAGCTGCCGTGCACGCTCGAGATGGCGGCGAACAGCTTCTTCTCGAAGGCCGGCATCGGCATCGGCGGCGGCGGCATGCTCACGAGCGGCAACGCCAGCCTGCTGATGGTGCACGGCACGCCAGTGCAGCAGGAGGTGTTCGCGAAGAACGAGTTCGCCGGGCGCTTCTCGGGAACGATGTGCCTGTCGGAGCCGCAGGCCGGATCGAGCCTGTCGGACATCGTCACGCGGGCCGTCCCCGACGGCGCCGACTTCGCCAGCGACCCGCTCGGGCCGCGCTATCGCCTGCGCGGCAACAAGATGTGGATCTCGAACGGCGAGCACGAGATGACCGAGAACATCGTCCACCTCGTCCTCGCCAAGATCCCCGACGACGGCGGCAAGCTCGTTCCCGGAACGCGCGGAATCTCGCTCTTCGTCGTGCCGAAGAAGCTCGTCGACGCCAGTGGCCAGCTCACCGGTGAGCGCAACGACGTCGCGCTCGCGGGCCTCAACCACAAGCTCGGCTATCGCGGCATTCCCAACACGCTGCTCAATTTTGGCGAGGGCAAGTTCCCGGTCCGCGGCGCGAGCGGTGCCGTCGGCTACCTCGTCGGCCAACCCGGCCAGGGCCTGCGCTGCATGTTCCACATGATGAACGAGGCGCGCATCGCCGTCGGCCTCGGCGCGACCATGCTCGGCTTTGCCGGCTACGAGGCGTCGCTCGACTACGCGAAGAGCCGGCCGCAGGGTCGGCCGATCGGTCCGGGCGGCAAGGACGCCGCCAGGCCGCAGGTCCGCATCATCGAGCACGCCGACGTCAAGCGGATGCTGCTCGCGCAGAAGAGCTACTGCGAAGGCGCGCTCGCCCTGGAGCTCTACTGCGCGAAGCTCGTCGACGAACTGCATACCGGTGACGACGCCGGCCGGTCGCGCGCCCATTTGCTGCTCGAAGTCCTCACCCCGATCGCCAAGAGCTGGCCGAGCGAGTGGTGCCTCGAGGCGAACAGCCTGGCGATCCAGGTCCTCGGCGGCTACGGCTACACGCGCGACTTTCCGGTCGAGCAGTACTGGCGCGACAACCGCCTCAACATGATCCACGAGGGCACGCACGGCATCCAGGCGCTCGACCTGCTCGGCCGCAAAGTCGTGATGGACGGCGGCGCCGGCCTCGACGTCGTTCGCGAGTCGATCGCGGCGACGGTCGCGCGTGCGTCGTCGATCGCCGAGCTCGCCGAGCACGCACAGGCGCTCGATCGCGCCGCCGCCGACGTCGCCGTGGCGACGCGCGCGGCCTGGTCGACCGGCGTTCCGGCCGAGGCCCTCGCCAACGCGACACCGTACCTGCAGGCGTTCGGCCACCTCGTCGTGGCCTGGATCTGGCTCGACGTCGCGACCTGCGCGGGAGGCGCCCCGGCGAGCGACGCGCAGCGCGGCCGCCTCGCTGCCTGCCGCTACTTCTTCCGCTACGAGCTGCCGAAGATCGGCGCCTGGCTCGGCGTCGTCGCCGCGCGCGACGACACCTGCCGGACGATGGCCGAGGAGTCGTTTTGACGATCTCGATCCAGCGGATCGGCGCGCTGATCTGGCTCCTGATCTACGGCGGCCTGTTCGCCGCCGGCATCGGCTTCGCGCTCCAGCGCGCCGGCCAGTCGTACGGCTGGGGTGTCGTCGTGTGCGGGGCGGTCGCCATCGTGGCCGGATGCGTGCTCGTATGGATTCGCTCGCGCATGGCCGCGCCTTAGCGCCGCGCATTTACGCCTTCGCTTGCAAGGAGAGACAAGACCATGAGCACCTCCATCCGTCAGCTGTTCGACCTGAAGGGCAGGACCGCGCTCGTCACCGGCGGCTCGCGCGGCCTCGGCCTGCAGATGGCCGAGGCGCTCGGCGAGGCCGGCGCGCGCCTCCTGCTGACGTCGCGCAAGGCCGGCGATCTCGAGGAATCGGCCGCGCACCTGAAGGACAAGGGCATCGAGGCGATCTGGATCGCCGCCGACCTGAGCCAGCCAAGCGAGATCGTCCGCGTGACGCAGGACGCCATGGCCCGCCTCGGCCACGTCGACATCCTCGTCAACAACGCCGGCGCGACGTGGGGCGCGGCCGCCGAGGATCACCCGCTCGAAGCGTGGGACAAGGTGATGAACCTCAACATCCGCTCGATCTTCCTGATGAGCCAGGCGATCGGCAAGCACAGCATGATCCCGAGGAAGAGCGGCAAGATCATCAACGTCGCGTCGATCGCCGGCCTGGCCGGCAACAGCGCCGACATGTCGATGGTCGCCTACAACACGAGCAAGGCCGCGGTCGTCAACTTCACGCGCACGCTCGCCGGCGAATGGGGCAAGTACAACATCAACGTCAACGCGCTCGCGCCCGGAATGTTCCCGAGCAAGATGACCAAGGGGACGATCGAGCGGATCGGCGCCGAGAGCCTGGCCGGCCACGCGCCGCTCCTGCGCATCGGCGACGATGACGACCTGAAGGGTGCGACCGTGCTGTTCGCGTCGCAGGCCGGCAAGCACATCACCGGCCAGGTGCTGCCGATCGACGGCGGCGTCTCCGCGATCATCGCCGCCTGAGCTGATGGGGCCTCCACGCTCACTGCGTTCGCTGCCCCCCGAGGGGGCGCAGCCGGGCTTGGGGCGGCCCGGCGCCCGGCTGTGAAGTTCCAAGTCCACATCCCGTTCGTCGAGATGCTCGGCTTCGAGCTCGTTCGCTTCGAGCCGAGCGTCGCCGAGATCGCGGTGCCGCTGCGCGAGGAGCTCACGAACTCGTGGGGAGTCGCCCACGGCGGCGTGACGATGACGCTGCTCGACGTCGTCATGGCGCACGCGGCGCGGACGCCGAGCGCCGACGGCGTCGCCGAGACCTCGGGCGTCGTCACGATCGAGATGAAGACGAGCTTCCTGCGCCCCGGCCTCGGCCGCCTCGTCGGCACCGGCCGTCGCCTGCACCGCACCGCGTCGATGGCGTTCTGCGAAGGCTCGCTCGTCGACGCCGGCGGCGAGCTGATCGCCCATGCGACCGGAACGTTCAAGTACCTCAAGGGCCTGCCGGCGGGCGGCAAGCGCATCCAGCGGCTCAACGCATCCGACTGAAGGAATTCGCCATGGCAGAGATCAACCGGCAGATCCACCTCGTCTCGCGCCCGACCGGCGAGGCCAGCACCGACAACTTCCGCCTCATCGAGAAGCCGCTCGGGACGCCGGGCGAGGGCCAGGTCCTCGTGCGGCATCATTTCCTGAGCCTCGATCCGTACATGCGCGGCCGAATGAACGACGCCAAGAGCTACGCCCAGCCGCAGCCGCTCGACAAGGTGATGCAGGGCGGCACGGTCGGCGTTGTCGTCGCCTCGAAGCATCCCGATTACAAGGCCGGCGACAACGTCGTCGGCTTCGGCGGCTGGCAGGAGTACTCGATCGTCGACGCCGGCATTCCCGGCTCGCTGCGCAAGGTCGACACGAGCAAGGTGCCGCTCTCGGCGTACCTCGGCCCGGTCGGCATGCCCGGCGTCACCGCCTGGTACGGCCTGATGAAGATCTGCCAGCCGAAGCCGGGGCAGACGATCGTCGTCAGCGCCGCGAGCGGTGCCGTCGGCAGCGTCGTCGGCCAGCTCGCGAAGACGCGCGGCTGCCGCGCGGTCGGCATCGCCGGCGGCGCCGACAAGTGCGCGTACGTGACCCGCGACCTCGGCTTCGACGCCTGCGTCGACTACAAGGCCTACATGGGCAAGAGCGGCGATCCGAAGTCGCTCTACCAGGCGCTCAAGGAGGCGACGCCGGACGGCGTCGACGGCTGCTTCGAGAACGTCGGCGGGCCGGTTCTCGACGCGACGCTGGCGCGGATGAACGCGTTCGGCCGGATCGCCCTCTGCGGGATGATCAGCGGCTACGACGGCCAGCCGATCCCGCTGCAGCAGCCGCAGCTGATGCTGGTGTCGCGCCTGACGATCGAGGGATTCATCGTCAGCGAGCACATGGAGGTGTGGCCGGAAGCGCTGAAGGAGCTCGGCATGCTCGTCGCCACCGGCAAGCTCAAGTACCGCGAGAGCGTCGCCCAGGGAATCGCTTCGGCGCCCGAGGCGTTCCTCGGCCTGCTGAAGGGGAAGAACTTCGGCAAGCAGCTCGTCAAGCTGGTCTAGGAGGCGGGGTGGAGAGCGGCGATCGCCAGGGCGAAGAATTCCGCACCGACCTGCGGCCGCTCGCGAGGAGCGCCGCCGGCTCGGGCAACGCCTCGGCGCGCCGCATCCTGAGCGCCGCCGAGCTGGCGCCGCTGACCGAGCTTTCCGACCTGCGCTCGCTCGCGGCGGTCGCGCAGACTGCGGGCGTGATCGGACTCGCGATCGCGTTCGGCGTCTGGGCCTGGCCGAGCCCGTGGGTCGTGCTGTCGATCGCCGTCGTCGGCGTGCAGCAGCACGGGCTGTTCATCCTCGCCCACGAGGCGGCGCACTACCGGCTGTTTCGCCAGCGCGCCGTCAACGACGCCGTCGGCCGCGCGATCGGCATGGCCGGCGCGATCTCGATGTGCACGTACCGCGTCATCCATCGGCTCCATCACAACAACCTCTACACCGACGAGGATCCCGACACCGCGATCCACGGCGGCTATCCGCGCGGCACCGCGTACCTCTGGAAGAAGCTCGCTCAGGATGCGATCGGCTGGAACGCGTGGAAGACCTTCGCCTACTTCTTCGGCGCGCCGGCGCTGAACGAGGAGACCCAGCGCGCGGCCCGGCCGCTCGACGACACTTCGCCGCAGCTGCGCCGCTCGGCGCGAATCGATCGCTGGTTCGTCGTCGCGTTCCAGGTGCTCGCGCCGCTGGCCTGCCTTGCGCTGGGGGGCTGGCTCGGCCTGGCGCAATACGCGACGTTCTGGCTGGTGCCGATGGTCACCACCCTGCAGCCGATCCTGCGCCTGCGCGCGATCTGCGAGCACGGCGCGGTGAGCGACTTCTCGTCGCCGCTGACCGCGGCGCGGTCCAACCGCAGCGGCGGCGGCGCGGTCAACGTCCTGGGCCGGGTGCTGCTGTTCCCGCATCACGTCAACTACCACCTCGAGCACCATCTCTATCCGGCGGTGCCGCACTACCGCCTGCCGCGGCTGCACCGCCTGCTCGCGGAAAAAGGCGCGCTCGACGGCGCCGAGGTGCGTGACCTGCGCGAGACGCTCGGCCTGATCTTCGCGCCGCGCGTGGTCCGCGTGGTCCGGCACGAGCTCGCATGAGCGATCTCGTCCTCCATCACTACTCGACGTCGCCGTTCTCGGAGAAGGTGCGCCTCGTCCTCGGCATGAAGCGCCTGTCGTGGCGCTCGGTGACGGTGCCGAGGATCATGCCCAAGCCCGACGTGGTCGCGCTAACCGGAGGCTATCGGCGCACGCCGTTCATGCAGATCGGTGGCGACGTCTATTGCGATTCGCTCCTGATGTGCCGCGTCATCGATCGCCTCGCGCCCGAGCCGCCGCTCTACCCGTCGTCGGAAGGCGCCGGCCTCGCCGAGATCGTCGCCCAGTGGGCCGACTCGACGTTCTTCTGGACCGCGGTCCCGTACACGATGCAGCCGCCCGGCGGCGCGCACATCTTCGCCGGCGCGACGCCCGAGTACCTGAAAGCGTTCGGCGCCGATCGGGCGGCAATGAACCCGTCGATGCGGCGCGCTCCGCCGCACGACGGCGCCGCCGCGCTCGCCGAGTACCTGCACCGGCTCGAGACGATGCTCACCGACGGGCGGCCGTTCCTGCTCGGCAGTGTCGCGTCGATCGCCGACTTCTCGGCCGCGCAGTCGATCTGGTTCATGCGTCGCGCACCGCCGATCGCGGCGATGCTGGGCGCGTATCCAAAGGTCGTCGACTGGTTCGCGCGTGTCGCCGCGTTCGGGCACGGCGAATCGACCCCGATGGGAAGCGACGAGGCGATCGCCCTCGCCGCGGCGGCCGAAGGCCACGCGCCGACGTCGGTCGCCACCGGCGCGGGCTTCGCCGCGGGCGACGCGGTCACCGTCACCGCCGCGGACTACGCGCACGACGAGATCGCCGGAGCGATCGTCGGCCTGGACGGCGACGAAGTCGTGATCGCGCGCGACGACGCGCGCGCCGGCCGCGTCCACGTCCACTTTCC
>JADGRJ010000173.1 GCA_017881025.1 Rhizobacter sp. | reverse complement strand
TTGATGAACACGCCGATGGCCAAGCCCGACGAGCCGCTCGAGATCCTGCGCACGATCCACAGCTTCGACCCGTGCCTTGCCTGCGCCAGCCACGTGATCTCGCCCGAAGGCGAGGAGATCACTCGGGTGACGATTCGCTGAGCCGACGGAGGCCGACATGATCACGCACGACAGCAAGCTCGTCCCGGTCTACGTCTGGGAAGTCCCGGTCCGGATCTGGCACTGGGTGATGGCAGGGTGCCTGGTGGTGCTGGGCAGCACGGGCTACCTGATCGGCTCGCCGCTGCCTTCCATCGGTGGCGAGGCCAGCGACCATTTCCTGTTCGGTTACATCCGCTTCGCCCACTTCACGGCGGCCTATCTGTTCGCGGTGTTCTTCGTCTTGCGGGTGATCTGGATCTTCATGGGCAACCGCTTCGCGCGCGAGATCTTCTCGGTGCCCCTCAGGCTGTTCAACAGGGAGTGGTGGGGCGGCCTGATCGACCAGACGAAGTACTACCTGTTCCTCAAGGGAGAGGCGCGCTCCTGGCAGGGGCACAACCCGCTCGCGGCGGCGGGGATGTTCTTCATGTACGTGCTGGGCGCGGTCTTCATGATCACGACGGGATTCGCGCTGTACGGTGAGGGGCTCGGCATGAACAGCTGGGCCTTCAAGGCATTCTCGTCGTGGGTCATGCCCTTGTTCGGCTACAGCCAGAACGTGCACACGCTGCACCATCTGGGGATGTGGTACCTGATCGTCTTCACGTTGATCCACCTCTACATGGTCGTGCGCGAAGACATCTGCTCCAACGAAACCGTCGTCAGCTCGATGATCAACGGCTGGCGGGTCGCGAAGCGGTGAACGCTGCGCCGGCCCTCGGGAAGCCTGAAGTTCCGGCGCCTCGACCCGCGGTGCTGGTGCTCGGCATCGGCAACGTGCTCTGGGCCGACGAGGGCTTCGGTGTCCGTGCCGTCGAAGCGCTGCATGAGGGTTGGGGGATGCCCGAGAACGTGTCGCTGATCGATGGCGGCACGCAGGGTATGTACCTGCTCGACCACGTCTGCTCTGCCGACCGCGTGCTCGTGCTCGATGCGATCGACTTCAAACTGGCGCCGGGAACGTTGCGAGTGTTTCGCGACGATGAGGTGCCGGTGTGGTCCGACACGATGATGAGCCTGCATCAGGCGACGTTCCAGGAGCTGCTGTCGCTGGCCCGGGTGCGCGGCCGCTTCCCGGAGAAGATCACGCTCATCGGCGTGCAGCCGGACGTGCTCGACGATCTCGGCGGCAGCCTCAGCCCGCTGGTCCGCGCCCGCCTCGACGAGGCGGTCGGGCTCGCCGTGGCCGAACTGGCTGCCTGGGGCGTCACGCCGACGCGGCGCATCGAGCCTGCGCAGGAACCGCTCGGCGCCGATGCGCTGCGGATCGAAGCCTATGAAGCGGGGCGCCCCTCGGCGACCGAGGCCTGCCGGATCGGCGATGCGCGCTTCATGAACCAGACCCGAGGGAGTCGCTGATGTGCATCGGCGTTCCCATGCAGGTGGTCGAGCCCGTGGGCAGCTTTGCCTGGTGCGAAGGCGAGGGCGAGCGGGAACGTCTCGACATGATCCTGATCGGCCAGCAAGCCGTCGGCACCTGGGTGCTCGGCTTTCATGGCACGGCGCGCCAGGTGCTGAGCGCCACGGAGGCGGCGCAGGCTCGGGCGGGGCGACTCGCCCTGGCCGCGGTGCTTGCCGGCGATTCCTGCGTCGACGAGTACTTCGCCGACCTGGTCGGTCGCGAACCTCGCTTGCCGGCGCATCTTCGAAACGGGGGCTTGCGATGAACGTGTCGATGGAGGCAACGGCGCTGCCGGCGGCGGCGCTACATCCGCTGCTTGTGCGACTGGTGCAGGAAACCGGCGCGGCGGTGCTCGACGCCACGACCTTCGAGGCGTGGGCGGAGCAGTCCGGCGCCGCGATGGTCGTCTTCGTCGAGGATCCCGAGCGCATCAAGGAGACCCTCGATCTGGCGGTGATCGTGCCGGAGCTGGTCGCCAGCCGGCCTGGGCGCTTTCGCGTGGCGCTGCTGCCGCCCGTGCCGGCCCGCGCCCTGGCCAGGCGCTACGCCTTCGCGCATTGGCCCGCCTTCGTGATGCTGCGCGACGGCCGCTACCTCGGCGCCGTCGACGGCATCCGCGACTGGGACGTGTATCTCGGCGAGCTCGACCGTCTGCTCGCGGCGGCGCCGAGCCGGCCGCCGACGATCGGCATCCCGGTCACCGTCGCCGGGCCGTCCGAGTCGTCGTCCTGCCACTGAGGCGAAGGAGCGTAGCCATGCCATCCGTGACGATCCCGATCCGCAGCCTGAGCGCAGGGCCCGAGGAATCGATCGAGTACATGCCGATGCCGCGCGAGATGTCGACCTTCGAGATGCCCCGCCTTTCCGAGCCCGGGCCGGGCAACGACGTCGCCGGCGCGCGCGACGTGCTCGAGACCTTCCTGCAGCACTTCGCCGGCTGGCTCGCGGGCGCGGGCGATCTGCCCGTGCTCGACCTGAAGGGCCTCGCCGCCGACTCGCTGCGCGTGCTCAACGAGACCCTTGGCGAAGGCGAGGTGGCTGCCACTGTCGACACGGATCACGAGATCCGCATCCAGGAGACGGTGTTCTCCGGCGTCTGGCGCGAGCAGCACTTCGAAGCCGGCGGCGCCCTGCGGCACGACTATCTTCTCGCCGCGCCGGTCCCGCCGGTGGTGGGCCGGCTCGCCCGCGAGCGCGCCGCGTCGAAGTTGCGGGACTTCGAGCTGCCGCCCGGCGCGATGAACGTTCCGGCGCTGATCCACGAGCTCCAGGAAGCGATGGATCGCAGCGGCCCGGACACGCCCGCGCACGTGATCAACCTGACGCTCCTGCCGCTCTCGCCCGAGGACACGGTCCACATCGACCGCGTCCTCGACGGCGGCTCGGTCGTCATCCTGTCGCGCGGTTTCGGCAACTGCCGCATCAGCAGCACGGCGGCGCGCAACGTCTGGCGGGTGCAGTACTTCAACAACATGCAGACCCTGATCCTGAACACGATCGAGGTCATCGAGATGCCCGAGGTGGCCGTCGCCGCCAGCGAGGACCTGGCCGAGACGCACGAGCGGCTCACCGACCTCGTCCAGTGGATGAGCGAATCGATCGCCGCGGCCTGAATCGCATGGACGAATCCAGCACACCGGCCGGCCGGCAGGCCACGATCGGTCCCACGACGCGGCTCGAGTGCGGGATCTGCTGGACCCCGTACGACCCGGTCGAAGGCGACCCGGTCTGGCAGATCCCGCCGGGCACGCCGTTCAACGACCTGCCCGCGCACTGGACCTGTCCCAACTGCGCGTGCGAGAAGCAGAAGTTCCTGGTGCTCGATGACTGACGCGGCGCTCCTTCACGCCGACCGGCCATCGCCGGCCGCAGCGCTGCAACAGGCGTTTCGCAGCGTCCTGGACAAGCAGATGCGCGACATGCCGATGCTGAATCCGGCACTTTGCGTCGAAGCGGTCGGCTTTCGCCCGTGGAGCGACCACTGGCTCGGCATCCTCGTCACGCCGTGGTTCATGAACCTCGTGCTGATGCCGCGGGTGACCGCGAAATGGCAGGCGATCGGCGAGCGGGAAAGCCGGCACTACGTCTTTCCCGCCGGCGTGTTCGAGTTCATCGGCGCCCGCGACGCGGCTCTCGGCGACTACCAGGCCTGCTCGCTGTTCTCGCCGATGTTCGAGTTCGCCGATCAGCGTGAGGCGCGCGATACGGCGGTGGCGGCGCTCGATGCCCTGTTCGACGCGGCCAGTCGCGAGTCGCCGCAGACTCGCGCGCCGCGCGCCGGCGAGACGCTGGCCGCACCGGCCAGGGCGTCGCCGGTGCTCAGCAAGCGCGATTTCCTGCTTGGTGTGCCGCCGCGGGGCGACCGTGGACCTTGAAGGAGACTTGTGCATCGGACTTCGCGTCGGTGCCGGGCGGATCGAGCGCATCCGCATCACCTCGACACGGCCCGACGCCGCGCGCTCCCTGCTGCAGGGACGCACGCGCGCGGAAATCCGGGCGGCGCTGCCGCTGCTCTTTTCGATCTGCGGCCGCTCCCAGGCGGCGGCCGGCGAGCTCGCCTGCGCCGTCGCGGCCGGCGAGGCGACGACTGCCGAAGCGCTGGCCCGATGCAGCGCCGAGGTCTCCGCCGAGGTCGTGCGCGAACACGCCTGGCGCACCTTGCTCGACTGGCCGCGCTGGGTCGGCGAGGAGCCCGAGGAGGCAGCCGTCGCAGCGGCGCGTGCTTCCGCGCCTTCGCGCCCTCAGTCCGCCGTGTCGGACGCGGGCGCGAGCGCCATCGCGATGGCGGCGTTCGGGGTTGACGCCCACGAGTGGCTGGCGACGCGATCCGCCGCTGAGCTCGATCGCTGGATCGACGCCGGAAGGACTGCCGCGGCGCGATTCATCCGCCGCATGCGCGACGAGGAGGGCGTGGTCGATGGCCGCGCCGCTCCTGCCGCGGCGGAGGTCGCCTTGCTCGACGGCCGCGATCGCGCCGTGGAGATGGTCGAGCTCTGGGCCGCATGCGAGGCCGATTCCGGCTTCGTGCGCCGGCCGACGTGGCGCGGCGCTCCCGCCGAGACCGGCGCGCTGGCGCGGTTGCGGTCCGATCCGCTGATCGCCGGGCTGTCGTACGGGCGCGTCGTCGCCCGCTTCGTGGCTCGCCTGCGCGAGCTCGCTCTGCTGCTGGCCGGCCGCGTCTCGGCGGCCGTCGGGGCGCAGGCCGCGCCGTCCGGCGGCGGCATCGCCTGGGTCGAGAACGCGCGCGGGCTGCTCGTCCACCACGTGCATCTGGACCGTGATCGAGCCGCGGCCTATCGCATCGTCGCGCCGACCGAATGGAACTTCCATCCCGAAGGCGCCCTCGCATCGACGCTGACCCTGGCGCCGGCCGACGATCTCGAAGCGCTGAAGCGACGCGTCGTCCGCACGGCGCATTCGCTCGATCCCTGCGTCTCCTGCCGTGTCGAGTTCGACCATGCATGAGATGTCGCTGGCCGAAGGCGTCCGCGAGATCGTCGACGAGACGGCGCGTTCGAACGGCGCGCAACGCGTGGCGGCGGTGCGCCTCGAGATCGGCAAGCTTGCCCAGGTCGAGATCGAGGCGTTGCGCTTCGCCTTCGAGGTCGTCAAGCGCGGCTCGCTCGCCGATGCGGCCCGGCTGGAGATCGTCGAATGCGAGGGCACGGCGTGGTGCATGCGCTGCTGCGAAGCCGTCGTCATCGCCGGACGCGGCGACGCGTGTCCCAAATGCGCGCACTATCAGCTCCAGGTCACCGGCGGCGACCGCATGCGGGTGCTGGAGATCGAGATCGTATGAACGCTACGCCAACGGGAGACCGACCATGTGCATGACCTGCGGTTGCGGTAACGACCAGGCCCACGTCGAGGGCGCTGAGCACACGCATGCCGACGGCACCGTGCACAGCCATGCGCATGACCCCGCGCATGTCCACTCGCATGACCACTCGCATGACCCGGGCGCGATCGGTTGGCACACCCACTCCGATGGCACGGCGCACAGCCATGCGGAAGAACATGCGCACCCGCAGGCCGGCGGCAACCTCCACTTCGGCCACGGCGCGGCCGGCAATTCCGTGCCCGGCATGACGCAGGCGCGCATGGTCCGGATCGAGCGCGACATCCTGGCCAGGAACGACGCGATCGCGCAGCGCAACCGGGCCGGGCTCGCGCAGCGCGGGATCTTCGCGCTGAACCTGGTCTCCAGCCCGGGCTCGGGCAAGACGACGCTGCTCGTACGCACGATCGAGCGCCTGTCGGGGCTGATCCACGTCGCGGTGATCGAAGGCGACCAGCAGACGACGTTCGACGCCGACCGCATTCGCGCCACCGGCGCGCCGGCGATCCAGATCAACACCGGCAAGGGTTGCCATCTCGACGCCGCGATGGTCGAGACCGCGCTCGGCCGCCTGGCGCCGGCCGAGGACTCGGTGCTGATGATCGAGAACGTCGGCAATCTGGTCTGCCCCGCCGGCTTCGACCTCGGCGAGGCGCACAAGGTGGTCGTGCTTTCGGTCACCGAAGGCGAGGACAAGCCGCTCAAGTACCCCGACATGTTCCACGCCGCGGCGCTGATGCTGCTGAACAAGGTCGACCTGCTGCCACACCTGAGCTTCGACGTCGGGCGCTGCCTCGCCAACGCGCGCCGCGTCAACCCGGCGATCGAGATCATCGAGGTCTCGGCCACTTCCGGTGAAGGCATGAACGAATGGCTGGCCTGGATCGAGCGCGGCGCACGGGCGGCGCGGGAGCGGTGCCTGGAGCACGCGCCGGCGCTGAAGCAGGCAGCCGACGTCGGCGCTCTCGAGCCAGCGGCGCGGGCCGGCGTGCCGAAGCAGGGAGACCCGCCGGCCGACACGGCGTTCGCGCGCTGAGGCCCATCCGGGCGGCGCCCACTTCACTCATCACACGGAAGGAACCGATCATGTCTGCGAATCCCGGCGTCTACATCGTCCCCACGGACCGGTGGTACATCGAACGCACCGTATGGCTCGTCGCCGGTTGCGTTCTCCTCGCCTCGACGGGCCTGGCCCTCTGGCTCGATCCCTTGTGGATCCTCGCCGTGACAGCCACCGGTGCCGCCTCGATCGCCGTGGCGCTGACCGGGTTCTGCATCGTCGGCAACGTGCTCGCGCGCCTGGGGTTCCGGCCGGCGCTGGCCCGGCCCGGGTGGAAGCCGGGAGAGCTGTATTTCCTCCAGACGGACAGCTGGTACCTCGAACGGCGAATCTACCTGGTCGTCGGCATTAACCTGTGCCTGGGTTCGGTCCTGTCCCTGGTGCACAGCCCCTGGTGGCTGGCGTTCACCGGGTTCGTCGGCGGCGCCATGGTCTGGTTCGCCGCGACGGGTTTTTGCATCATGGCCAATGGCCTGTACTGGCTCGGTGCCGAGCCTCGCCTGGCGCCCGGCGCGCGTCGTGGCGATCGCGTCGCCGAAGCCTCCTGAAACGCCGCTGCGATGCCGAGCCTCGCCCAAGCCGATGTCGAGCGCCGCGCGATCCGGGTTCGCGGCGCGGTCCAGGGCGTGG
Organism: Rhizobacter sp.; assembly: GCA_017881025.1. Taxonomy (GTDB): domain Bacteria; phylum Pseudomonadota; class Gammaproteobacteria; order Burkholderiales; family Burkholderiaceae_C; genus Schlegelella_A. Next base: position 1,419 of record JADGRJ010000173.1, on the reverse strand, counting down.
GCTTTCGGCCTTTCGTCTTCCGCCTGGCGCGCGACATGGGCCTGGCCGGATGGGTCTGCAACGATGCCGACGGCGTCTCGATCGAGGTCGAGGGGCCGGCGCGTTCGCTCGCATCGTTCGAGCGGCAACTGAAGGCGGACGCGCCGCCGCTGGCACGCGTCGAGCATCTCCAGGCCACGGCGCGCGCGCCGTTGCAGCGCGAGCCGGGTTTTCGCATCCTGGCCAGCCGGCAAGGCAAGGTGACGACCTCGATCCCGCCGGACACGGCCACCTGCGATCCCTGCCTCGCTGAACTGTTCGATCTGGCCGACCGGCGCCACCGCTACGCCTTCATCAACTGCACGCAGTGCGGCCCGCGCTATACGCTGACCCGCAAGCTCCCCTACGACCGTGCCCAGACCAGCATGGCCGCCTTCGCGCAGTGCGCGCTGTGCCTGCGCGAATACACCGATCCCGCGTCCCGGCGCTTCCACGCCGAGCCGAATGCCTGCCCCGCATGCGGGCCGGCGCTCGCGCTCGTCGATGCGCGAAACCGGCCCGTGGCCGGCGACCCGATCGCGGCCACGGTGGCATTGCTGCGCGCCGGCAGCATCGTCGCCATCAAGGGCCTCGGCGGCTTCCACCTCGCCTGCGACGCCCGCAACGCCGACGCCGTGGCGCGGTTGCGCCAACGCAAGCAGCGCGAGGAAAAGCCGTTCGCGGTGATGGCGGCGAGCCTCGCCTCGGCCGCGCTCTGGGTGCGCGCGGGGCCTGCGGAGTGGGAGCTCCTGCAATCGCGCGAGCGGCCGATCGTGCTGCTGCCGATGCAGCCCGGCTGCGCCGAGCGCCTCGCCGGCGTCGCCCCGGGCCTGAACGTGCTTGGTGTGATGCTGCCGTGCACGCCGATCCAGTTTCTCCTCTTCCACGAAGCGGCGGGCCGCCCCGCGGGCACCGATTGGCTGGACGACGCGCACGACCTGCTGCTCGTCATGACCAGCGCCAACCCGGGCGGCGAGCCGCTGGTGACCGGCAATGACGAAGCGGCGATGCGGCTCGAAGGCATCGCCGACGCGCTGCTGATGCACGACCGCGACATCGTCGCCCGCTGCGACGACAGCGTGCTGCGGCTCGGGGCCGGCGGCGCGCCGCAGTTCGTCCGGCGGGCGCGCGGCTACACGCCGATGCCCGTCAAGCTGCCGCGCCCGGGGCCCTCGGTGCTCGCTACCGGCGCCTGGCTGAAGAACACGATCTGCATCACGCGCGGCGACGAGGCCTTTCTCTCGCCGCACGTCGGCGACCTCGACAACGCGGCCACGTGCGGCGCCCTCGTCGACATGGCGGCGCACCTGTGCACAGTGCTCGACGTGCAGCCCCAGGCGGTGGCGCACGACCTGCATCCCGACTTCTTCAGCACCCGGTTCGCGCTCGAGTTCGCGGCCG
>JADGRJ010000172.1 GCA_017881025.1 Rhizobacter sp. | reverse complement strand
GCCATCTGCGCGACCTTGGTCGCTTCGGCCTTGGTCATGATCGCGTCGGTCGCGACGACGGCAAGCGTCGTCGCCGCGCCGGCCGCGTTGCGCGGCTCGAGCCGCGCCGGCAGCTCGCCGCGCTTGAGCGCGCGCATCGTGCCGATGAGCTTCCTGCCGTCCTCGGTGCGCGCGCCGGCGACGACGCGCCCCGTGCGCGGATCGACGACGTCGCCGATCGCGTTGACGGCGACGAGCGCGGCGACCGTGATGCCGCCGACCTCGATCGACGCGGTGCCGACGCCGCCCTTCATCGCCCGGCCGATGCCGAACAGCTTGCCGACCGAAGCGCCGGCGCCGGCGCCGACATTGCCTTCGGCGGGCGAATCGCGTGACGCCGCTTCGCAGGCGGCGTGGCCGGCGGCGGCGTCGGGGCGGATGCGCGCGTCGCCGACCCAGAGATCGAACAGGATCGCCGCCGGAACGATCGGCACGACGAACGGCTGCGCGACGCCCTCGGTCGGCGCGCCGATCGTCGCGCCGATGCCCCGCTCGTCGAGCCAGCGCATCACGCCGCCCGCGGCGTCGAGGCCGAAGGCGCTGCCGCCGGCGAGGACGATCGCGTGCACCTTGTCGATCGCGTTGACCGGATCGAGCAGCTCGGTCTCGCGCGTGCCGGGCGACGCGCCGCGCACGTCGACGCCCGCGACGGCGCCGTCGCGGGCGATGATCACCGTGCAGCCGGTCGGCCGGCGCGGGTCGGTGAAGTGGCCGACCTCGAGGCCGGCGACCGCGGTCAATCCAAAAGGCATCGGACGTCCGGTCGGGCGCGGGGCAAGCCCGGCCGCGCCTCGGCGGGCGGCAGCGAACGCAGCGAGCGTGGCGGCGTCATCCTCAGGCGAAGACGCCAGCCGTCTGCTGCATCTGGCGCGACACCTCGCCGAGCTGGAACAGCGTGTCGCCGAAGGTCATCTCGATCACCGTCAGCCGCTTGAAGTAGTGGCTCGCCGCGTACTCGTCGGTGACGCCGATGCCGCCGTGCAGCTGGATGCACTGCTGGCCGACGAAGCGCATCGACGTGCCGAGCTGCACCTTCGCCTGCGCCAGCGCGCGCCGCCGCGCCGCCGGCTCCTCGCCGAGCTTGAGCGTCGCGTAGTAGCTCATCGAGCGCGCCAGCTCGAGCTGCATCTTGACGTCGGCGACGCGGTGGCGCAGCGCCTGGAAGCTGGCGATGGCGACGCCGAACTGCTTCCTCGTGTTCATGTACTCGACCGTGATCGCGACCAGCTTGTCCATCGCGCCGACGGCCTCGGCGCAGAGCGCGGCGATGCCGGCGTCGACGGCGTGCTCGAGCGCCGGCAGCGCCGCGCCGGCGGCGAGCAGCAGCGTCGCGCCGGCATCGGCGAGGACGAGGTCGGCGCCGCTCGCGCCGTCCTGCGTCGGGTACGCGCGCACCGCGACGCCGGGCCCGCCTTTGGCGACGAGGAACAGGCCGACGCCGTCGCCGTCATCGACGCCGCCGCTGACGCGCGCCGAGACGATGAACGCGTCGGCCGCGCCGCCTGCGGGGACGACGATCTTCTTGCCGCTCAGCTTCCAGGAGTTGCCCGCGCCCGCGGCCTTCGTCTCGACGTGGCCGAGGCGGTAGCGCGAATGCCTCTCTTCCTGGGCCAGGACGACGATCTGCCGGCCTTCGGCGATGCCCTGCAGGCGCTCCGCCGCGGCGGCGTTGTTGCTCGCCTTGAGCAGGCTGGTCGCGACCAGCGCGACGGCGGCGTACGGCTCGAGCACGAGGCCGCGGCCGAGCTCCTCGAGCACGACCATCGCGTCGACCGGGCCGAGGCCGAGGCCGCCCTGGGCTTCGGGCACCTGTAGGCCGCAGATGCCGAGGTCGGCGATCTCCTGCCACGCCTCGCGCGAGAAGCCTCCGGCCTTGACGACCGAACGGCGGCGCTCGAAGTCGTAGCCGCGCTCGACCCAGCGGCGAACGGTGTCGCGGAGCATCTCCTGGTCGTCGGTGAAGTCGAAGTCCATGGTCAGCTCCCGAGCACCGTCTGGGCGACGATGTTTCTCTGCACTTCGTTCGATCCGCCGTAGATCGTCGTCTTGCGCATGTTGAAGTAGGTCGAGGCGAGCGGCGCGACGAACGCGCCGGCGAGCTGGTCGGCCTGCCAGCCCGCGGCGATCGCCTCGCGATCGAGCGGCACCGCCGCCGGCCCGGCGGCGAGCATCATCAGCTCGGAGTAGCGCTGCTGGATCTCGCTGCCGCGGATCTTCAGCAGGCCGGCGACGTCGAGGCTCTGCTTGCCGCTCTTCTCGGCCGAGAGCACGCGCAGCACCATCATCTCGAGGGCGACGACGTCGACCTCGAGGAGCGCGATCTGGTCGCGGAACCGCCCCTCGTCGTAGACGCCCTCGGCTTGGGCGACGCGCTTCAGCCGCTCGAGCTCGCGCTTGGCACGGTTGACGTCGGCGATGTTGGTGCGCTCGTGCGCGAGCAGGTGCTTGGCGTAGGTCCAGCCCTTGTTCTCCTCGCCGACGAGCTGGTCGGCGGGGACCTCGACATCGTCGAACCAGACCTCGTTGACCTCGTGCTCGCCTTCCATCGTGATGATCGGCCGCACCGTGATGCCGGGGCTCTTCATGTCGATGAGGAGAAAGCTGATGCCGGTCTGGGGCTTGCCTTCGTTCGACGTGCGGACGAGGCAGAAGATCCAGTCGCCGTACTGGCCCAGCGTCGTCCAGGTCTTCTGGCCGTTGACGATGTACTTGTCGCCGCGCCGCTCGGCCTTCGTCTTCAGCGACGCCAGGTCGGATCCCGAGCCGGGCTCGCTGTAGCCCTGGCTCCACCACACCTCGCCGCTGGCGATGCCGGGCAGGAAGCGCTTCTGCTGCTCGGGCGTGCCGAAGGCCATGATCACCGGCGCGACCATCACCGGCCCGAACGGGATCACGCGCGGCGCGCCGGCGAGCGCGGTCTCCTCCTCGAACAGGTGCTTCTGGACCGCGTTCCAGCCCGGGCCGCCGAACTGCTTCGGCCAGCCCCAGCCGTGCCAGCCCTGCTTGCCCAGGATCTTCGCCCAGCGCTGCAGGTCGTCGCGCGTCAGGTGGATCGAGTTCCGGACCTTGTCGCTGATGTCCTTGGGCAGGTTGTCGCGAACCCAGGCGTGGATCTGCTCGCGAAAAGCTTGTTCTTCGGGGGTGAAGGCGAGGTCCATCGAGGTCTCCGGGAGGCGCGGGCCGGCGCTCTTTTTAGCACGATCGTTCGATTTGCCGTGTCAGCGCGGCGACAGCCGGCCGGCGCGGGTGAAACCGGCGCTAGTAGCGCAGGTCGAGCGTCAGGACGTCGTTCTCGCGCTTCATCTGGAAGCGCGTCAGGAAGCTGTTGCCGAGCAGGATGTAGCCCATCGGCGCGGGAACGACGGTGGCCTGGACGTTGTAGACCTGGACGTCGCCGATGCGCAGCGAGGCGAGCGACGCCTGGTACATCGGCACGACGCCGTTGGCGGTTCGCGCCATGCCGCGCGGGCCGTTCTTGTAGTCGATGCCGAGGCGGTCGGCCTCGTCGGCGCTCATCGAGACGCTGGTCGCGCCGGTGTCGACGACGAAGCGAACGCTCTTGCCGTTGATCGAGCCGTTGGCGAAGAAGTGGCCGCCGCTCTCGGCGGTGAGGACGATCTGGCGCCCCGAGCCCTCGCTGCCCTTGCCGCCGAGGTTCACCTGCGCATCGCCCAGGCGCAGGCTCATGCGCTTGCCCTTCACCTCGACGACCGCCTCGTTGCCGGTGACGCTCACCAGGCGGATGCCGTCGACCGTCGTGCCGACGGCGACGTTCTTCGGCTTGCCGTCGATGACGAGGAGCGCGTTGCTGCCCAGGCTGCCGCCCATCGACACCGTCTGCGCGGCAGCGCCGGCGGCACAGAGCAAGGCGGCGACGGCGGCGAGGCCTTTCATCGGCTCAGTCGCGGAAGTTGTTGAACGAGAGCGGCTGGTCGGCGATTTCCTTGCGGATGAGCGCCATCGCCGCCTGCAGGTCGTCGCGCTTGGCGCCGACGACGCGCACCGTGTCGCCCTGGATGGAAGCCTGCACCTTGAGCTTGCTCTGCTTGATCGTCGTCTGCAGCTTCTTCGCCGTCTCGGCGTCGATGCCGCTCCTCACGACGACGAGCTGCTTGACCTTGTCGCCGCCGATCTTCTCGATCTTGGCGCCGCGGTCGAGGAAGCGCGCGTCGACGTTGCGCTTGCTCAGCTTGGCGATCAGGATGTCGAGCACCTGGCCGAGCTGGAACTCGTTGTCGGCGAAGAGCGTGATCTCCTTGTCCTTGAGCTCGACCTTCGACGACGAGCCCTTGAAGTCGAAGCGCGTGCCGATCTCCTTCGCGCTCTGGTCGACGGCGTTCCTCACCTCGACCAGGTCGGGGTCGAGGACGGTATCGAAGCTGGGCATCTGCGAACTCTCCCAACGGCCGCCGGCGAAGCCCCGGCACGCGCGCTTATGGGCCAAAATTCTCCCATGCAAATCGACGCGGGGGTGAACCTCAAACCCTACAACACGTTCGGCCTGCCCGCGGTCGCCAAGACGCTCGTTCGCATCACGAGCGACGCCGACGTGCGCTGCGTCGTCGACGACAAGGTGCTCGGCCGCGCGCCCAAGTTCATCCTCGGCGGCGGCAGCAACATCATCCTCACGCGCGACATGCCGCAGGTCGTTCTCAAGGTCGAGGTGCGCGGCATGCGCATCGTCGAGGAGCGGCCCGACGCCTGGATCGTCGAGGCGGGGGCGGGCGAGAGCTGGCACGATTTTGTCGACTTCACCCTCGACCAGGGCTGGCCGGGGCTCGAGAACCTCGCCCTCATCCCGGGGACCGTCGGCGCGGCGCCGGTGCAGAACATCGGCGCCTACGGTGTCGAGCTGAAGGAGCGCTTCGAGTCGCTCGACGCCGTCGATCTCGTCACCGGCCGCAGCGTCACGCTCGGTCCGCAAACCTGCGCTTTCGCCTATCGCGACAGCGTATTCAAGCATTCGCTCGCGGGCCGGAGCCTGATCACGCGCGTTCGCTTCCGAGTGCCGCGGCCGTGGCAGCCGGTGCTCGGTTACCTCGAGTTGCAGAAGAAGATGAGCGAAACCGGCATCGACTCGCCCAACGCGCGCCAGATCTTCGACTGGGTGGTCGCGATCCGCCGCGCCAAGCTGCCCGACCCGGCGGCGATCGGCAACGCAGGCAGCTTCTTCAAGAACCCGGTCGTCACGCCCGAGCAGTGCCGCGACATCATCGGCCGCGACCCGGAGATCGTCCACTACCCGATGCCCGACGGCAGCGTCAAGCTCGCCGCCGCCTGGATGATCGACGCCTGCGGCTGGAAGGGAAAGTCGGTCGGCCAGGCCGGCGTCTACGAGCGCCAGGCGCTCGTCCTCGTCAACCGCGGCGCCGCCATCGGCTCGGAGGTGATGACGCTCTCGCGCGCGATCCAGGAAAGCGTCTACGGCCGCTTCGGCATCCGCCTCGAGCACGAGCCGGTGGTCGTGTGACGATCGCGTCGTCCGCTTGAACGCGCTGCGATCGCCGCCGCTGCGACGACCGAGCGCGCAAAGCCGCGGTCGGGCAGCGAAGCGTCACTGGCCAGCCGCCCGCGGCTTGGCGCGTTCGGTGTCCGCCCGCGGCTTGAACGCGGTCGACCTATCAAGCCATGAGCATCACTCGCCGTCGCCTCCGCCCTTCAAACGCGGCAGCGATGACCCTGGCCCGGCAGTGAGCAGACCGGCCTTCGCATAAGCGAGCAGCTTCTCGCGCGTGTCGGCGATGTCGAGGTTTCGCATCGTCAGCTGGCCGATCCGGTCCTGCGGCGAGAAGCTCGACGCGCCCTTTTCCATCGTCAGCCGCTCGGGCTTGTAGCTGAGGTTGGGCGACTCGGTATTCATGATCGAGTAGTCGTTGCCGCGGCGCAGCTCGATCGTCACCTCGCCGGTGATCGCACGCGCGACCCAGCGCTCGGCGGTCTCGCGCAGCATGATCGCCTGCGGGTCGAACCAGCGGCCCTGGTAGAGGAGCCGCCCGAGGCGGCGGCCGTGGTCGCGGTACTGCTCGATCGTGTCTTCGTTGTGGATGCCGGTGACGAGCCGTTCGTAGGCGATGAAGAGCAGCGCAAGGCCCGGCGCCTCGTAGATGCCGCGGCTCTTCGCCTCAATGATGCGGTTCTCGATCTGGTCGCTCATCCCGAGGCCGTGCCGGCCGCCGATCCGGTTGGCCTCGAGCAGCAGCTCGACCAGGCCGGGGTAGGAGACGCCGTTCAGCGCCACCGGCCGTCCCTCGGCGAAGCGAACCGTGACGGATTCACGCTTCACCGCGACTTCGTCTTTCCAGAAGGCGACGCCCATGATCGGCTGGACGATCGTCATGCCGGTCGCGAGCTGCTCCAGGTCCTTGGCCTCGTGCGTCGCGCCGAGCATGTTCGAGTCGGTCGAGTACGCCTTCTCGGCCGACATCTTGTAGGCGAAGCCGGCTTTCGCCATGAACGCCGACATCTCGGCGCGGCCGCCGAGCTCGTCGATGAACGCCTGGTCGAGCCACGGCTTGTAGATGCGCAGGGCCGGGTTGGCAAGCAAGCCGTAGCGGTAGAAGCGCTCGATGTCGTTGCCCTTGTAGGTGCTGCCATCGCCCCAGATGTCGACGCCATCCTCCTTCATCGCCGAGACCAGCATCGTCCCGGTGACGGCTCGGCCGAGCGGCGTGGTGTTGAAGTAGGTGACGCCGGCGGTCGAGATGTGGAAGGCGCCGCACTGCAGCGCCGCCAGGCCCTCGGCGGCGAGCTGGGCGCGGCAGTCGATCAGGCGCGCCTTCTCGGCGCCGTACTGGAGCGCCCGGCGCGGGATGTCGTCGTAGTCGGGCTCGTCCGGCTGGCCGAGGTCGGCGGTGTAGGCATAGGGCACCGCTCCCTTGCCCCGCATCCAGTGCAGCGCCGCGCTGGTGTCGAGGCCGCCCGAGAAGGCGATGCCGACGCGCTCGCCGACGGGAAGGTGCTGGAGGATCGTGGCCATGGGTTTTCGCACGCTTTGGGGATGCGATCGATGCGGAAGAGCGCTATTTTCAACCCCGAAACCGGATTCAAAACGGCCCCCCGGCCGAGGGTGGCCGCGGCCAGGGGCCTGCGGTAAGCTCGCGGTCTCCCGGGGCCGTGGCCCGCCGCTGACCGATGAGCACCCACCCACCCACCCTCAGCAAGCCCTCGGTCCCGACATCGGGAACCGACCACGACGCGCTGCCGCCGGGAACGCGGTTCGGGGAATTCGAGATCATCCGCGTCCTCGGCGTCGGCGGCTTCGGCATCGTCTACCTGGCGCAGGACCACTCGCTCGAGCGCGAGGTCGCGCTCAAGGAATACATGCCGGCGTCGCTCGCCGCGCGCGGCGCCGGGCCGCAGATCACGGTGCGCTCGAGCTCGTTCGCCGAGACCTACGCGATCGGCCTGCGCTCGTTCATCAACGAGGCGCGCCTGCTCGCCCGCTTCGACCATCCGTCGCTGGTCAAGGTCTACCGCTTCTGGGAGGACAACGCCACCGCCTACATGGTGATGCCGTTCCTGCAGGGCGTGACGCTGCGCGACGCGCGGCGCGGCATGGCACACGCGCCCGACGAGGCGTGGATCCGTAGCGTCCTGACTCCCATCCTGTCGGCGCTCGAACTGCTTCACCGCGAAGGCGTCTACCACCGCGACATCGCCCCCGACAACATCCTCCTGCCGCGCGACGGCCCGCCGGTGCTGCTCGATTTCGGCGCGGCGCGGCGCGTCATCAGCGACCGCACGCAATCGCTCACGGCGATCCTGAAACCGAGCTACGCGCCGATCGAGCAGTACGCCGAGATGACGCAGTTGCGCCAGGGCCCGTGGACCGACATCTATGCGCTCGGCGCGGTCGTCCACTACCTGTGCTTCGGCGTGCCGCCGGCGCCGGCGACGGCGCGCGCCGTCCAGGACGACGGCGATGCGATCGAAAACCGCATCGTTCCCGGCGTCTCGCCGCGCTTCCTCGAGGCGATGTCGTGGATGCTCGCGATCCGCCCGAACCAGCGGCCGCAAAGCGGCGAGCAGCTGCGCGCGGTGCTCGACGGCCACGCCGAGATCCCGACGCGCGGCCGGCCCGGCATCACCGTGCCCGGCTTGCTCGACGCGGCGGCAGCGCCCCAGGTCGAGCAGGTCGTCGACGCGACGCAAATCAAGACCGCGTACCTGCCGACGTACCTGCCGACCGCGCGTGTCGCGCCGCCGTCGGATTCCCCCGCGACCACCTTCAGCCCGACCGCGCCGATGCCGACGGCGCGCCCGGCACCGATCGAGACGCCGCCGCCGCGGCAGCCGGAGCAGCGCGCGCCGGCGACGCCGCAGCCGGCACAGGCAGCGCCGCAGCGACCGGCGCCGCAGCGCACCGCGCCGCCTCCGGTGACGGCCGCCGTGCCACCGACGCCGCCACGCGTTGCGCCGCCGGCGGCGACCTCGCCGGCACCGTTGTCGGCGGCGAAG